>JAUMYU010000047.1 GCA_030528485.1 Comamonadaceae bacterium
ACTCGCCAATGAAAAAGCCGTTGTTGAGGATGTTGCGGTGCGTCAGCGTGGCCCCTTTTGGGAAGCCCGTGGTGCCGCTGGTGAACTGGATATTGATCGGGTCGGTGTTCTTCAGACCCGCCTGTACCTGCGCGACCTGCGGGTCATTGGCATCGCCGGTGGCCAGCAGCTCGGAAAAGCGCTGCATGCCCGGTTGCTCCTGGCCCTGGCCGGGCGCGTCGATCCAAACCACGCGACGCAAAAAGGGCAGGCGGCGGGCGGCCAGTTGCCCAGGCTCGCATTGCTCCAGCTCGGGGGCCAATTCGCGCAACATGCCCAGGTAGTCGCTCGTTTTGAAGCTGGGCATGGCCACCAGGGCCTTGCAGCCGACCTTGTTGAGCGCGTATTCGGCCTCGGCCGTGCGATAGGCCGGATTGATGTTGACCAGCACCAGGCCCACCTTGGCCGTGGCCAGTTGCATCAGCACCCATTCCACATTGTTGTGCGACCAAATGCCGATGCGATCGCCGGGTTGAAGCCCTGTGCGCAGCAAAGCGCTGGCGAATTGGCTGACCTTGGCGTGCAGCTCCCGATAGGTGTAACGCTGCCCTTGATGGCGGCTGACCAATACATCACGCTCAGGGTAACGCCGCACCATGGCATCGAAGAAATCGCCAATCGTTTGCTCTATGAGTGGCGTATGGGTGTGGCCTTTGGCATAGCTTAGCTCTTGCGCGGTTTCCATTCATGTCTCCTTGAAACCTGTGAATTCATCCCTGCAATCAGGGCGTATGGACGCGGCATCATAGGAGCGCCAGCCAGCCTGAGTGTGTCAATACGGGCACAAAACATGCCAGGACGACACTACGTAGGGGAGTAGGGCTTGGCGACAGAAGCGAAAGGGATGGCGGGGAAGTTGTTTGCATAATTGCCCCTTACTAATTTGACATAATATACATCGTATCGACTATGACGCATGATCGTATGAACCCATACCGCGCTGCCGTGCGCAGGCAAAGCCGCGTCGATACTGGCTTGCGGCTGCGGGCGCTGTACCGAAGCGCGGGCTTCTCGCGCGCTGAGGCTGCGCAGTTTCTTCAGGTCACCGAGCGCACTTTACATAACTGGGAATCGGGCAAGCACGCCGCCCCTGCGGCGGTGTTCAAGCTGCTGCGCATCTGGGCTGGCTACGAGCTGCCAGGCAAAGACTGGGCGGGCTGGTCGATGCACTCGGGCAAGCTCTGGAGTCCTGAAGGCTACGGCTTCAATCCGCACGATTCGGCATGGTGGTCCCTGTTGTGTCGTCGTGCCGCTTATGCCTCTGAGCTGCATCGCAAGCTCAAGCTGCTGCAAAGCCCTTCTAGCGGGAAGGCTCTGCCTGTGGGGGGCAGCCGGGCGGGCGAGCTTGCGAGCGGCCCGGCTGCCCCCCATGGGCAGAGCCTCTCGCCCGAAGGGCGAGGGGCGCCGAAGGCGCCGCTAGATTTATCTGGAGAACACTTAAGAACATCTACCGCATTGATGCGGGTTTCTTTCAAGCAATGGGGGTGGTCGTCATGAGCATGCAACGTCTTGTGGGTCGGTCTTTGCAGGAAGGCCAGGTGTGCCCGAACTCCTTTGATGTGTTCAAGACCGACTTGGGCAACGGCGAACTGGAGTACAGCGTTCGGCCTGTCGTGCATTGGCACGAGGTCGCTACTTTGGATGACTGGGCGCTGCTCCAGTACCGCCAACAGCAACAGGATCCGGAACTGCTCGAACAACGTCGCGAGCGTTCGCAGCGCAAGGCGGCTCAGCGGGCTAAGCGCAAGCTGCGCCAGGTGTGCAAGAAGGCGGGCTTTACTGATTTGCTGACCTTGACGTACCGGGCCAACGTGGCTGATCGGGACTTGGTGGTGCGCCACCTGAAGGAGTTTCACCGGCGCATGAAGCGACTGATACCGGGCTGGCAGTACTGCGCCGTGCTGGAAAAGCAAAAGCGCGGGGCCCTGCACGTGCATCTGGCTATTCACAAGGTGCCCCCCACCCTGCCCGCTCGCAACGGCGTGAAGGTCAAGTCCTTCAACGTCGTGCGCGCCGTCTGGCTCTCCATCGTGGGAGAGCTTGGCGGCAATATCGATATCTCGCGCTCACGCAAGGCGCGGCGCGGCTGCGGCGTGTCGCAGTTGGCCGGCTATCTCTCCAAGTACATCGCCAAGGCTATCGGTGAGGGTGAGGACTTCAAGCGTAGCTACTTTGCCTCGCGCGATCTCACGCCCCCGAAGGCTCAACGCATCCGCTTTGATGGCTACACGCTGATTGATGTGGTCGATTTGATTTATGACGAGATTCCCTGTGGCTTCTCTGAACAACGGCGCGCGGGTTTGACGCCTGGCGGGGGCTTTTGGGTGTTTCACTCACCGCCGGGTCATACCCGGCAGCCCGTCTGGCACTGAACTCTGCTTTGCAGGGAACTGCATCCAGCGCGAGTTGGGGATCAGTCTGCAAGACTGATCTCCGCGAGTGCTGCGGGCAAAGGTTGCCTGCTGCGCTCAAAAAGCGAAACCCCGGCAAGAAGAAGGCTTGCCGGGGTCTCTACACCACTTCGTAAACGTGAAGGAAGAAATGATGTCCTTGCATTCTAGATCAGGCAGCTTTGCTTGCCTTGGGCGATACCGCATCCCCTCTCTGGGGTATGGGGCTTGGCCCCATGTTCTCGGCCCTGCTCAGGGCCGCCGGGTATGCCACGCCAGTGGCATGCCGAACCGCATCGGCTGCACCTTCGGGACTGGTTCGGCGCCAGAAACTGGCGATTACCTGAGCGCCAAGTATCACGCCCCTGCTGAACCTGTATCGGGAAAATCAGCGGTGATATTTACTATTTGCAAAAATGGAGATAATATTTTTTTGACCGCTGGGGAAAATGCTTCATTTACAAATGTATCGACTAGTAATATACATCGTATCGACTATGACGCATGATCGTATGAACCCATACCGCGCTGCCGTGCGCAGGCAAAGCCGCGTCGATACTGGCTTGCGGCTGCGGGCGCTGTACCGAAGCGCGGGCTTCTCGCGCGCTGAGGCTGCGCAGTTTCTTCAGGTCACTGAGCGCACTTTACATAAGCGTTTGCCCGAGTGCATCGACACCAGCCCGCCCAGTCCTTGCCCGGCAGCTTGAGCACCGCCGCAGGGGTGCCCGCCTAACCGGCAAGCTTTGCCCTCGTTTGCGATTCAAATGAAAGTCGTCGGCATCAATCACTGTATTTCAACATGACCAAAGAAGTCGTGCTGGCATATATGGCGCTATCACCTTGGTAATGTACAAACCCTCGACCTATGGGGTTTGGCGCTTTTCCTGTATTGCCTTTTGACCCATTGGTGGCAATTTTGGAATCTTTAATGACCTCTCCCGTATGAAGATCAAGAAGGGCCATGTCATCGTCCAAGCGTATCCAGGCTTTGCCGTCGGTTGCTAGTGTCTGGATACTATTAAACATCGCTTTCGTAATCGAATATTGTGTGCCTGATACCAGCTCAACGGCTTTGAATTGGCCGTTGGTGTCAATGAACGAACTCAAGGCTCGCCCGCCGGAGCTGCAATGCAATCCCTGGTATGCGCCACCGTTTTCATTAATCAGTGTTGTAACCGACCCGGATTTCGTTATATGTCGAACAATGTTTTTATCGAGCAAATAATAATCTTCACTTGACCCTTGCGGGCAAATTTTGTCAATGAGGGAAAAAACGGCTTGCTCTCCAGTGCCATCTTTTTGTTGTTCTCCAGGCCCAGCGACGCGAGGATTGGGGGTGGCAAAACCGGCCAATTGCGATAAGCGTCCTTCAGAATCCAAATGCCAAATTCCGTTGCCATGCCCCGGCTTGTTTCTATTGCTTATACCAAGCCCGCCTGTAAAACCCTCTGAGTCTGCAATCAACAAGCCTCCATCTTTTGCCATTGCAATGGCCGATGGGCTGGCAAGCGTAGTCAGCGGGCCTTGCATTTGCGGATGGTAAGGCGGCGCTATGAATTGGGTTTTAATTTCCTTGCTCTCGATATCGAATACGCGAACTCTGTACGATGCATCACATACGGCCCGTTCAAGAGTCAGTACCTGTAATGCTGAAGTATTAATGGCTATATCGCTGATATGGCCCAGCATCACTCCACTTCCTGCGCCATCCACGCAACCTCTTGACGTGTCGGCATGATTGGTGAGGGAGTCAGGCCCCAATAAAATACTGAAATCTGTTTTGGTAGCAATTTCAGAATAATTTTCATCACCACTGCCGCAAGCAGTCAAAAATGAAAGAAAAATGAATGAAAAAGCCATTCTTTTGCAATTTTTCACAGGCGCTCCTTCGATATTTTAAAATTGAATCCCATAGAAATAATGGGCGCGAAGCACACCCATTCTTTCAAGCTTATGAAACGCGCTCCATATTCCCATTGAGAATGGCGAACTCTGTTACTAAAGGGTAAATCACTCTTTGGGACGGAGGCCTCATAACACGATTTTAATTGAAATAGTATTAATTATTATTTTTATCAATTTTCGCGCAATTGGTAAAAACCCTGGTCTTTTTTCCATCCCTTTTGGGCAGAGAAACCCGCATCACAAAAGCCCGGTCAAAACAGGCTGCCTTTGCGGGCCAGATCAAGCAGCCCGCTCAAAGCGTATAGACACGCCGCTTCACGCACTGCCTGGCGATTGCCGGGAAAGATGCGTGAGCGGGTCACTATGGTGATGCTTTGCTCTGCGGGGCTTTGCGTATTGGATGGCGATGCGGCCCAGGCAAACCACACCGTCCCCACCGGCTTTTCTTCGCTGCCGCCGCTGGGGCCTGCGATGCCGGTGATGGCGAGGCTGAGTTGGGCTTGGGAATGGCGCAAGGCCCCTTCGGCCATGGCGCGGGCGACGGGTTCGCTGACGGCGCCGTGTGTGGCGATGAGCTCGGCGGGCACGCCCAGCATTTGCTGCTTGGCCTGGTTGGAATACGTCACCATGCCCCGCTCAAACCAGGCGCTGGAGCCTGCCAATGCGGTGCAGGCGGCGGCCACCATGCCGCCGGTGCAGCTTTCGGCGCAGGCCATCATGCGATTGGTGGCGATCAAGCATTGCGCCAATCCGGCGACGGCGGCGGTTATACGGTCGGCCATGCAGTCGAGATCAGACATGGGGGAAAGCTCCAATTTCTCCTGTTTCACAAAGCCCGCTGGCATTGGCGCACAACGCGCAAATGCCAGCAGGCACGCCGATTTTGTCCGATACCATTGCCTGCTTTTTCATCGTTGGACTGCTATTTGTATGACCTCGCCCGCCTCCCCTCGCCTGCCTCTGCATGTTGGTGTTTTGACTGGCGGCGGCGATTGCCCTGGCCTTAATGCGGTGATTCGCGCCGTCACGCTGTGTTTCACGCAAGAGCTGGGTGCGCGCGTGACGGGGATTGAACGCGGTTTTTGGGGCTTGATGGAGCGGCGCTCGCGCCCGCTCACGCGCGCGGATGTGCACCACATCGTGCACGAAGGCGGCACGATTTTGGGCACGCACAACAAAGCCAACCCGTTTCAGTGGACGCCCGCTGGCGGCGCCGATTGCTCTGCACAGGCCCTGGCTTATGCGCGCGAGCTGGGGCTGGATGCGCTGGTGGTGATTGGCGGCGATGGCTCAATGAGCATTGCCCACCGGCTGGAGCGCCTGGGCCTGCCCGTGGTGGGCGTGCCCAAAACCATCGACAACGATTTGATGCACACCGACCGCACCTTCGGCTTTGACAGCGCGGTGGCCGTGGTGGCGCATGCCCTGGAGCGGCTGGAAACCACCGCCCGCAGCCATGGCCGCGTCATGATTTTGGAGACGATGGGCCGCTATGCGGGCTGGATTGCGCTGGAAGGCGGCCTGGCGGGCGGCGCGGATGTGATCGTCATCCCCGAGCTGCCCTACGACATCGATGCCATCGCCCTCGCCTGCCGCCAGTGCTACAGCCAGCAAGGCTACGCCCTTATCAGCATCGCCGAAGGCGCCAAGCCGCAAGGCGGCGAGATGACGGTGCGCGAGTACCTGCCCGATAGCCCCGATCCGCTGCGCCTGGGCGGCATCGGCGAAGTCCTGCGCAGCCAGTTGATGCCCCTGGTGGATTGCGAAATCCGCACCACCCAATTGGGGCATTTGCAGCGCGGCGGCTCGCCCACGCCGTTTGACCGCGTGCTGGCCACGCGCCTGGGGCACTACGCGGCCGAGCTGGTCAAGCGCCGCGAATTCGGGCGCATGGTCGTGCTGCAAGGCGATGCCTGCCACAGCGTGCCGCTGGCCCAGGTGGCCGACCTCAACCGCACCGTGCCTTTGCAGCACCCGCTGCTGCGGGCGGCGCACAGCATGGGGATTGCGCTGGGCGTGGCGGATGCAGCGGCTTCTTGAGCTCGCATCAGGCATTTCTTTCAAAAGAAAAAAAGGTTTATTTACCATCATGCCTAAATAGGCATATTTCTTTTCCTTTTGATCGATAAAATGGAGGGTTTCAGCGCCCTGTTCCGGCCTACTCTGGCTGCGTCGCTCCATGCTGCTGGCGATACTGCGTGGGTGACAGCCCCGTCCAGCGGGTGAAAGCGCGGGTAAAGCTCTTGGCGTTGTCAAACCCCGTCATGCCCGCAATTTTCTTGACGGGATGGCGGGTGCGCACCAGCAATTGGCAGGCGCGCTCGCTGCGCACCTCGTCCTTGATGCGCTGCAAGCTGGTGCCATCCTCATGCAAAAAACGGTGCAGGCTGCGCACGGACATGTGCAGCTCCTGGGCCAGGCTCTCGGCCGTATGCAAGCTGCCCTCGCCCTGGCTGAGCAACTGGCGCACGCGCTGCTGGGTCAGGCGATCGCGCCGATAGGGTTTGACCACCACCAGCAAAGCGCGCTGGAGCATGTGGTTCAGCGCCGTTTCATCGCGCCGCACGGGCATGTCCAGGTAATGGGCATCAAAGTGCAGGCAGGCGCGCTGCGCGCCATAGCGGATCGGGCCGGGGAACATCAGCCCCACCTGCGAGGCATACGCTGGCGCCGCAAAGGGCAAATCCACACCCAGCAGCGGAATCTGCGAATCGAGCAACCAGCAGGAAAAGCCATGCACATTGCGCAGCAGCGTCAGCAGCCCCATGCGGCGCTGATCCGGCTCGGCCGCAAAGTGCTCCTGCACGCTCACCGTCACCACCTTGCGCGCGCCTTGCTTGTGCACCTGCACTTGCAGCGCCAGATCTTGCGTGAGCAGGTTGTGGTGGCGGCACCAGCGCGTGAGCGCCACCCGCAGATTGGGCGCGCTGATGGAGGCGCGCGCCAACAGCCCATAGCTGCCCCACGGCAGGGGCCGGCTGAGCCAGCCCAGCGCCTCGTCATCCAGATCGCGCATGGCGTGGGTGGAGAGGCGCTCCATCTGCAAAGCCGTAATGCAGCCGTTGGGGTTGCGCCAATCGGCGGGCGTGATATGGGCATGCTCCAGCGCCTGCACGCTGCTTTTGCCTTTGCGACGGTAGGCTTCCAGGATGGTGAGCACAAAGGCCACGGGCGAAGCCTTGGCGGGCTGTAACGACGGCTTGGCACTGGCGGCCGCGGACGATTCTTTGGAGGACTCGGCGCAGGCGCCGCTTCTGGAGCGAGCGCCCTGCCCGGCTGCGTGAAGGCTTGGAGAGGGGTTGGTGAAAGCCACGTCGTCAAGAAGTGAAATGAATGGAGGAATTGACCGATTTTGGCACTTTTCGTGCCCGTTCTGACCCGGAATAAACCCTCTCCAAACGTGCTGCATGCATGCCCGGCATGCAGCCTCTCCATTCTTTCTTTACACAGGCTTTGGGCGCAAAGGTTTGCGCACTGGCTTACTCGTAGCGCACGGCGATGATTTCGTAGCTGCGCTCGCCGCCAGGGGCCTGAACGACGGCCACATCCCCTTCGAACTTGCCGATCAGCGCGCGCGCGATGGGGCTGGAGACGTTGAGCAAGCCCTGTTTGATGTCGGCCTCGTCCTCGCCCACGATTTGGTAGGTGACTTGCTGGCCGCTGTCCTCATCTTCCAGCTCGACGGTGGCCCCAAACACGACCTTGCCCTCCGCATCCAGTGCGGCGGGGTCAATCACCTGCGCGGCAGCGAGCTTGCCTTCGATATCCTTGATGCGGCCTTCGATAAAGCCTTGCCGATCCTTGGCGGCGTCGTACTCGGCGTTCTCGCTCAAATCGCCTTGCGCGCGCGCCTCGGCAATGGCGTTGATGACGTTGGGGCGATCAACGGTTTTCAAGCGGTGCAACTCCGCCTTGAGCAGCTCGGCGCCGCGCTTGGTGATGGGAAGGGTGCTCATGCGTATCCTCGTTTTTCCAAAAAAATGCACCGCAGAGCGTTGCCGCTCAGCGGTGTGGTGTGTTCATCAAATTGATGGGGCGTATTGTAAGGGCTCTGCCTGTGCGCTAGCGCAATGTGCGGCCTGCCAAATGGCTTTCAATTATCAATCAATAAGCAAAAAATACTCCTTGTTTTGGCATGATGATCAATGGTCTTAATTTCCTTTGATTTGTATTACCATTTTTGCCGCTGGCATTGTGGTGGCGCCGGGCTTAACGCTGCATGCGCAATTGCTGCAAGGCCTGTGCAGCCTCCTGCGCGCAGGGGCCCTGGCGGACGTGGGCCAGGTACTGCTGCAAATCTTCGATGGCGCGCTCCACCAGCCCCAGTTGGCGGTAAGTCAGCGCCCGCTCGCGCAGCGTTTCCCAATCCGTTGGCAGCAGCGTCGTCAGGCGGTTTTGCACGCCCAGCAGCCGCGCGAAATCGCATTGCGCCACAAAGATGGCCTGCAAATTGCGCAGCATGTGCGCAATGATTTCGCGCGGTGTGGCGGTTTGCAAAAGCAGCCCGGGCATGCGCTGTTCAACCAGCGCGGCCATGCGGGCATCGCCTGGGTGCAGCCGCTGCGCCAGATGCGCTGGCGAGAGTGAGCGGCCATTGAGCGGATCGATCACGATTTGCTGCCCTTGCCCGGGCAGCACGCGGATCAGCAATTGCCCGGCGAAGAACACGCCGTGCGCGTTGAGATAGACGTCTTTGGCCAGATCCAGCCACAGCAAGGCCAGCGGAGCTGCACTGCCCTGGCGCTGGGCGAGCACGTGGTGCAGGTAGTGGTTTTCGGGGTCGTCATCGCCGCCGTCGTGGTTTTCTTGGTGCTCGCGGGGGGCGTGGTGAGGGCTAAATTGCAGCTCGTCGTAGAAAAAAAGGTTGAGCCGGATGAGGCGCTCGGCCACGGTCAAATAATGGATGCCCCGTTGGTTCAAGCGGGCCCGCAGGCGCTCGACGTCATCGAGCACTTGCTGCAAATCCAGTTGCGGGTATTCGTCCTGCGCCAGGCTGGCGGCCGCTTCAATCAGCGGGAAACCCTTGTCGGACTGCACAAGCGAAGCAAAGTATTCAAGCGGCGCGGGTGGCTGCAAATTCATCAACATCCGACACTCCCTCAGTAAAGCAAACAGCCTTTAACAGGCCAAAAATTTTGCTCATTGTCTTTCAAAATGCGGTTTCTTGTCGCATAAACGCCGAGCGCATCGATGGTTGGAAACCCGGATTACCAGGTTTTTTCTGGCGCTTTCCTGTGCTTTGCGGTGTTTTAGAGCGTGTGATGCACAACAAAAAAGCCGGGCTGTGATTGGCCCGGCTTTTTCAATGGTGGTTATAGCGGCTATGTGGCTATGGGTGCTCAACCCAGGTTTTTGTCGATGAAGGCCTGGATTTGCGCCTTGTTGCCGGCGCCGACGTTGGTGGCGGCCAGTTGGCCGTTCTTGAACAGCATGAGCGTTGGGATGCCGCGAATGCCGTATTTGGCGGGTGTATCGCGGTTTTCGTCCACGTTCATTTTCTTGATGGCCAGTTGGCCTTCGTAGGCAGCGGCCAGCTCGTCCAGCACGGGGGCGATTTGGCGGCAGGGGCCGCACCATTCGGCCCAGAAGTCGAGCAAAACGGGGGTGGCCGATTGCAGCACTTCAGCCTCGAAGTTGGCGTCGGTGATGTGGGTGATCAAAGCAGAGGACATGGGGAACCTTTCAAACGCAACAGCCCGGTGGCCTGAAAATGAAAAACAGGCGCCGATTCTGACAGAAGTTGATGCGCCACGCTGGCGAGAGGGACAGCGCGGCGCCCCGGTTGCAAATGGCAGCCCGATTCACCAAAGCGCATTCACTGCAACCATTGGGGCTTGCGCTTTTGCAAGAAGGATTGCACGCCTTCCTTGCCCTCCGCGCTGGCGCGGATGTCGGCAATGCCTTGCACGGTTTGGGCGATCAGGGCTGCGTCGATGGGGCGCTCGGCCACGTCTTGCACCAGTTTTTTGCATTCGCGCACGGCATTGGGGCTGGCGCTGCCCAGCGCGGCGCACAGCTCGGCCACCTTGGCATCCAGCGCGGCGGCGTCGGGCACGATGGCGTGGACGAAGCCGGTGCGCAAAGCCTCCTGGGCATCGAAGCGTTCGGCCGTCAAAAAGTAGCGGTGCGCCGCGCGCGGCCCCATGGCGCGGATGACGTAGGGGCTGATGGTGGCCGGAATCAGGCCGAGCTTGACTTCGCTCAGGCAAAAGCCCGCGCTCTCCACGGCCACGGCCATGTCGCACGCGGCCACCAGGCCCATGCCGCCTGCGTACACGTCGCCTTGCACGCGCGCAATGGTGGGTTTGGGGCATTCGTAGATCACGCGCAGCATTTCGGCCAGCTTGCCCGCGTCGGCGAGGTTTTCCTCGCGCGTGTAATCGGCCATGCGGCGCATCCAGTTGAGGTCGGCCCCGGCGCAAAAGGCTTTGCCTTCGGCTGCAAGGACGATGGCGCGCACTTGGGCGCGCTGGCCCAGTTCTCCAAAGACCTGGGTGAGTTCGGCGATGACTTCGTCGTTGAAGGCGTTGCGCACATCGGGGCGGTTGAGGGTGACGGTGGCGATGTGGCCTTCCGTGGTGATGCGAAGGGTTTGGGTCATGGGTGTGCTCCTGTTGAGGTCGCGATGGATACGCTCCAGGCGGGCGATCCTACGCGAGGCGGGGCCTTGGGCAAGCCCCCGATTGGGCCACTTTGGCAACCTTTGCGTCCGTTGCTGGCCGCGCCCTCTCCTGCTTGCGGAAGCAGGCTCAGCAACGCGCCTTGTCCCGCGTGCCGCGGGGCAAGGGCGCGCCCAGCCGCAAGGCCAGGCGATTTCTCAATCAAAGTAAATTTCAAACAATACCTATCATGCCGAAAAATGCATATTTTGTTTCCAATTGAAATGTAAAATAAATTCACTTGCCCTGCCCTTGGCGGGCCTGGGCGTTGCGCTCGCGCAGGTAGGCGAGCTTTTCGCCGATCTTGATTTCCAGCCCGCGCGGCACGGGTTGGTAGAAGTGTTGCGCAGGCATGCCTTCGGGCAGGTAGTTTTCCCCGGCGGCAAAGGCATCGGCCTCGTCGTGCGCGTAGCGGTAGTTTTTGCCGTAATCCAGCTCTTTCATCAGCGCCGTGGGGGCGTTGCGCAGGTGCAGGGGCACGGGGCGGGTGCCGTCTTGCTTGACCCAGGCTTTGGCGGCTTTGTAGGCGGTGTAAACGGCGTTGGATTTGGGCGCCACGGCCAGATAGACGATGCACTCGGCCAGCGCCAGCTCGCCTTCGGGTGAGCCCAGGCGCTCGTAAGTTTGCACCGCATCCAGCGCCAGGCGCAGCGCGCGCGGGTCGGCCAGGCCGATGTCTTCGGCGGCCATGCGGATCATGCGCCGGCCGATGTAGAGGGGATCGGCCCCGCCATCGAGCATGCGCACCAGCCAGTACAGGGCGGCGTCGGGGTCGGAGCCGCGCATGGATTTGTGCAGCGCGCTGATGGTGTCGTAAAACTGCTCGCCGCCTTTGTCGTAGCGGCGCAGGCGTTCACCCAGCACGCGATGCAGCCAGTCGGGGGTGATAAGCGCCAGTTGCTCTTGCTGCGCGGCCAGGGCCAGGGTTTCGAGGGTGTTGAGCAGGCGGCGGGCGTCGCCATCGGCCCAATCGAGCAATTGCGCCAGCGCGCCCTCCTCCATCGCAGGCACGGCGCCCAGCGCCTGGGCGCGCTGGACGATTTCGCGCAAATCTTCCGGCCCCAAGGGCTGCAAAACGTAAACGGCCGCGCGCGAGAGCAAGGCGGAGTTGACTTCAAACGAGGGGTTTTCCGTCGTCGCCCCCACGAAGGTGAACAGGCCGCTTTCGACGTGGGGCAAAAAGGCGTCCTGCTGGCTTTTGTTGAAGCGGTGCACTTCATCGACGAAGACGATGGTGCCTTGCGGCATCAAACCATCGCGCGCGCGCTGGGCCAGCTCCACGGCTTCGCGGATTTCCTTCACGCCGCCCAGCACCGCGCTGATGGGGATGAATTGCGCGTCAAAGGCATGGGCCATCAGCCGCGCAATCGTGGTTTTGCCCACGCCGGGCGGCCCCCAGAGGATGCAACTGTGCGGCCGCCCCGATTCAAACGCCAGCCGCAGCGGCATGCCCTCGCCCAGCAAATGGCGCTGGCCGACGACTTCGCCCAGCGCATGGGGGCGCAGGCGCTCGGCCAGGGGTTGGTGCGGTTGCGTTGCCATGGATGGAGAGGGCAATGGAGAGTGGATTCAGAGCAAAAGCAAGTGCTCGGCAGTGGCGCCGCGCACGGCGGAAAGGGCGATGCGCTGGTCGAAGCTGGCCAAAGCGCCGCCGTGCTTGACGGCCAGGGCGAGCAGGTAGGCGTCGGTGATTTGGTTGTGGCCGCTGATGCGGGTGAAATCCAGCGCCTCATCGGCCACCAGGGAGAGGTCATCGGGCCAGAACTGGTGGTTCACATCCTGGCAAGCGTGGCGCATGGCCTGGCGGATGCTCGTCAGGCTGGCCGGGCGTCCTCGGTTCAGGCCGGGCATGGCACTGATGCGCAATGCCCCGTTTTCCGTCAGGGGGCAGGTTGCTATACGCAGACCGGGGCGCTTCCACAAGGCAATGGCCGCCAGGTTGTGCACGTGTTGTTCGTCCAGCAAGGCCACCCAGACGTTGATATCCAGCAAGAGCCTTCGCGGCGGGGAGGCGCCAGCCATTAAACGCCCTCCTCATCCATCAGGCGGTAAACGTCTTGCGATGTGATGGGCGGGCCGCTGCGCGCCAGATAGACGGAGTAAGGGCTGCGCGGCGGTTGGTCAGCAGGCGTTGGGGCATCGGCCATGTGCTGCACGCCGCGGCGCATCCATTTGGACACCGCCTGCCCCAGCGTAATGCGCTCGCGCTGGGCGGTTTGCTGCGCCAGGATGAGCATGTCGTCGTCCAGATTGAAGGTGCTGCGCATCAGAGACTCCTTTGCATCAAAGCATGAAATTGATGCACTGATGCTAAAGAACATCGCGCCGCCTGACAAGCAGCCCCCCCTCGCCCACGCTGCATCGATCAAGCAGCCGTGTGGGCCTTTTGCCTTGCCAGCGCCGCCTTGATGAAGGCGTTGAACAGCGGATGCCCCGCCCAGGGCGTGCTCTTGAATTCGGGATGGAATTGCACGCCGATAAACCAGGGGTGCACGCTTTGCGGCAGCTCGATGATTTCGGTCAAATGCTCGCGCTGCGTCAGCGCCGAGATCACCAAACCCGCTTCGCGCAGCTTGTCCAGGTATTTGGTGTTGGCCTCGTAGCGGTGGCGGTGGCGCTCGGTCACCACGTCGCCGTAGATCTGGTGCGCCAGCGTGCCGGGCTGCACGTCGGAGCTTTGCGCGCCCAGGCGCATGGTGCCGCCCAGGTCGCTGCTGGCGTCGCGCTTTTGGATGCTGCCGTCCTGATCTTCCCACTCGTCGATGAGGGCGATCACCGGCTCGGGCGTGTGCGGGTCGAATTCGGTGCTGTTGGCCTTGGCCAAGCCGGCCACGTGGCGCGCGTATTCGATGGTGGCAACCTGCATCCCCAGGCAAATGCCCAGGTAGGGCACCTGGTGCTCGCGCGCGTAGCGGGCGGTGGCAATCTTGCCTTCCACCCCGCGCGCGCCAAAGCCGCCGGGCACCAAAATGCCGTCGTAGGCGGCAAGCGATTGCACCGCCTGGGCATCGCCCTCGAACGTTTCGGAATCGATGTGGCTGATTTCCACCTGCACGCCACTGGCCAGGCCCGCGTGGCGCAGGGCTTCGTTGACGGATTTGTAGCTGTCGGACAGCTCCACATACTTGCCCACCATGGCAATGCGCACCTGGCCTTGGGGATGCTCGGTTTTGTAAACCAGATCGTCCCAGCGGCGCAGATTGGCCGGCGGGGTGTTCAGGCGCAGCTTGTCGCAAATCATGCCGTCCAGCCCCTGCTCGTGCAGCAGGCGGGGGACTTTGTAAATGGAGTCCACATCGGGCATGGAGATCACGCCCCATTGCGGCACATTGGTGAAAAGGGAGATTTTGCCCTTCTCGTCCTGCGGGATGGCGCGGTCGGCGCGGCACAGCAGCGCATCGGGCTGGATGCCGATTTCGCGCAGCTTTTGCACCGTGTGCTGCGTGGGCTTGGTTTTCAGCTCGCCAGCGGCGGCAATCCAGGGCAGATAGGTCAGGTGCACGAAGGCGCTGTTGTTGGGGCCAAGCTTGAGCGCGAGCTGGCGCACGGCCTCCAGAAACGGCAGCGATTCGATATCGCCCACGGTGCCGCCGATTTCGGCAATGGCCACGTCCACCGCATCGGGCGTGCCAATGCCTGCGCCGCGCTGGATGAATTCCTGGATTTCGTTGGTGATGTGGGGGATGACCTGCACCGTCTTGCCCAGGTAATCGCCCCGGCGCTCTTTTTCCAGCACGCTTTGGTAAATGCGGCCGGTGGTGAAGTTGTTGGCCTGCTTCATGCGCGTTTCGATGAAGCGCTCGTAATGGCCCAAATCCAGGTCGGTTTCGGCGCCATCGTCGGTCACAAACACCTCGCCGTGCTGAATGGGACTCATGGTGCCCGGATCGACGTTGATGTAGGGATCGAGCTTGATGAGGGTGACTTTGAGGCCGCGCGACTCCAGCAGCGCCGCCAGCGAGGCAGCGGCAACGCCTTTGCCCAAAGAGGAAACGACGCCGCCGGTAACGAAGACAAATTTGGTCATGTCTCGAAGGGAGAAAGAGATGGCAGCCCAGGGGCCGCAAGCCCCGCCAGCCAAGCTGGCTGCACGCCCAAACGGGGCGATCAGGGGCAAAAGGCGCGGCGCAAAGGAAAAGAAAGGGACAGGGCTGAATCGGCGATTCTACCTTTGCCCCCGCCCCCTGCACTTGGCCCCCTGGCGACTGCATTAACATCGCGCGCCGCATGGCAAAGCACTGCGTTCCAACCGCTGCGCCGTTGCGCGCAAATGCCTTGCCAGACGCCTTTTCACATCTTTTCCCACAAGGTTATCCACAGGGCGATTCCTGTTGTGGCAGCGCCTGCTGCGGCCCATTGTGGATAAACGCCGTCCATCCCCTCGTTTCTTTTCTTCCCGCCCATGCACCTGGTATCCGTGGCTGTGAACGCGCCTTTTCATAGTGGCGTAGGCCATTTGCTCAGCTACCTCAGCGCCCAGCCGTTGCCTGCGGGAACCCTGGTGCGTGTGCCCCTGGGGCAGCGGGAAGTGCTGGGCATCGTCTGGCCGCATGGGGAAAACCCGGATACGCCAGAAAAAGATATCCACAAGCTCAAAGAAGTGGTCGCCGTGCTCGACGGGCAGCCGCCCCTGCCCGCCTCCTGGTGCGCGCTAATCGCCTTTGCCGCCCGCTATTACCAGCGCAGCCTGGGCGAGATGGCCATCACCGCCCTGCCCACCGCCTTGCAAGAGCACAGCGCCGCGCAATGGCACAAACGCCTGCAAAAGCTGGAAAAAACCTTCAACCCGCCACCCCAGCCCGCACGCAAGCGCCGCAAGACAGCGCCTGAAACCACCGCCAACGCCCCCGAACCGCAGCCCATAGCCCACCCCACAACTGCCCCGGGCAGCGATGCGCCCCCGCTAAACGGCCCAGGCGCCAGCGCCCCCCCCGCTCTGGACAAACCCGCACTCACCCCCGTGCAAAGCAGCGTACTGGATCGCCTGTTGGCCGCCCCAGCGGGCGCCAGCCTGCTGCACGGCGTCACCGGCAGCGGCAAGACCGAGGTCTATCTGCAACTGGCCGAAGCCCTGCTACGCGCCAACGCCCAGGCGCAACTGCTGTTCATGGTGCCCGAGATCAACCTGGCCCCGCAGTGGCAAGCCCTGCTGCAAGCGCGCTTTGGCCCCTGGCTGGGTGAGGATTGCGTGGCCGTCATGCACAGCGGCATGCCCCCCGTGCAACGCTTGCACGACTGGCTGGCCGTGCACCAGGGGCGCAAACGGCTGGTGCTGGGCACGCGCATGGCCGTGCTGGCCAGCTTCGCGCACCTGGCCCTCATCGTCGTCGATGAGGAGCACGATGCCAGCTACAAACAGCAAGACGGCGCGCGCTACCACGCGCGCGATCTGGCCGTCTGGCGCGGCCACCAGATGGGCATCCCCGTCGTGCTCGGCTCGGCCACCCCGTCGATGGAGAGCTGGCACAACAGCCGCCCCGCCCTGCCCGGCCAGGCCGGCGGGCGTTACCAGCGCCTGAGCATGCCCGAGCGCATCGGCGGCGGCGCTCTGGCCGCCCTGCGCGTGGTCGATATGCGCCAGCACCCGCGCGAGGCCGTGCTGGCCGAGCCGCTGCTGGCGGCCATGCGCGCGCGCATCGACGCGGGCGAGCAATGCATGGTCTTGCTCAACCGCCGTGGCTACGCCCCCGTGCTGCGCTGCGGCGCCTGCGGCTGGAAAAGCGATTGCCCCCACTGCTCGGCCCACCAGGTCGTGCACAAAAGCGAGCGCCAATTGCGCTGCCACCACTGCGGCTGGAGCACGCCGCTGCCGCGCCACTGCCCCCAATGCGGCAGCATCGACATCGCCCCCATCGGCCGCGGCACCGAGCAATTGCAAGAACTGCTGGAACACACCCTGGGCAGCCTGGCCCTGGCCGACGGGCGCATCCCGCAAATCCTGCGCATCGATGCCGACTCCACCCGCCACAAAGGCGCGCTGCAAGAGCAGCTCGCACAAGTGCACCGGGGCGATATCGACATCCTCGTGGGCACGCAAATGATTGCCAAAGGGCACGACTTCCGCCGCATCGGGCTGGTGGCCGTCGTCCAGCCCGATGGCGCGCTGTACTCCAGCGACTTTCGCGCGCCCGAGCGCCTGTTCGCCCTGCTCATGCAAGCCTCCGGCCGCGCCGGGCGCGACGCCCGCTATATGGCCGCAGGCGCCTCGCAACCCGAGCTGTGGCTGCAAACCTGGGAGCCTGGCCACCCTCTCTACGCCGCGCTGGCCCGGCAGGACTACCCCGGCTTTGCCGCCCTGCAACTGCAAGAGCGCGCCCAGGCCGGCATGCCCCCCTTCAGCCACCAGGCCCTGCTGCGCGCCGACGCCCGCAGCCAGGACGCCGCGCAAGAATTTTTGCGCCACATCGCCCGTCTGGCGCAAGCGGCGCGCCTGCCCGGCAGCGAGCACGTCACCGTCTATGCCCCCTTGCCCCTGCCCGTGCAGCGCGTGGCCAACGCCGAACGCGCCCAAATGTTGCTGGAGAGCGCCTCGCGCAAGGCCCTGCAAGCCTACCTGGCCGCCTTGCAGCCCCTGCTGCACCAGGCGAAAAAACAGGCCCCGAAGGGCCTGTTGCGCTGGCTGGTGGATGTGGATCCGCTCAGCATCTGATTTTTCTAATTCAAAAAGAAAAAATACCACGCCTTTTAGGCATTATGGGTATAGAATCAATTTTCCTTTGATTGAAATACCTCAAAAATGTCTCAAGCCCGCCGGGCGGACTCGATGGTGTTGGCCAGCAGCATGGTGATGGTCATGGGGCCAACGCCGCCGGGCACGGGGGTGATCCAGGAGGCGACTTCCTTCACCGCCTCGAAGTCCACATCGCCGCAAAGTTTGCCTTCGGCGTTGCGGTTCATGCCCACGTCGATGACGACGGCGCCGGGTTTGACCATCTCGGCGGTGATGAGCTTTTCGCGGCCCACGGCGGCCACCAGCACATCAGCCTGGCGCGTCATGGCCGCCAGATCGGGCGTGGCGCTGTGGCAAATGGTGACGGTGGCGCTGCGCGCCAGCAGCATCATGGCCATGGGCTTGCCAACAATGTTGCTGCGGCCGACGACAACGGCATGCTTGCCGCGCAGTTCGTAGCCGATGTCATCGAGCATCTTCAGGCAGCCGTGCGGCGTGCAGGGCCAAAAACCCCCTGCAAGGCCCGTCATCAGCATACCGGCGCTGCTGATGTGAAAGCCGTCCACATCCTTGGCGGGGGAGATGGCCTCGATCACCGCATCGGCGTCGATATGTTCCGGCAGGGGCAGTTGCACCAGGATGCCGTGAATGGCCGGGTCGTTGTTGAGCGCGTCAATGCGCGCCAGCAGTTCGGCCTGGCTGATGCTGGCGGGGTGTTGTTCCAGCACGGAGTGGATGCCGGTTTCCTCGCACGCCTTGATTTTGTTGCGCACGTACACCTGCGAGGCGGGGTTCTCCCCCACGAGGATGACGGCCAGCCCGGGCCGTTTGCCTGCGGCGGTGAGGGTTTGTACCTGCTGGGCAAAGGCCGAGCGCAGTTTGCGCGAGAGGGCAAGGCCGTCAATGATCTGGGCGGTCATGATGGTGTGAAGCGGTATGGGGTTGAAGGGAGGTTGCAGGGAAGTTTGCAGGGCGGATGAAAGCGCGACGGCCGCATGCGCGGCCGGTGGAGCAAGGGGCGAACGCTGCAAGGCTCAAATGGCTTTGCCCGTTGCGGAGGTGGCTGGTTGGCTGCCGCCGAGCACGACTTTGAGCAGATCGGCGACGGTATTGGCGCCGAACTTTTCCATGATGTTGGCGCGATGGGCTTCGACGGTTTTGATGCTGATGCCCAGGTCGTCGGCAATTTGCTTGTTCAGGCGGCCAGCGACGATGCGTTCGAGCACTTGCGATTCGCGCGCGGTGAGCTTGCCCAGCAGGGCCTCGCGCGTGGCGGCCTGTTGCTGGTCGGCAAAGCTGGCGCGGGCTTGCTCCAGCATGCGGGTGACCAGCGAGGTGATGGCCTGCTCGTCAAAGGGCTTCTGGATGAAGTCCACCGCGCCCTGCTTCATGGTTTGCACGGCCAGGGGCACGTCGCCGTGGCCGGTGATGATGGCGATGGGCAAGGCGGGGTTGGCTCTGGCCAGTTGGGCTTGCAGATCCAGACCGGACATGCCGCCCATGCGAATGTCGCTTATCAGGCAGGCGACTTCGCGGCTGTCGTACTGGCTCAAAAAGGCTTCTGCGCTCTCAAAGCAGCGCACGTGAAAGTTGCGCCCTTCCAGCAGCCATTGCAGCGAATCGCGAATGGCCTCATCGTCGTCAACGATGTAAACGGTGCCTTTTTTGTTGTTGCTCATACAAAGGTTCGGGTGGGGAATGGGGATCAGCCCAGGATCGGCAATGAGGGGGTGTGCGACTCGGGGGCATTGGCGCTGCCGTGCCGGGATGCGGGCAGCCAGAACGAAAATTCACAGCCGCTGACCTGGCCCTGGGCGGGGTCGCCATTGTAGAGGTTGCGCACCTGGAGCTGCCCGTGGTGCGTTTCGATGATGCTGCGGCACAGGTTCAGGCCAATGCCCATGCCGTCGCGTTTGGTGGAGTAGAAGGCGTCAAAGAGCTGGCCCAGCGTTTCCTCGGGCAGGCCGGGGCCTTGGTCGGTAATGACGAAGCGCACGCCCCGGCCCTGGCCGTTTTCGCTTTCGTGGTGCAGCAGGCGCAAATCAATGCCTCGCTTATGGGGGGGCGTTTGCGCGCCATCGACGGCTTCGGCGGCGTTTTTCAGCAAGTTGATAAGCACCTGCTCAATGAGGATGGCATCGACTTCCAGCATGGGCAAATTCGGCTCCATATACACGCTCAGGCGGGCATTGCGCTTGCGGATTTCGATGTTGGCCAGCTCCACCGCTTCGGAAACCAGGCGGTGCGGCGAGCAGATTTCGTTGGTGGATTCGCTGCGTTTGACGAAGGAGCGGATGCGCTGAATCACCTGCCCCGCGCGGATGGCCTGGTGGGCGGTTTTCTCCAGCGGCGTCAGCAGGCCCTCGCGGTCGATGGTGCCCGCCTTGATACGCGAGATCATGCCGTTGGTGTAGTTGGTGATGGCCGCCAGCGGCTGGTTCAGCTCGTGCGCGACGCTGGAGGCCATTTCGCCCATCGTCATCAGGCGGCTGACAGTCTCCATCTTGGCGACCTGGCGCGCGGCTTGCTCCTCGGCCTGTTTGCGCTTGGTGATGTCGGTGGCGATGAGCATTTGCGCCAGGCGGCCATCGACCCAGTCCAGATAGCGCGAGCGCACTTCCAGCCATTTGTCCAGCGCCTGGACGTACATCTCGGCATGTTCGCTGTTGGCGCTGGTGATGCTTTCCGAGGGCAGGCCCATGAGAGCATCCTCCTCCTCAATGGCCCCGCCGGTTTGCATGGCGCTGGCGCCGGCGAGCATATGCATATGGCCCTGGCTGTCGGAGCCAAACCACTGGCGGTACATGCGGTTGGCAAACAGCAGCTCATGGCTGCCCAGCGGGGCGACGGAGATGGAGGCGTCCAGCGCCTCCAGCACCCGGGTGAAACGCTCGTGCGCAGCACTGAGTTGCTGGCGGATGCGGTTGGGTTCGGTGATATCGGTAATGGCGGAAAGCCAGCCGGTTTGCACACCGTGCTGGTCGCGCAGCGGCACCAGGTGGATGCGCGCGTCAAAGGTGGAGCCATTCTTGCGGCGTATGCGCAGTTGCAGGCCGTGGGGGTAATGGCGTCCGGCCAGCTCGGCGCGAAAGCGTTCCATCAGCACCTCCCGATCCTTGCGCGGCCAATAGGGAAACGGCGCGCGCATGCCCACCATCTCCTCCTGGCTCCAGCCCACCATGCGGCTGAAGGCGGCATTGGTGTAGGTGGTCGTGCCTTCCATGTCGAGTACGCGGATGCCCGTGGTCAGCGCGTTTTCGATGGCCAGGCGAAAGCTCGACTCTTCATGCAGCTTGCGCTGGGCGTGCAGGCGGTGGCGACTTAGGCGCCAATTGAGCAGCAAGGTGACGATGGTGGTCAGGCCCAGCAGCAGCATCAAAGCAAACAAGGTGTTGCCGATAAGGTTGCCGTCGCTGCGGTACAGAGTGGCCTGCAAACGCATGTGTTCGCCCAGTGGCGCCACGGGCAGGGTGACGTGCGCCAGTTGGCTGCCCAGCGCGTCGTGGCGGGAGACGGCCTCCATGCCCGCGATGCGCTGCCCGCGCGCATCGGCCAGCGCCACCGCCATATCCTGCACGCCGCCCTGGCTGAGCAAAGCGCCCAGCAGCAGTTGCGGCGAATACTCCGCCACCACCGAGCCGAGGTAGATCTCGCGCGCATACACCGGCGTGTGCAGGCGCAGCACCGCGCTTTGCCCGGCGGGCCTGGCGGCGCTGGCATCGCCAGGGCCTGGCTCGGTCAGCGCCAGCTCCCAATGGCTTTGGCGGCGCGCGCTTTCCTGCTGGCCCTGCTGGGCCGCGCCGGGCAAGCGCCCGCGCAATATGGCCGAGTGCAGGCTGGTGATTTCGCGGTGCTGGGTATCCATCAGGCGCAGCGCGTACAGCGAAGCATCGCGGGCGATGAGGGTGCGCGCGCCGGAGTCGAAATCGTGTTTGTCGGTGTGCCCTTCCAGGCCGCTGACCAGGCGCTGGATGTCCTCTTGCTTGCTCAAAAGCAGCTCGCCCAGGCGCAAGGCCAGGAACTGGCTGCGTTGCTCCAGCGCCTGCGCTTCGCGGGCTTTTTCCTCCATGCGGAGAAACAGATACGCGCCCAGCATCACGACCGTGAACAGCACCACCGTCAGCAGCGGAAACAGATAGCCCCACACGGCCTGGCTGTGCGCGCTCAGGCGCTGCCACTGCGCCGACAGCGCGGCAAACCCGCTGCGCAAGAGATTGCGGCGGGCGTCGGGTGGTGGCAAGGGAGTGGGCGGCAAAGACATGGCAGAGATGGGCGACCGGGGCTAAAGCAAATGGGGGTAAAGCTAAAGG
>JAUMYU010000108.1 GCA_030528485.1 Comamonadaceae bacterium
GCGCTGATTTGCTGCGCCCAGTTCTTGGCGTCGCCGTATTCGGCGCGGCTGTCGCTGATGCCGTCGCTCTCGGTGATGAGCATGTCCACGTTCAGTGCCACGCCCACGCGCCCGGCAAAGGCCATTTCGGCCACGGCGGCCAGCAGGCCGCCGTCGCTGCGGTCGTGGTAGGCCAGCAGCTTGCCTTCGCGGCGCAGTTGGTTGACGGCATCGACCAGGCGCACCAGGTCTTGCGCGTCGTCCAGATCGGGCGGGGCGCCGCCTTCCTGGCCCAGCACCTGCGCCAGCATGGAGCCGCCCATGCGCATCTGGCCGCGGCCCAGGTCGATGAGGATGAGGGTGGTGTCGGCCTCGTCGCGATTGAGTTGCGGCGTGAGCGTGCCGCTGACGTCGGGCAGGGTGCAGAAGGCGCTGGCGATCAGCGTCACGGGCGAGGTGACCTTGCGCGGCTGGCCCTCGTGCTGCCAGACGGTGCGCATGGACAGGCTGTCCTTGCCCACGGGGATGGAAATGCCCAGCTGCGGGCACAGCTCCAGGCCGACGGCGCGCACGGTGGCGTACAGGTCGGCGTCCTCGCCCGGCTCGCCGCAGGCGGCCATCCAGTTGGCCGAGAGCTTGACGCGCGCCAGCTCGATGGGCGCGGCCAGCAGGTTGGTGATGGCCTCGGCAATGGCCAGGCGGCCCGAAGCCGGGGCGTTGAGGGCGGCCACCGGGCTGCGCTCGCCCATGCTCATGGCCTCGCCGGCCAGCCCCTGGAAATCGGCCAGGGTGACGGCGCAATCGGCCACCGGCACCTGCCAGGGGCCGACCATTTGATCGCGGTGCGTGAGGCCGCCGACGGTGCGGTCGCCAATGGTAATGAGAAAGCGTTTGCTGGCCACGGTGGGGTGGCTGAGCACGCCGATGACGGCCTCTTGCAGGCCCACGCCGGTGACGTCCAGCGGCTGGGGCGTGCGCGCCACGCTGCGCACGTCGCGGTGCATCTTGGGCGGCTTGCCCAGCAGCACGTCCATGGGCATGTCCACGGGGTGCGGGGCGGTGGCGGTTTCGCTGCCGTCGTCGCCGTCGGTCACGCGCAGCGCGCGCGCCTCGGTGGTCACGCCCACCACGGCAAACGGGCAACGCTCGCGCGCGCACAGCGCCTCAAAGCGCGCCAGCGCCTCGGGGGCGATGGCCATGACGTAACGCTCCTGGCTTTCGTTGCTCCAGATCTCCTTGGGCGAGAGGCCGCTTTCCTCCAGCGGCACGGCGCGCAAATCAAAGCGCGCGCCGCGCCCGGCGTCGTTGACCAGCTCGGGAAAGGCGTTGGACAGGCCGCCCGCGCCCACGTCGTGGATGGCCAGGATGGGGTTGTCCTGGCCCAATTGCCAGCATTGGTTGATGACTTCCTGCGCGCGGCGCTCAATCTCGGGGTTGCCGCGCTGCACGGAATCAAAGTCCAGCTCGGCCGCGTTCACGCCGCTGGCCAGCGAGCTGGCCGCGCCGCCGCCCATGCCGATGCGCATGCCCGGCCCGCCCAGTTGCACCAGCAGCGTGCCAGCGGGGAACTGCACTTTCTTGACCTGCGTGGCATCGATCTGCCCCAGGCCGCCGGCGATCATGATGGGCTTGTGAAAGCCGCGCTGCACGCCCGCGACTTGCTGTTCATATTCGCGGAAGTAACCGGCCAGATTGGGGCGGCCAAATTCGTTGTTGAAGGCCGCGCCGCCCAGCGGGCCTTCGGTCATGATCTCCAGCGGGCTGGCCATGTGCGCGGGCTTGCCGCCGGGCTGCTCGCTCAGCCCGCCCCAGAGCTTGGAGACGGTAAAGCCCGTCAGCCCCGCCTTGGGCCGCGCGCCGCGGCCGGTGGCGCCTTCGTCGCGGATCTCGCCGCCCGCGCCGGTGGCCGCGCCGGGAAAGGGCGAGATGGCCGTGGGGTGGTTGTGCGTCTCCACCTTCATCAGCACCTCGTGGCGGGCCGGCTCGCGCACGTACTGGCGCGGGGCCTGGGCGTCATCGGCGCGGGCCACGAAGCGCTCGATGGCGTGGCCTTCCATCACCGAGGCGTTGTCGGCATAGGCCACGACGGTGTGCTGCGGCGCCATCTGGTGCGTGTGGCGAATCATGCCAAACAGGCTGTGCGCTTGGCGCTGGCCGTCGATGGTGAAGTCGGCGTTGAAGATCTTGTGGCGGCAGTGCTCGCTGTTGGCCTGGGCGAACATCATCAGCTCCACGTCCGTGGGGTTGCGCCCCAGTTGGGTGAAGGCGGC
>JAUMYU010000109.1 GCA_030528485.1 Comamonadaceae bacterium
CGATCCTTGTCGTCCGTGTTGAAGTCAAACACCATCGACAGCGCGTGCACATCGGAGGCGGGTAAGCGGTGGGGTGGGCTCATGGGGGGCAAATCGTTGGGGCGCTGGGGCATGTGCTTGCTGTATGCGTCAAGCAGGGCGTTAGGCGCGCATCAGGTGCGCATCAGAAGTTGCACGCTGCGCTGCACGCAATGGGCGGGTTGTTTGTGTGCGTAGTGGCTGGCGGGCCCTGCCGCAGGGTTTGCCGGCAGGTGGAACGCTTTGCTGATGCATCTGTTCCGCTGCGCCGGTGCTGCCTTGCGGTGTTGAAACCGCCAACAGGTGTTGGGGCCTGCTGGCGATTCCAATGCGCGTGACGAGGTCGTGAGCGGACCTTTACAGCACCTCGCTGGCAAAGTCGGCCAGGCGTGAACGTTCGCCGCGCGCCAGCGTGATGTGCCCGCTGTGCGGCCAGCCCTTGAACTTATCGACTACCGAGGTCAGGCCCGAAGAGCCTTCGGTCAGATAGGGCGTGTCGATCTGCGCCAGGTTGCCCATGCAGATGATTTTGGTGCCGGGGCCAGCGCGGGTGATCAGGGTCTTCATCTGTTTGGGCGTGAGGTTTTGCGCCTCGTCGATGATGAGGTATTTGTTCATGAAGGTGCGCCCGCGCATGAAGTTCATGCTCTTGATCTTGATGCGGCTGCGCACCAGATCTTGCGTGGCGGCGCGCCCCCACTCGCCCGCGCCGCTGCCAGCGGCGTTGCGCGTGAGGAACTCCAGGTTGTCGTCCAGCGCACCCATCCAGGGGCCCATTTTTTCTTCTTCGGTGCCGGGCAAAAAGCCGATGTCTTCAGCCACGTTGACGGTGGCGCGGGTCATGATGATTTCGCTGTAGCGGCGCTCATCCAGCACTTGTGTGAGGCCGCAGGCCAGTGCCAGCAGCGTTTTGCCCGTACCGGCATGGCCCGCCAGCGTGACGAGGTCGATTTCCGGATCGAGTAGCAAATTCATCGCGAAGTTCTGTTCGCGGTTGCGAGCCGTCACACCCCAGGCGGCTTGCTTGGGATGGGTGCAATCGCGCAGGGTTTTGAGCACGGCGCTGTCGCCGCGAATTTCGACCACCTGCGTGTACAGACTGGCTTCGCCGGGCTGCTCGAAATAGACGAACTGGTTGATGAGCATGTGCTGCACCAGCGGGCCATGCACGCGGTAGAAGGTGTGCATGCCCTCTTGCCAGCTTTCGATTTTTTGCTGCTGGTTTTCCCAGAAGTCGGCGGGCAGCACGAGCGCGCCGCTGTAGAGCACTTCGTCATCGCCCAGCGCCTTGTCGTTTTCGTAGTCTTCGGCAGCCAGGCCCAGGGCACGGGCCTTGACGCGCATATTGATGTCTTTGGACACCAGCACCACTTGCCGCTTAGGGTGCAGCTTTTCGAGCGCGGCCACCACGCCCAGAATCTGGTTGTCGGCCTTGCCCTGGGGCAGTGCCTTGGCGGGCAGGGTGTAATCGAGCAATTGGGTTTGAAAAAACAGATCGCCCGTGGCGGTGCTGTGGCCCGTGGCCGCCAGCGCAATGCCTTCGCCGAGTTTTTCTTTCGGCGCGGCGGCCACCAGCGCATCGAGCATGCGGCTGGCCTGGCGCACATTGCGCGCCACTTCGTTGCTGCCTTTCTTGTGGCTGTCCATTTCCTCCAGCACGATCAGCGCCAGATAAATGTCGTGCTCTTCAAAGCGGAACAGGCAAGTTGGATCGTGCATGAGCACATTGGTGTCGAGCACGAAAAGTTTGCGTGCAGCCGTGGCCGCTTTTTTGGCGGGGGCCTTGCCTGCCTTGGCGCTTGTGGCGGCTTGGGGCGCGATGGCATCGGCCTGCCGCGCCAGGCGTGTGCTTGCAGGGCGCTGCGCTGTCGCAGGTGCCACGGCAGTGCTTGGCTCAAGCGCGGCGCTGGGGGCCTGGGCCAATGCTTTTTTGCCTTGGCTGGCGTGGCGTTTGGCCGATGCGGCCGGCACGGCATCTGCTGCTGCGGCCTGGTTGGCCGGAGCAGCAGCCTTTTTGCGTGCAGATGGCTTGGCCGCCGGGCGGCTGACAAACGATTCGGGGGCCAGCAGGCTGGCGCGTTTTTTGGGAGGGGGAGGCAGGGGCATTGGAAGCGGGGCCTTGAGGCGATGAATCAGAAAAAGCAGCCCATACACGCTGCGGCATTGGCAAGCAATATACATGGTTTGCTGGGCGCTGGATATCGCCAAG
>JAUMYU010000110.1:0-294 GCA_030528485.1 Comamonadaceae bacterium
GGCCATTGAGCCGCCGACCATCGAGTTCTCGGCCCAGCGTTTGTGAGTGTTGGGTAGCTGGCTCTGCCCCCCGCTCAGCGCATGCCGATGGGCAGCTCCTGGCCTGCAAACCTCGGCGCTGAGCCACCCTGCAGCCTCAACGCATCCAAAAATTTCCATGTTTGACATTGTTTTGCAAAAAGCAACTATGCAAACACCAAAGCCTTGATTAGAGTGTTCTTCCTGTAACCAGCCCTCCTTGCTGCTGGCCATCTGGTTACTTACAAATTACAAAAAAGGAGACACGCCATGCAT
>JAUMYU010000110.1:304-2214 GCA_030528485.1 Comamonadaceae bacterium
GCATCGCCGCAGCGTCGCGTCGCGCAGGCCTTGGGGGTGGCCGTCATGGGCGCTGGCCTGCTGCCCACGCTGGCCTGGGCGCAGGCCGCCCCCACTCTGGTGGTGCATTTTGCCGGCCAGGCCATCACCCCGGTGCCCGCAGTCGGCCTGTGGTTGTTGGCCCTGACGCTGGTTGTGGCCATGGTGCTGCTGCGCCGTCGCGGCCTGCTGCCGGGGCTGGCCAGCTGGGGCGGCGTGGCTTTGCTGGCGCTGCTGCTGGGCTCGGGGCTGGGGCGCATCGACGGCGTGCGCGCCCAGGCCACGCAAACGCTGGCGCTGCACAGCAGCCCCGCCAGCTTGGCCCTGGCTGCAGGGCGCAGCCAGCAAGTGGCGCTGCGCAACGACACGGCCGGCCCCATCGGCCTGCAATCCATTGCCCTGCAGGGCAACCCCACGGGGCGCTACCGCCTGCTGCATGCTCCTGGCGATTGCCGCGTCGGCCAGCAACTGGCCCCTGGGGCCAGTTGCCCCGTGTCGGTGCAGCACGACGCGGGCACGCCGCCTGCGCCGCAGCCACCGCCGCCACCTGCCGCCGGGCCGGGCCAGCGCGAGCTCTCCGTCTTCGAGCAGGCCAGCGCGCTGCCGCGCTTTCTCAGTTACCCGCAACTGACGGCGCGCGTTGGCCAGCCCTGGCAGTACCAGGTCAGCGCGACCGATCGCCAGGGCCAAAGCCTGCCCGTGCATATCGTGGCCGCGCACAGCCCCGCGGGCCTGCGCATCAGCGGCAGCGCCCCCGATCAAACCCTGCACTGGACGCCGCCGCAAGCGGGCCTGCACACCATCACCTTGCAAGTGCAGGATGCGCAGGGACAGGTGCAGCAGCAAAGCTTTGTGCTGGGCGTGAGCGACGAAACCCGCCTGCCCGCCGACCCCAAGCAGCGCGCCACGCCCCTGCCAGAGCACGTCTTCACCCCGTTTGCCGACAGCACGCGCTTTCTCTACACCGGCGACGACCCCATTCAGCAAGGCGTGAGCGCCCCCATGGATGCGCTGCACGCGGCCGTGCTGCGCGGCCAGGTCACAGGCCGCGATGGCGCGCCGCTGGCGGGCGTGCGCGTGCAAGTGCAGGGTCGCCCGGAATTCGGCCACACCCACACCCGCGCCGACGGCTGGTTCGACCTGGCCGTCAACGGCGGCGGCTGGCTCACGCTGCACTACGAGAAGACCGGCTACCTCAGCGCCCAGCGCAAGGTGCACACGCCCCGGCGCGACTGGGCCTATGCCGAGGACGTGGTGCTCATCGCCCTGGACGGCCAATACAGCCAGATCGAGCTGCAACGCAACGAGCTGCAAATCTACTGGGGCGGGCTGAACCAGGACGAACGCGGCGCGCGGCGCACCGCCATCGTCTTCCCTGCGGGCGTGCAGGCCAGCGCCGAGCTGCCCGATGGCAGCCTGCGGCCCTTGCAGCGCCTGACGGTGCGCGTGACCGAATACACCCTGGGCGAACAAGGCCCGCAAACCATGCCCGGCGCGCTGCCGCTGTCGGTGGGCTACACCTGGGCGGCCGATTTTTCTGCCGACGAAGCCCGCGCCCTGGGCGCGCGCCACCTGCGCTTTGACCGCCCCGTGTACGCCTACACCAGCAACTTCATCGGCGCGCCCGTGGGCACGGCCGTGCCTGCGGGCTGGTACGACTTCGAGCGCACGGCCTGGATTGGCGCGGACAACGGGCGCGTGATCGAAATCCTGGGCATCGAGAACGGCCGCGCCCAGTTGCGCGTCAGCCAGGCCCAGCGCCCGGCCACAGCCTCCGAGCTGGCGCAACTGGGCATTGGCGAGGACGAACTGCAAGCCCTGGCGCAGATGTACCCGGCAGGCGAGCAGCTCTGGCGCACGCCGATGGCGCACTTCACCCCCTGGGATTGCAA
>JAUMYU010000048.1 GCA_030528485.1 Comamonadaceae bacterium
GCTACCTCAACGACGGCAGCCTGCACCTGAGCATCCGCCCGCACGGCGACTACAAAGCCGCGCCGCTGCGCGAAGGCCTTGTGGAATTTGCCCCCGTACCCGACAGCGACGCGCTGGAAGTGCAGTTCGCTCAGCGCAGCGCGCGCCTGTCCATCTACCGCAACGGCGGCGCCGTGGAAGTCTTCTCCGCGCGCGGGCACGACAGCATCACCTGGATCGACCCGCTGGCCCAGGGCGAAGACCAAGGCGCTGACGGCGCCCTCACCGCGCCCATGCCGGGCAAGGTCGTCTCTTTTGCCGTGCAAGTGGGCGACGTGGTGAAAAAAGGCCAGCCGCTGGCCGTGATGGAAGCCATGAAAATGGAACACACCATCGCCGCCCCGCGCGACGGCAAAGTGGCCGAGCTGCTATTTGCCCCCGGCGATCAGGTCATGGACGGCGCCGAGCTGCTGCGCCTGGAAGCCAGTGCTTGAAACACCTCTTAATTACCAATCAAAAAGAAAACAAACTCATTAACCAACATGCCAAAAAAGCGTTGTTTTGTTTCTTTTTGAATTGCAAAATTTTTCCTTGATGGGAGTCTGTTGAGCGATTGGCAAGCCAAACAGGCCCTCAGGAACAGGACACAACCTCCTCGCGGCAGGGCTTCATGCCCTGCCGTTTTTTTTGGGCAGCCTGGCCCTCCACCGCCGCCGACCCGCTTCACAATCGGTGCTTATGACTGCGCGCACACGACTTCCCCTCCGCTTTCTCAAGCACCCCGCCCATGCCATCGCCCTGGGCATGGGCAGCGGGCTTGGCCGCTTTGCCCCCGGCACCGTCGGCACGCTGTGGGCCTGGCTGCTCTACAAGCTCGTCCTGGATCGCTTGAGCGATCCGGCCATGGCGCTGTGGCTCATCCTCGCCTGCGCGGTGGGCTGGTGGGCCTGCAAACGCACGATGGACAGCCTGCAAAGCGCCGACCCCGGCTGCATCGTCTGGGACGAAATGCTGGCCTTTTGGCTGGTGCTCTGGCTGCTCGCCCCCGCCAGTTGGGGGCTGGAGTTGCTGGCCTTTGCGCTGTTTCGCTTTTTCGACGCGGTCAAACCCCAGCCCGTGCGCTGGGCCGATCAATCTTTCAAAGGCATGGGCTGGCGCGGCGCCTGGGGCGTGTTGTGGGACGACCTCATCGCCGCCGCCTGCACTTTGCTGGTGCTGGCCTGCTGGCTGCGCCTGTTTGACTGAAGCGCAAACGCCTCAAATATCCGCATCGGCTGCCTTGTGCGGCGTAAACCGCGCCTTGGCTGGCATGCGCTCGGCGATACGCGCGCGGTTAGAGCGTGTGAGTTCGCGGCGCTCGGCCAGCAAATGCTGGTCGCACAGCTCGGCGGGGGGAATGAGGTTGATGCGGGTCATCTACGCTTGCGCGCGGAAAAAGGGGCAAAAGCGTCTTGTTCAGCGCATGCTCATTCAGGTAGCCGATAACTCGCTCACTCTTTGCGCACAGGCAACGCAGGCATGCTTTGAACCGCTGGCTCTGCCCGCCCCAACCAGCCGCGCAGGCGCTGCAACGCCGCCCGCAGAAAGCGCCACAGCAGCCAGGTCATCGCCCACATCAGCAACACGGCCATCACCAGCACGATCGTGAATGTGAAGGGATCGACCAGCGCCAGCCAGACGGCCCCCAGGCTCAGGCCGTCTTCGGCCAGGCTGGCGCCGAGATTGGAAAACGGCTCGGGCGAGGTGTTGATGGCCGCGCGCGAGCTCGTCTTGGCCGCCTGGCTGGTGGCTGCCAGCGTGCCGCCCATCAGCGCCGCCACCATGGCCATGGAGGCGTTGTCCGCCCCGAATACCGCCGCCGCCAACGCCGCCCCCGCAGGCACGCGGATGGCGCTTTGCAGCACATCCCACAGCGAGTCCAGGCCGGGAATCTTGTCGGCAAAAAATTCCATGAACAGCAAAATGCCGCTGAAAAACAGCACCACCGGGCTTTGCAGCACGCCCAGCGCCCCCGGCAGCGCCAGCCAGTCCATCGCGCCCGCCAAGCCCAGCACAAACACCACGGCGTACAAGCGCAAGCCGCTGGCCCAGCCCAGCGCGGCGGCCAGGGCCAGCAAATGGCTCATGTCCATGCCGCCCAGCGCCTGGCCGACCTGCTCGATCTGCTGCCCGACCTGGGCTGTGGCGTCCTGCAACGCCTGGCCATCGATGTGAATGCCCGCGCCATGCAAGCCATCGGCGATGCGCTGGGCGAACGTGGCGTCCGCAGCGGGGGGCGGCGGGTTGGCAGCGGCGGTGGCGCTCATGGATTCACTCCATTTCCAAAATGTCCAAAATCAAACGGCTCAGTATTGCTGCCCGCCATTGTGCCGGTGGCGCGCAAGTGTGCAGGGGCCAAAGCGTCGCGTGCCGGGGTTGCGTGCCGGTGTTACGTGGCTGAACGCTGGACGGCAAAAAGCCGCTGGGGATTGCTCCCAAGCGGCTTTGCCTTGCAAACAGCGCACCCGGTTCAAACGGCGGGCCTTGCTACGGCGTATGGCGGCAGGGCTGGCCCGTGCTGAGGGGTTGTAACGAGACAGGGGTGAGTCAGGCGCTCAAAAACTGCGATCAGGCGGCAGCGATCAAGCGGTGACGATCCAAAAAGGGGCGATCAGGCAGCGGCTTGCACCAAAGCCTTGATCTTGGCGCACAGGCGGCTCTTGTCGCGTGCGGCTTTGTTCTTGTGGAAGATGCCTTTGTCGGCCACGCTGTCGATCACGCTCTGGGCCTTGGCGAAGGCTTCGGTGGCCTTGTCCTTGTCGCCAGCGGCTACGGCTTTCTCAACGTTCTTCACAAAGGTGCGGTATTTGGAGCGCAGCGAGGTGTTGGCGGCGTTCAGGGCCACGTTCTGGCGGGCGCGTTTGCGGCCAGAGGCCAGACGGGGGTTTTTCTTGGCGGGTTTGGTTGCCATGGTGGAGGTTTCCTAAAAGTCTGTGGATGTTGTTTGCAAAGCCGCGCATTATAGCGCGCCAGAAACGCCTTGTTTTACAAAACAAAGGAAAAGAAACATTGCTGTTTCGGCAATATTTTCAATACTTCATTTTTCCCTTGATTGAAATACAGGCATTTCAGGCATCAACCCGCGTCGGCGTACTGCTGGGCCAGTTGCTGGAACACGGCCGCGTCCACACTATGGCCGAGTTCTTCGCCCATGATCTGGGCCACGCGCGGCGCCAGCGCGGCGGCGGCTTTGGCGTCGAGAAACAGCAGGCGGCTGCGGCGCGCCAGCACATCTTCCACACTGCGCGCGTATTCGTGGCGCACGGCGTAGCGCACCATGGCTTCGCTCAATTGGTGCGCGGGCGATAGCTCGACGTCGCTGCCTTGCAGTGTGCGCACGTAATCGGCTTCGCTGCCATAGGCGGCCAGGCCCGGCACGCTGTGCAGGCTGCTTTGCGGCATGGCGGCGGCATGGGGCGCGCCTTCGCGCGCTTGCGGGCTGCCCACCAGGGGCAAATGGCGCGTTTGGCTGGGCGGCAGCTTGGCGGGCAGCACGCCTGCCAGTTGGGCGTGGCGGATCACGTCCTCCGCCATGGCGCGGTAGGTCGTCCATTTGCCGCCTGTGACGGTCACCATGCCGGAGGCGGAGGTGTGGATGGTGTGCTCGCGGCTGAGCGTTTTGGTGCTGCTGCCGTCGGCGGCCACGGGGCGCACCAGCGGGCGCATGCCGGCCCAGCTACTGCGCACGTCTTCCAGCTTCGGGGACTGGGCCAGGTAGCGCGCGGCCTCCTGGAGGATGAAGCCGATTTCCTCGGCTTGCGGGCGCGGCTCCAGCGGCAAATCGCTGCGGGCGCGGTCGGTCGTGCCCAGAATCACGCTGCCCAGCCAGGGCACGGCAAACAGCACGCGGCCATCGCGGGTCTTGGGCACCAGCAGCGCGTGTTCGCCGGGCCAGAACTGGCGATCCACCACGATGTGCGCGCCCTGGCTGGGGCTGACCATCGGGGGCACGGCGGCGCTGCCTTGGCTGCCGGCTTCGTCGAGCTGGCGCAGCGCATCCACCCACACGCCGGTAGCGTTGATGACGCATGGGGCCTGGATGGCAAAGCGCGCGTGGGTTTCCTGATCCACCACCTCCGCGCCGCACACGCGGCCATCGCTGGCATGCAAAAGCTGCTCCACGCGCAAATAGTTCAGCACCTGCGCGCCGTGCTGGGCGGCGGTGCGCGCCAGCGCCAGCGCCAGGCGCGCGTCGTCAAACTGCCCATCCCAATACAGCACGCCGCCGCGCAAGCCCTGCGCCAGGACGTTGGGCGCCAGCGCCTGCACCCGCTCGCGCGAGAGGCATTGCGTCGCCCCCAGGCCGTCGCGCCCGGCCAAGGCGTCGTACATGCGCAGGCCGGCGCCGTAAAACGGGGTTTCCCACAGTTTGTAGGAGGGCATGATGAAGGGCAGCCGCTGGGCCAAATGCGGTGCGTTTTCCAGCAAGGCGGCGCGCTCGTGCAGGGCTTCGCGCACCAGGGCCACGTTGCCTTGCGCCAGGTAGCGCACACCGCCATGCACCAGCTTGGTGGCGCGCGAGGAGGTGCCTTTGGCGAAGTCGTGCGCCTCCACCAGCGCCACCGACAGCCCGCGCGTGACGGCATCCAGCGCCACGCCCAGGCCGGTTGCCCCGCCGCCAATCACCAGCACGTCAAAGGCGGGCGTATCGGCCAAACGCCGCAGCAATTGCGGCCTTTGAGTGGGCAAAGGGGCTTGGGTGGCAAGGGTCATGACAGAGGTGAAAAGCGAAAAAAATCCATCGGCAATTGTGCCCGACTTGGCCTGGCCGACTCGGCTCGCAGGCCAGGCTTTTGTGCATCGAAAGCCGCCCCGAAAAATTGTAACTTTGATAATGATATATCGATCAAAGCTTATACTCGCGCCCTTTTCCCCATTGGCACAACCTGTGGGCACACCTTGTGCACACCACGAAAGGAATCACACCATGCAAACCTCTGCTGTCTGGAAATGGAGCGCGTTGGCTCTGGCTTGTTCGGCCATCCTGGCTGGCTGTGGCGGCGGCGGCAGCGATGTGGACGACGATCACGACCACTCCCACATCCATATCGACACCAAAGGCCGCCTGGTCGTGCTGGAAGCGGGCAGCCCGCAGGTGCATGTGGTCGATCTGGATCGCAAAAGCGTGATGCAAAGCTACACGGCCGATCACGTCCCCTCTGCGGTGTACGCCAGCCCCGGCCAGCGTTACGCCTTGCTGATGCAACGCGCGCAAAACCAGGTGCAAGTCGTCGATGGCGGCATCTGGCAGGAGGACCACGGCAACCACATGCACGATTACATGCAGCCGCCAGCTCTGCTGGGCACGCGCCTGGCGGGCGTGCGCCCCACCCATTACGACTCGCACGCGGGCCAGGCTGCGATCTTCTTTGACGGCAACCAGGAGACAGGCGAGAAAGCCGCAGTGGCCGTCATCAGCGATGCCAGCCTGGGCAAAGGCCAGGCGGGCGCGACCCTGGCGCGCCAGGGGCTGGATGCGCCCATGCACGGCACGGCCCAGCCGCGCGGCGACTATCTGCTGACCACCTGGCGCGCCGCCGATGCCCAGTCCACGCTGCCCAGCCAGGTCGAGCTGTACCACCGCCACGACGACCACTACCACGTGGAAAAACGCTTTGACGCGCAATGCCCCGGCCTGCACGGCAGCTATTCCAACGCCCAGTACAGCGCCTTTGGTTGCAGCGATGGCGTGCTGGTCGTGCAGCAAAACGGCGATCAGTTCACGGCCAGGAAGATCGCCAACCCCGCCGACATGGGCGAGAAAACCCGCATCGGCGCCTTGCTCGGCCACGCCCAATACGGCAAGTTCGTGGGCATCGCCGGGGCCGAGAATTTGTTTGAAGTCGATCCCGCCGCGGGCACCATCACACGCATCCAGTGGGCCGAAGGCCGCAAGCGCCGCGCGCACGCCATTGATGCCGAAGGCAAAAACCTGCTGATTCTTGACGACCAGGGCACGCTGCACATCCTCAGCGTGGGAAGCTGGCGCAAGCGCGCCCAGCTCCCCGGCGTCATCGCCAACATGCCCACCAAGGCGCCCTACCCGGCCTTTGCCATCAGCGCGGCCGACGACGATGCCTGGCTGAGCGACCCGCTGGGCAAACGCCTGCTGTCCATCGACATCGACGACGCCAAGATTGAAGGCAGCATCCCCGTGAACTTCACCCCCACAGGCATGACCTGGCTGGGCCTGCGCAAGCACACGCACTAAAGCGTGTTACGCACTTTTCGCCCCCCAGCGCCTGTCCACGGCCTCGTCGCCAGCCAAGCGGCGCCCCGCCTTGTGCGGCGGCGCCGTTTTTATGCCCTCAAACCCTTTATTACAAATCAATAAGAAACAAAATACCCTTGTTTAGGCATGATGGTAAATACCATCAATTTACATTGATTTGTAATATAACCTCAGCCCGACACCCACGCCGCCCATGTCCCGCCGCTACACATCTTCCCCTCGCTCCGCCTCCCCTGCCCTGCATGCCCTGGCCTGGGCCTGCCTGGCCTGCTGCGCCCCGCAGGCGCTGGCCCAAGCCCAGGCGCCCGCCACGCTCGATGAAGTGCGCGTCAGCGCCAGCGCGCTGGAGATTCCTGTGAGCGAATCGGCCACGCCCGTTGAACTGCTCGATGCCGATGCCCTGCTGCACCGCCGCGCCGCCACCCTGGGCGACACGCTCGAGGGCTTGCCCGGCGTGCGCAACAACCACTACGGCGCGGGAGCGGGCCGGCCCGTCATCCGTGGTGCGGATTCGGCCCGCGTGCGCATCCTCTCCGACGGCAGCGAGGTGCAAGACGCCTCCACCTCCAGCCCCGATCACGCCGTGGGCCTGGAGCCCATGCTCGCCAGCGAAGTGGAAATCCTGCGCGGCCCTTCCACCCTGCTTTACGGCGGCGGCATCACTGGCGGCGTCGTCAACGTGCGCGACCAGCGCGTCCCCCATGCCCTGCCCGCTGGCGGGCACGAAGGCCGCGTCGAGCTGCGCAAAGCCCGCAACGGGCGCGAAGGCACGGGCCTGTTCGCCCTCACCGGCGGCGCAGGCCCCATCGCCTTGCACGTCGAAGGGCTGAAACGCTCGGCAGACGCCTACCGCCCCGGCAGCGGCTGGAGCCAGCGTGTGGTGGAAGGTTCGGACAACCGCACCTGGCATGGCAGCCTGGGGGCCTCCTTCATCCACGAGCGGGGCTTTATCGGCCTGGCCTACAGCCGCCTGCGCAGCCAGTACGGCCTGCCCGGCCACAGCCACGATTACGAAGATTGCCACCCCCACGGCAACCATTTGCACTGCGGCAGCCACGGCGAGGCCGACCACGGGCACGGCAGCCACCGGCACGAGTCCACCCCGCCCGGCTGCCACTGGCATGGCGACCACCTGCACTGCCCCGGCGGCGGGCACGGTGAAGAAGGGCACATCGCCTTGGTCGATATGGACACCGCCCGCTGGGACGTGCGCGGCCAATGGCGCGACCCGCTACCCGGCTTCACCAGCGCCCGCCTGCGCGCGGGCATCACCGACTACCGTCACGACGAAATCGACCACGGCGTCATCGGCACCACCTTTTCCAACCAGGCCCATGACGCCCGCCTGGAACTGGAGCACCAAAGCCTGGCCATCGGCGCGGGTCAACTGCGCGGCCTCATCGGCATGCAGCACGGGCGGCGCGAGTTCAGCGCCGTCGGGCAGGAAGCCTACGTCGAGCCGACCGACACCCGCACCCGCGCCCTCTTTGGCTTGCAGGAATACCGCCTGGGCGACTGGCGGCTGCAGTGGAGCGGCCGCTACGAATGGCAAACCGCCCGCCTGCAAGGCCAGCGCCGCCGTGGCAGCGCCCGGCATCACATGGGATCGCTCTCGGCCGGGCTGAGCTGGGGCTTTGCGCCCGGGCATGTGCTGGCGCTGGCGGCCTCCAGCTCGCAGCGCGCGCCCACGGCGGAAGAACTCTTTGCCAGCGGCATTCACCTGGCCTCCAACACCTGGGAGCGGGGCAATCCGCGCCTGCGCGCCGAGCACTCGCGCAACATCGACCTCTCCCTGCGCAAAACCAGCGGCGCGCTGCGCTACGAAGTCAGCGGCTTTTACAACCGCATTCACGACTACATCCACGCGCGCACCACCGACCGGCATGAAAACTTCCGCCTCATCGACTACCGCCAGCGCAACGCCATCTTCCGCGGGCTGGAGGCGCGCCTGAGCTGGCAAGCCAGCCCCCAATGGCGACTGGGCATTTCGGGCGACGTGGTGCGCGCACGCTTTGTGCGCGGCGGCGCCGTGCCGCGCGTGCCCGCGCACCGTCTGGGGCTGGATGCGCACTGGAGCGCCGGCCCCTGGAGCGCCAGCGCCCAGTGGTATCGCAACTTCGCCCAAACCCGCATCGCCGCCCACGAAACGCCCACGCGCGCCTACCACATGCTCAACCTGCGCCTGGCCTGGCAGCAGCGCCTGGGCGCCAACGCCAGCTACCAGCTCTACGCCAGCGTGGACAACGCGCTGAACCAACTGGCCTTCAACCACCCCTCGTTCGTGAAAGAAGCCGCCCCCCTGCGCGGACGGCAGTTCACCGCCGGGCTGCGGGTGGAGTTCTGAAACGACTTTCTGAAACAGCTTCCCGAGACAGCCCCCTGAAACGGCGGCGCAAAAACGCCTGCCCCGCGCTGCCCGCCGCCCTCCCCCGCTGGCCGGGAAAGGCCGGCGGGCTTTATTTTTCTAAATCAATAGGAAATAAAATATACCATTTTAGGCATGATAAATATCAAATTGTTTTTACCTTGAATTGAAATTCAGGCAAACAGATAGCGACAGATAGCCACCGAGGCCACCACCGCCGCCACATCGGCCAGCAGCGCCGCCATCAGCGTGTGGCGAATGCGGCGCACCTGCACCGCGCCAAAGTACACGGCCAGCACGTAAAACGTGGTTTCGGACGAGCCCATCAAGGTCGAAACCAGATAGCCCGTGTAGCTGTCCGGCCCGATGGCCGGATCGGTCAGGATGGCCGACATCACCCCGTACGAGCCTGAACCCGAAAGCGGCCGCAACAAGGCCATGGGCAACGCCTCGGCCGGCAAGCCCAGCGGGGCCGTCACGGTAGCCAGCGCGCCGACGATGGCCTCCAGCGCGCCGCTGCTGCGCAACATCGCCACCGCCACCAGAATCGCCACCAGATAGGGCATGATGCGCAAAGCCACCTCAAAACCCTCCTTGGCCCCTTCCACAAACGCCTCGTACACCCGCACGCGCCGCGCCGCGCCATAGAGCAAAAAGCCCAGCATCATCCCCGGCACAATCCACGGCGCAATGGCCTTGCCCCAGACGATGCTGGCAGGAATCGCCAGCGCAATGCCCAGCAAAGCCAGCAGGCTGACCCATAGCGGGTACGCGCCCACATCGTCCTCATCTCGCCCTGCTCCCTCCTCCGCAAACTGCGCCACCCAGGGCCGGGGCATGGCCTGCTCCTGCGCCAGCTCTTGCGCGCTGGGCGCGCCGACCGGAAAAAGCCGCTGAAACCACAGCGCCGCCGCAATCGCCGCCAGCGTGGAGGCCACGGTGGCAAACAGCGTGGTGGGCAAGACCCCGGCCGGATCCATCGACCCCGCCGAGGCGCGGATGGCCATCACCTTGGCGGGCAGCAAAGTCAGGCCCGAAGTGTTGATGGCCAGAAACAAGGCCATGGCATTGGTGGCCGTGCCCGGCCGGGGGTTGAGCGCGTCCAGCGCCTGCATGGCGCGGATGCCAAAGGGCGTGGCCGCATTGCCCAGCCCCAGAGCGTTGGCGGACATGTTCAGAATCATCGCCCCCATGGCCGGGTGATTGGGCGGCACCTGCGGAAACAACCGCACCATCAGCGGGCGGATGAGCTTGGCGATCACGATCAGCAGCCCGCCTTGCTCAGCCACCTTCATCAGGCCCAGAAACAAGGCCATCACCCCCACCAGCCCGATGGCCAATTCAATGGCGCTGCCAGCGGCGGCGATCATGGACGAGGAGAGCTGCTCCATAGGGCCACTTGCAGTCTGTGCTGCTTGTGCGGCCTGCGCTGCCTGCGCGGCATTGCCAGCGTCACCAGCGGGCGCAACCCAGTGCCACTGCCGCCAGGCCGCAGTAGCAAATGCGATGAGGACGAGGAGCAGAAAAACGCTGTTCATGGCGAGCAGGAAAAGAAAAAGCCAGCGAAAGAAAAAAGGCAGCGCCCCGCGAGCGGGGGACGGCTGCCTTGATCGTTTGCAACACCGTTGCGGCGAGAGCTTTACAGCGAGTAATACATCTCGAATTCCAGCGGATGCACGGCCTGGCGAAAGCGCGTGACTTCGCCCATTTTCAGCTCGATGTAGGCGTCCAGCATGGCGTCGGTGAATACGCCGCCTTTGGTGAGGAAGGCGCGGTCGGCGTCCAGTGCTTCGAGCGCCTGATCCAGGCTGTGGCAGACGGTGGGGATGAGCGCGTCTTCCTCGGGCGGCAGGTGGTACAGGTCCTTGGTGGCCGCCTCGCCGGGGTGGATTTTGTTTTCCACCCCGTCCAGCCCGGCCATGAGCAGCGCGGCAAAGCCCAGGTAGGGGTTCATCAGCGGATCGGGAAAGCGCGCTTCCACGCGCCGCGCCTTGGGGTTGGTGACGAAGGGCACGCGGATGGAGGCCGAGCGGTTCTTGGCCGAGTAGGCCAGCTTGACCGGCGCCTCAAAGCCAGGCACCAGGCGCTTGTAGCTGTTGGTGCCGGGGTTGGTGATGGCGTTGAGCGCGCGCGCGTGCTTGATGAGGCCGCCGATGTAGTACAGCGCAAAGTCCGACAGGCCCGCGTAACCGTCGCCAGCAAACAGGTTCTTGCCATCCTTCCAGACCGATTGGTGCACGTGCATGCCCGAGCCGTTGTCGCCCACCACGGGCTTGGGCATGAAGGTGGCCGTCTTGCCGTAGAGGTTGGCCACGTTGTGGATGACGTACTTTTGCAGCTGCGTCCAGTCCGCGCGCTTGACCAGGGTGCTGAACTGGGTGCCGATTTCGTTTTGCCCGGCCGCGCCCACTTCGTGGTGGAAGACTTCGACGGGGATGCCCAGCGATTCGAGCACCAGCGACATCTCGGCGCGCATGTCCTGCGTGCTGTCCACCGGCGGCACGGGCACGTAGCCGCCCTTGGGGCCGGGGCGGTGGCCGCGGTTGCCGCCTTCGAGCTTGGCGCCGCTGTTCCAGGGCGCTTCGTATTCTTCGATTTCAAAGCCGACCTTGCCGGGGCTGTTCTCCCAGCGCACGCCGTCGAAAAGAAAAAACTCCGGCTCGGGGCCGAAGTAGGCGGTGTCGCCCAGGCCGGAGGCTTTCAGATACGCCTCGGCGCGCTTGGCGATGCTGCGCGGGTCGCGCTCATAAGGCGTGCCGTCGGCCGGATCGACCACATCGCAGGTCAGAAACAGCGTGGGCTCCTGGAAGAAGGGATCGATGTTGGCGGTATCGGGGTCGGGCATGAGCAGCATGTCCGAGGCTTCGACGCCTTTCCAGCCCGGCATGGAGGAGCCATCGAACGCATGGCCGCTTTGGAATTTGTCCTCATCAAAATGGGAGATCGGCACCGTAACGTGTTGCTCTTTGCCACGGGTATCGGTGAAGCGGAAATCAACGAATTTGATTTCGTCGTCCCGGATCATGTCCATGACGTCATCGACGGTTTTTGCCATTGGGGCTCCTGAGTGTGGGTGGAATGCAATTGGAAAAATGGGGAGGCCGTGTACCAGCGGGTGCGCGATCATAAGACAAGCCAGGGACGCGCAAAGCCACGCCAGGCCAGGCTTTGCGCACGTTTTGCAGCGCCGCCAGGTCAACGCCACAGCGCCGCTTGCGTTGCCTGCTGGCGCGGCTGAGCAGCCCCGTTCACGCCCCTGCCCGCCTGTTCAAGAAACCTCTTTTTGCACCATGCAACACTTTTTTCCCTTACCCCAAAACTTGCCCCCCAAGCTCCGGCGCAGGCTATCGGCCCTGCTGGCATGCGGCGCGGCGCTGACCGTGGCCGGTTGCGCCACGCACACGGCTTACGAGCAGCCTTGGCAAGCCGATGGCGGCCACGGCTACGGCCACTACCACCGCCAGCACCCCGACTACCGCCACTACGGCGCTGGCCCCTGGTACGAACCCGGCCCCTGGCCCCGCCACCGCTACTACGGCCATGACGACAGCCACTGGCGCCGTCGCCACCACCCCGGCTATGCGCCACCGGGCTATTACAGGCCCGATGCGCCGCCGCACGCGCGCATCCGCGACAACGAGGCACAAGCGCGCCAACGCGAACGCCAGCGCCAGCGCGAACGCACGCGGCAACTGCTGGAGCAGCCCTTCCATGAGCGCGACGAGCGCACCGCCCCTGCCCCCCGTCGGCTGGAGCCGGACTTTCCCTGAAGCGGGTTTTCCAAAAAACGAGAAAGGGTTTTCCAAAGAACGGAAAACCCCTTGAATTACCAATCAAAAAGAAACAAAAATACCATTTTATTTCTTGAAATAAAACAAATCAAATTTACCTTGATTTAAAATTCAAGAACATGATGCAAGCCCCTCGCCCGCTGGCGCCACCGAAGCCCCCTCTATCCCGTGCCGCGCCAAGGCTTGCGCCACCGTGCCGTCGGCCTTGGCCTGTTCGATGAAATCGGCCAGTGCTTGCGCCGCCGCCTCGCCCCGGCTGCGCGGCAGGCCCAGCGCCTGGCGGATCAGCATGAAATGCCCGGGCAGCAAGCGCAGGCCGCCCACGCGCGCGGCCTCGGCCTCGATTTGCTGGCGCACACCGGCGGCCACCTCATGGCCTTGGGCCAGAAAATGCGCCACCACGGCGGGCGAGCTGGGCGCGCGCTCAATCGTGGCTCGCTCCAGCGTGCGCGAGAGGTACAAGTCGTAGGCGCTGCCCTGCCCCACCGTCACGCGGTGGCCGGGGCGGTCCACCTCCTCATTGCTTTGCAGCGGCGAATCCTGTTTGACCAGATAGCTGCCCTCAATCAGCACATACGGCGGCGTGAAGGCGATGTGCTCGGCGCGTTTGGGGTCGATGGCGAAAAAGCCGAAATCGGCCTGCCCGGCTTCGACGGCCTTGACGGAATCGGCCGCGGTCTCCCACACCACCAAATCCAGCTCCAGCCCCAGCTTTTGGGCCAAGGCGCGCGCCAAGTCGATGGACACCCCCGCTGGCGCGCCGCTGGCATCGCGCCCGGCCAAAATGGGATTGCCCACGTTGATGGACGCGCGCAAACGCCCCGTCGGGGCCAAAAGCTGCTGCGGGGAAGGGGTTGGCATAGGGAATTCTCCTGTTTGTTGGGGGATGTAAGAGCCTGTTTCGGAACCTGCTCCAGGCGAACCAGGCGAGCGAACCAAAGGCCGAGTTTAGGGCCAGCCATACCTCGCCAAATTCGGCTGGCAGGCGTCATTTCAGGCCCGCCTCTACAATGCCGCCCCATGACATTTACCGCCCTTCTCGACCCTGCTCCCGCGCCTGCCCCGGCCGCCTCTGCCGCCTTGCCATCCGCTTTCGATCACGGCCTGGTCGGCGCCCCAACGCTGCAAGCCACCCAAAACAGCCTCGACATCGCCCAGCGCATGCTGCTGGAGCCGTTCGGCTTGCAGGAAAGCCATTTGCAGCAAACCTTGCAGCACATCCGCCAGCGCCAGGTGGACGATGCCGATCTGTACTTCCAGTACACCCGCCATGAGGGCTGGAGCCTGGAAGAAGGCATCGTCAAAACCGGCTCCTACAGCATCGACCAGGGCTTTGGCGTGCGCGCCGTGGCGGGCGAGAAAACGGCGTTCGCGTATTCGGACGACATTTCCGCCGCCTCGCTGCTCGATGCCGCCGCCACCGTGCGCGCCATCGGCGCAGGCCGCGCCAGCGGGGCCAGGGCCAAGGTGGGCGCGCGCAGCCTAGCGGCCAGCCGCGCGCTGTATGCGGGGCTGGATCCGATCGATACCCTGGGCAGTCAGGAAAAAATCGACTTGCTGGGCAAGGTTGATCGGCTGGCGCGCAGCCGCGATCCGCGCGTGACGCAAGTCATGGCCAGCCTGGCCAGCGAGTGGGACGTGGTGCTGGTGGCGCGCGCCAACGGCACGCTGGCCGCCGATGTGCGCCCGCTGGTGCGCCTGTCGGTCACCGTCATCGCCCAGCAGGGCCAGCGCCGCGAAGTCGGCTCCGCTGGCGGCGGCGGGCGCTTTGGCCTGGCCTGTTTCGACGATGCGCTGGTGCAGCAGTACGTGGCCCAGGCGGTGGATGCGGCGCTGGTCAACCTGGATTCGCGCCCCGCGCCCGCGGGCGAGATGACGGTGGTGCTTGGCCCGGGCTGGCCCGGCGTGCTGCTGCACGAGGCGGTGGGCCACGGGCTGGAGGGGGATTTCAACCGCAAGGGCTCCAGCGCCTTCAGCGGCCGCATCGGTCAGCGCGTGGCGGCCAAGGGCGTGACGGTGCTCGACGACGGCACCCTGGCCTGGCGGCGCGGCTCGCTCAATGTGGACGACGAGGGCCACCCCAGCCAGCGCAATGTGCTGATTGAGGACGGCATCCTGGTGGGCTACATGCAAGACGCCATGAACGCCCGCCTGATGAAAACCGCCCCCACCGGCAACGGCCGCCGCGAGAGCTACGCCCACATCCCCATGCCGCGCATGACCAACACCTACATGCTCGGCGGCGACATGGATCCGCAGGAAATCGTCGCCAGCATCGAGCGCGGCCTGTACGCCACCAACTTCGGCGGCGGGCAGGTGGACATCACCTCGGGCAAATTCGTGTTCAGCGCCAGCCAGGCCTGGTGGGTGGAGAAGGGCAGGCTGCTCTACCCCGTCAAAGGCGCGACGCTGGTGGGCAACGGCCCGGAGGCGCTCAAGCAAGTGAGCCTGATTGGCAACGACATGCAAATCGACACCGGCGTGGGCGTGTGCGGCAAGGAGGGGCAAAGCGTGCCCGTCGGCGTGGGCCAGCCGACCTTCCGCATCGAGGGGCTGACGGTGGGCGGCACGGTGTAACGCGCTGGCGGTGCGCCGCTTCAAAATTACAGTTCAAAGTAAATTTGATTTCAATACCATCATGCCGAAATAGGTTGATTTTATTTCCCTTTGATTGGTAAATTTAATTCAGAAAATACCCCTTCCCCCTCAAGCGCGCGCCATCAGCCAAGCCGCTGCGCCCGCATGGCCGCTTCCTGCGCGGCAGCCACCGTCGGCCCGACCCAGACGCCTGCGCGCGCCAGGCGGCGGCGCAGCTTGAGCACGGCTTTGTCCCTGGAGATCAACACCGCCTGATGGGCCACGGCCAGGTCGATGAACTTTTGATCGTCGCCATCTTTGCAAAGAATGGGCGTGGGCGCGGCCACGGACACTTGCTGCACCGCCGCGTCAAAGCGCGCCAGGATGGCCTGGGGCGTGTGGCCATAAAACGCCAGCCGGGGCTGCAAGTGCGCATAGGCCAGCACGTGGGCCAGCTCATCGCGCATGGGGGCGGTGGCAATCCAGCGCCAGCGCCGGACGTCGGTAATCGCCGTCTGCAATTGCCTTTGCAGCTCGGCAATGGCCGCATCGCCAAACAGCAGCAAGTCCAGCACGATGTTGGTGTCCAGAACCAGGGGTTGCGGGGCGGGGGTGAGGGCCGGTTCATTTTCCATATCAAATCAATTTTTCAAATTGAATTTTTCAATACCATCATGCCGAAATCAATTTTCTATTTTTCTCATTGATTGGTAAAAATCCGCACTTTTGCTGGCACGAAAAAGCCCGTGCCACAGGCTGCGGCACGGGCGATGGGCAGTTTCGCAAAAAAACGGTTAAACGAAACGCTTAAACGTGCAGGGCCTGCCCCAGCGCGCGCAGCGCGGCTTCCTGCACCGCCTCGCCCAAACTGGGGTGGGCGTGGATGGTGTGGGCCACGTCCTCCAGATGCGCGCCCATTTCGATGGATTGGGCGAAGGCGGCAGCCAGCTCGGCCACGTGGCCGCCCACGGCTTGCCAGCCGAGGATGCGGTGCGTGTCCTTGCGGGCGACGACGCGCACAAAGCCGCTGGTGTCCTCCAGCGTCATGGCGCGGCCATTGGCGGCAAAGGGGAATTGGGCGGTGAGCACTTCATGGCCAGCGGCTTTGGCTTCATCGGGCGAGAGGCCGACGCTGACGACTTCCGGATCGGTAAAGCACACGGCGGGGATTTGCGCAGGCTGGAAGTGGCGGGTTTTGCCCGCGATGATTTCGGCCACCATTTCGCCCTGGGCCATGGCGCGGTGCGCCAGCATCGGCTCGCCGGTGAGGTCGCCAATGGCCCAGACGTTTTTCATGCTGGTGCGGCATTGGTCGTCCACCTGCACGGCGCGACCTTTCATGCTCAGTTGCAGGCCGTCCAGCCCATAGCCTTCGGTGTGCGGCCGGCGGCCGGCAGCGACGAGGATTTGGTCGGCCTTGAGCACTTGCGGCTTGTCTTTTTCGTGCTCGGCGCCCGCGGGGCGGATTTCCACGCCCACGGTTTTGCCCTTGCTTTGCGACGGGCCCAGTACCTGGTGGCCCAGGTAGAGGGTGATGCCCAGCTCTTGCAGGCGCGCCTGCACGGGTTTGGTCAGCTCGGCGTCGTAGGCGGGCAGGATGCGCGGCGCGGCTTCGACCACGGCCACTTCCGCGCCCAGCTTGCGGTAGGTGATGCCCAGCTCCAGGCCGATATAGCCGCCGCCGACCACCACCAGCTTTTTGGGCAGTTGCCTGGGCGAGAGGGCCTGGGTGGAGGAGATGACGCGCTCGCCATCAAAGGGCAGCACGGGCAGCTCCACGGGCAGCGAGCCGTTGGCCAGCAGCAGGTGCTCGCACTGGATGCGGTGCGTGGCCTGGCCTTGAGCATCACGCACTTCGACGGTTTTGCCATCGACGATATGGCCCCAGCCTTGCACGACTTGCACTTTCTGGCGCTTGAGCAGCGCGGCCACGCCGCCGGTGAGGCGTTGCACGATGCCGTCTTTCCAGGCGATGGTTTGCGCCACGTCCAGCGTGGGCTTTTGCACCTGGATGCCCAGCGGGCTGTTGCCGCTGGCCTGGGCCTGGGCGCGGGCGAATTCGCCTGCGGCGTGGATCAGGGCTTTGGAGGGGATGCAGCCGATGTTCAGGCAGGTGCCGCCCAGGGCCTGGCCTTCGACCAGCGTGGTCTGAATGCCCAATTGCCCGGCGCGGATGGCGGCCACATAGCCGCCGGGGCCGCCGCCGAGGATCAGCAGTTTGGTTTGGAGGGTTTGCATAAGCGATTGTGGTGTCGCATCGGCAACGCATGCGAGGCTGCTGGCGCGCTGGCCTGCCCTGCCCCGCTACTGCGCTTGCGCTGCCTTTGCGATCGGGATGAAGTTACTCGATGAACAACTGCGCCGGGGTTTCCAGCAGGGCGCGGATGGCCTGGATGAAGCGCGCCGCGTCCATGCCGTCCACCACGCGGTGGTCGAACGAGGAGGAGAGATTCATGGTCTTGCGGATCACGATCTGGCCGTTCAGCACCACGGGCTTTTCCACCAGGCGGTTGACGCCGACGATGCCCACCTCGGGGTGGTTGATCACCGGGGTGCTGACGATGCCGCCCAGCGCGCCCAGGCTGGTGAGGGTGATGGTCGAGCCGCTGAGTTCGTCGCGCGTGGCCTTGCCGGCGCGGGCCGCCTCGGCCAGGCGCGCCACTTCGGCGGCGTTGCCCCACAAGTCGCGCGATTCGGCATGGCGCAGCACGGGCACGACCAGGCCGCCATCGGTCTGCGCGGCAATGCCCAGGTGCACGCCGTCGTAGCGGGTGACGATGCCGGCATCGTCGTCAAAGCGCGCATTGATCTGCGGGAAGTCGCGCAGCGCCAGCACCATGGCGCGGGCGATGAAGGGGATCATGGTGAGCTTGCCGCGCTCCTTGCCGTATTGGGCGTTGAGCTTGCCGCGCAGGGCTTCGAGCTCGGTGACATCCACTTCCTCCACATAGGTGAAGTGCGGGATGCGGCGCTTGGATTCCTGCATCTTCTCGGCGATCTTGCGGCGCAGGCCGATGACGGGCACTTGCTGCACGCCGGTGCGCGGCACGTATGGCGTAACGCTGGCCCCGCCGCTGGCCGCACCACCGTGCTGCTGGGTCTGCATGTAGGCGTCCAGATCCTCATGCAGGATGCGGCCGTGCGGGCCGCTGCCTTGCACGAATTGCAGCGCGATGCCCAGATCCCAGGCGCGGCGGCGTACGGCGGGCGAGGCCAGCGGGGCTTCGCCATAGGGCCGCGTGGGGCCGCTGGGCGCGGCAGGCGCGGATGCCGCCACAGGTGCGGGCGACTTGGCGGCCGGTTGCGCTGCAACCTGCGCGGGGGCGGCGCTGGCCGCAGTGGATGCAGCGGGCGCAGCGGCTTGCGCAGGCGCCGGGGCCGCTGCCTGACTGGGGGCCGGGGTGTCGGCGCTGACGTTGCCTTCGCCTTCGACCTCAATGCGGATCAGCTCGGAGCCCACCGCCATCATTTCGCCCAATTGCCCTTGCAGCGCCAGCACCTTGCCCGCCACGGGCGAGGGGATTTCCACCGCGGCCTTGTCCGTCATCACATCGGCCAGCGGCTGGTCTTCGCGCACCACGTCGCCGACTTTGACGTGCCAGCCCACCAGCTCGACTTCGGCAATGCCTTCGCCGATGTCCGGCATCTTGATTACATGAATACCCATCTCACACCTCCATCACTTTCTTCAGGGCTTGCCCCACGCGCTCCGGCCCGGGGAAGTACGACCATTCCTGCGCGTGGGGATAGGGGATGTCCCAGCCCGCCACACGCTCGATGGGGGATTCAAGGTGGTAGAAGCAGTGCTCTTGCACCAGCGCCGACAGCTCGGCGCCAAAGCCGCCCGTGCGCGTGGCTTCATGCACGATCACGCAGCGGCCGGTTTTCTGCACGGATTGGACGATGGTGGGCAAATCCAGCGGCCAGAGGCTGCGCAGGTCGATGATTTCCGCATCAATGCCTGTTTCGCGCGCGGCGGCTTCGGCCACGAACACCATGGTGCCGTAGGCGATGACGGTGACGGCCTTGCCTTCGCGCACGATCTTGGCCGAATCCAGCGGCACGGTGTAATGCCCGTCGGGCACCTCGCCCAGCTCGTGCTTGGACCAGGGCACGACCGGGCGGTCGTGGTGGCCGTCGAACGGGCCGTTGTACAGGCGCTTGGGCTCCAGGAACACGACCGGGTCGTTGTTCTCGATGGCCGCGATCAGCAGGCCCTTGGCGTCATACGGGTTGCTGGGCATCACGGTGCGGATGCCGCAGGTGTGGGTGAACAGCGCCTCGGGGCTTTGGCTGTGCGTTTGCCCGCCGTAAATGCCGCCGCCGCAGGGCATGCGGATCACCATCGGCGCGGAAAAATCACCCGCCGAGCGATAGCGCAGCCGCGCCGCCTCGCTCATGATCTGGTCCAGCGCCGGATAGACGTAATCGGCGAACTGCACTTCCACCACCGGGCGCAAACCGTAGGCGGCCATGCCCACGCCGGCGCCAACGATGCCGCTTTCGGTAATGGGGGCGTCAAACACGCGGTTTTTGCCGTATTTGGATTGCAACCCCTCGGTGCAGCGGAACACACCGCCGAAATAGCCCACGTCCTCGCCGAAAACGACCACGTTTTCATCGCGCGCAAGCATCACATCCATGGCCGAACGCAGGGCCTGGATCATTGTCATTTTTGCCATTTGCAGACCTCCTTCAGACCCCAAGTTGCTGCCGCTGCGCGATCAGGTGCGCGGGCATGTGCTCGTACACGTCGTCGAACATGTCCGCCGCCGTGCGCTGCGGCCCGCTCATCAACGTGCCATAGGTCTCGGCCTGTTTTTGCGCGGCCAGCACTTCGGCCTCCACCTCGGCCTGCACCGTCTCGTGCTCGGCATCGCTCCAGGCGCCCAGCAGCGTCAGGTGCTGGCGCAGCCGCGCAATCGGGTCGCCCAGCGGGAAGCGTTGCCAATCATCAGCCGGGCGGTATTTGCTCGGGTCGTCCGAAGTCGAATGCGGGCCGGCGCGGTAGCTCACCCACTCGATCAGGCAAGGCCCGTGGTTGCCGCGTGCGCGCTCTGCGGCCCAGCGCGAGGCGGCCAGCACGGCCAGAAAATCGTTGCCATCCACGCGCAGCGACGCAATGCCCATGCCCGTGCCGCGCGCGGCAAAGGTGGCGGTGGAGCCCCCGGCAATGGCCTGGAAGGTGGAGATCGCCCACTGGTTGTTCACCACGTTCATGATGACCGGCGCGTTATAGACCTGCGCGAACACCAGCGCGGTGTAGAAATCCGCCTCGGCCGTGGCGCCGTCGCCAATCCAGGCCGTGGCAATGCGCGAGTCGTGCTTGATGGCCGAGGCCATCGCCCAGCCCACGGCCTGCACGTACTGCGTGCCCAGGTTGCCGGAGATGGAGAAAAAGCCGTACTCCTTGGACGAATACATCACCGGCAACTGGCGGCCCTTCACCGGGTCGGCCGTGTTGGAGTAGATCTGGTTCATCATCTGCACCATCGGCATGCCGCGCGTGAGCAGGATGTTTTGCTGGCGGTAGGAGGTAAAGCACATGTCGTCCTGGTTGAGCGACATGGCCTGGCCCACGCCAATGGCCTCCTCGCCCAGGCTTTGCATGTAGAAGGAGGTTTTCTTCTGCCGCTGCGCAATCACCATGCGCGCATCGAAAGCGCGCGTGAGCATCATCAGGCGCAGTCCACGGCGCAAGTCCTCCACGCTGACTTCGGGCTTCCACGGCCCGTGCGCCTGGCCTTGCTCGTCGAGCACGCGGATCAGGCTGTTTTTCAGCGCAATCGTCTCCTCATAGGGGCAATCGGGCGCCGGGCGGGGCACCTCCCCTGCCTTGGAGAGTTTCAAAAAGGAAAAATCGGTCTTTTCGCCCGGCCGTGCGGATGGCTCGGGCACTTGCAGGCGCAGCCTGCCTTTGCCGGGGCCTTGAGCGAGGCCCTTGGATTTGCGCATTGCTAATGTCTCCCAGTGGATTGTGTCCACCATTGGTTACGGGGCCGCCCCCGCTTGAGCCTGGCGCACACGGCCAGCCCTTTGGCAAAGGACAATCCCCAGGAAAAAACGGCCGTGCAAGGAAAGTATGTCGCCCCACAAGGCCACGGCTTGAGTGAAGCGGATACCCTCACAAACCGGCCGCTATCCTAGCAATCGCACCCTGGTTTGCCTCGTGGTGCAAACCCTCAGAAACGCCGCCGAGGCCGAAGCGGAAACGTGTTTGGCTTGATTCGTGCCAGCCGCCATGCAAGGGCAGCGCCACCGCGCTCCATAGAGCATGTGATGAACTTTGCGCTCTCGCGGGGGGCAAAAAGTGCATCACCCGCTCTGGGAGTCAAGCGCCACCCTCGCCCGGTGGCGCCGCCCATCTATGCACCCCAATTAATTTCAATCAAAAGAAAATCAATTCATTGACCACCATGCCAAAACAAGGTGATTTATTTTCCTTTTGCATTGGAAAAATAAGACCTAGACTGCCCCGCACTCATCCAGCGCCGCCCGGATGGGGCGCAAAAAGTCCTGGGCGGCGGCCACCACGCCTTCGGGCGGCTGGT
>JAUMYU010000111.1 GCA_030528485.1 Comamonadaceae bacterium
TGTAGCTGACGAAGCGGCGCAGGCTGATGGGGGCCGATTCGATCAGGGTGTTGCCTTGGGCATCGACCAGGCTGAAATCGAACTGCCGCCGCAGCTCCACCTCGCGCACCTTGGCGCTGGTGCTCAGGGCCGAGGCGTTGCGCTCTTCCCGGTCGAGCAAAACGGTGAGGATGACTTCGGCATCGGCCGCTTGTGCGGCCACCTGCACTTGCGCGGCCAGCAGGCGCTGGAGCAGATGCGTCATGGCCGAAGGGTTGCCCGCGATGTGGATGGAGCGAAACGGGTAGTGCAAGTTGCTGCCGCGCAGCCGAAAGCCGCAGCCCGCCAGCGTGGCACTGGCAGCGCTGGCCGCTGCAAGGCACAAGCCCATGAATTGACGTCGGTTCAGGCTGCGCATGAAGCTCCTCCCGTTTGAAGTCACTCGGTTGAGCGCGGCGCTTACAGCACCACGTTGACCAGACGGCCCGGCACGACGATGAGCTTTTTCGGCTGCACGCCGGGGCCGGCGAATTTGACGAAGGCCTCGCTGGCCAGCGCGGCGGCTTCGATGGCGGCCTTGTCGGCGCTGGCGGGCACGGTGAAGCTGCCGCGCAGCTTGCCGCCCACTTGCAGCATCAGTTCCACCTCGTCTTTTTGCAGCGCGGCTTCGTCGGGCTGGGGCCAGGGGGCGTCGAGCAGGTCGCCCAGCGCCTGGGCATAGCCCAGCTCTTGCCACAGCGCGTAGGTGATGTGCGGGGTGGCGGGGTAGAGCACGCGCAGCAAGATGCCGAAGCTCTCGGCCAGCGCCACGTCGTCGCCCGCCGAGCCATCGGCCTTGAAGGCTTCGAGCGCGTTGAGCATCTTCATCGCGCCGGAGACGACCGTGTTGTATTGCATGCGCTGGTAGTCGTAGCGCACTTGTTGCAGCACGCTGTGGATTTCGTGGCGCAGGGCTTTGGCGGCTTTGCCGAAATCGGCTTGCGGCGCGCTTTGTGCAGCCCCTTTGGCAGGCAGCGCGGCGATGGCCGCAGCCACGCCCGCCATGCCGTGCAGCTTGAAGCCGAAGTTCCACACGCGGCGCAGAAAGCGGTAGCTGCCCTCGACGGCGGCGTCGTTCCACTCCAGCGTCAGCTCGGGCGGGGCGGTGAACATGGTGTACAGGCGCGCGGTGTCGGCGCCGTACTGGGCGATCAGCTCTTGCGGATCGACGCCGTTGTTCTTGGACTTGCTCATGGTGCCCACGCCTTCGTAGTCGATGGGCGTGCCGGCGGGCAGCTCGCCGTCGGCGCTGGGCACGGGTTTGTTGAGCTTGGCGCCGGTTTGCTTGCCGGCGTCGTCAAACACGGGATCCACGTCGGCGGGCCAGAAGTATTCCTTGCCACCCTTGGCGGTGCGGCGGCTGTAGATGTGGTTGAGCACCATGCCTTGCGTGAGCAGGCGGGTGAAGGGCTCGTCGATTCTCACCAGGCCCAGGTCGCGCATCACTTTCGTCCAGAAGCGCGCGTACAGCAGGTGCAGGATGGCGTGCTCGATGCCGCCGATGTACTGATCCATCGGCATCCAGTATTGCGTGCCATCGGCCACCATCTGCTGGCCGTTGCGTGCGTCGCAATAGCGCATGAAGTACCAGGACGAATCGACGAAGGTGTCCATCGTGTCGGTCTCGCGCCGGGCGGGTGCGCCGCATTTCGGGCAGGTCACGCCGGCGTGGAAGGCTTCGCTTTTCACCAGCGGGTTGCCGCTGCCGTCGGGCACCAGGTCTTCGGGCAGGCGCACGGGCAGGTCTTGCTCGGGCACGGGCTGCGGGCCGCAGTGCTCGCAGTGGATGATGGGGATGGGCGTGCCCCAGTAACGCTGGCGGCTGATGCCCCAGTCGCGCAGGCGCCAGGTGGTTTTTTTCTCGCCCAGGCCTTTTTCTGCCAGCAGCTCGGCCACCTTGTTCACGGCTTGCGGGTGGCTCAATCCGTCGAGCGGGCCGGAGTTGACGCACACGGCTTTTTGCTTGTCGCCATACCACTCCTGCCAGGCTTCGGTGGAGAAGCTTTCGCCTTCTGCGGCAATCACCTGCTGGATGGGCAGGCCGTATTTCTGCGCAAAGGCAAAGTCGCGCTCGTCGTGCGCGGGCACGCCCATCACCGCGCCGTCGCCATAGCTCATCAGCACGTAGTTGCCCAC
>JAUMYU010000112.1 GCA_030528485.1 Comamonadaceae bacterium
ACCTGGGCGGCACCATGCGCCTGGGCGCGCAAAGCTCCGACGTGCAGCCGGGCACGCTGGCTCATGCCATTTACGGTGACGTGGTGACTGAACGCCACCGCCACCGCTACGAGGCCAACGTCAACTACCTGGATCAACTGCGCGCGGCTGGGCTGGTGATCTCGGCGCTGACCCAGCGCGAGCACTTGACTGAAATCGTCGAACTGCCGCAGACCGTGCACCCCTGGTACATGGGCGTGCAGTTCCACCCCGAATTCAAATCCACCCCGTGGAACAGCCATCCGCTGTTTGACAGCTACATCGCCGCGGCCTTGGCGCGGCCCAAAGGGTAAGCCGCAGGCGGCCCGAACGGGGCACAAGCTGGCAGGCCGCAGCCATGCGGCTTTCCCGCCGGAGCTTGCTGGCGCTCCTCTCGGTGGGGGCGCTCAACATCTGTGCCGCTGCAGCGCTCTGCCCGTCTGGGGTGTCCACCGCAAGAAAAGGAGCCGCCATGTCTGTTGCAGCAGCAACAAGCATCCGTTCTACGTTCGATCACCGCTGCGGCCACGCCTTGGCCGTGGGCGATGCGCAGATTTATTTTGAAGAAGCGGGCAAGCCCAGCGGCCCGCCCCTGCTGTGCCTGCACGGCGGCCTGGGCGATGTGCGCGATCTCAATCCCGTGCTGCCCGTCCTGGCCGGGCGTTTTCGCCTGATCGGCATCGACTTTCGCGGCCACGGGCGCTCCACCTTGGGCAGCCAGCCGCTGACTTACGCGCAGCATCAGGCCAATGTGCTGGCGGTGTTGCAGCATTTGGGCATTGCGGCGGCGCGGGTGCTGGGCTTCAGCGATGGCGGCATCGTGGCCTACCGATTGGCGGCCGATGGCGGCGCGTTCAAAGTGCTGCAACTGGCAGCCATCGGCGCGCAATGGCGCTTGACGCCAAACGACCCTTCACTGCCCCTGCTGCAAGGTCTGACGGCTGCTGATTGGGCGGGTATGTTCCCCGAAGCCTTGCCCTACTATCAGGCGCACAATCCCCAGCCTGACTTCGATCGCCTGCTGGCACAGGTCAAAGCCATGTGGACGAACAGCCAAGCGGGCAATTACCCGGGCGAGGCGGTGCGCAGCATCAGCGCGCCTACCCTGCTGATTCGTGGCGATAGAGACGAACTGTGCAATCTGCAAGAGCTGGCCGAGCTGCAACAGCGCATCGCCGGCAGCACATTGCTGAACCTGCCCTTTGCCAACCATGCGGTGCAGGCCAAGTGGCCTGACACTGTTTCCACCTTCCTCAACACTTTTTTCGAGCGCGCGCTCCCACCGACATGAACCTCTGCGGCTTTCCCATCGGGCTGGATCAGCCCTTCTTCCTCATCGCCGGCCCCTGCGTGGTCGAATCCGAACAACTGCAAATGGACGTGGCCGGGCAGTTGAAAGAAATCACCTCCGCGCTGAGCATCCCCTTCATCTTCAAAAGCAGCTACGACAAGGCCAACCGCTCCAGCGGCGCGAGCTTTCGCGGCCCCGGCATGGCCAAGGGGCTGGAAATCCTTGCCAAGGTGAAAAAAGAACTGGCGCTGCCCGTGCTCACCGACGTGCACACCGAGGCCGAAATCCCTCAAGTTGCCGCCGTGGTGGACGTGCTGCAAACCCCGGCCTTTTTGTGCCGCCAGACCGATTTCATCCGCGTCGTGGCGCAGTCGGGCAAGCCGGTCAATATCAAGAAAGGCCAGTTCCTCAGCCCCCACGACATGAAAAACGTCATCGACAAGGCCCGCGCCGCCGCGCGCGAGGCGGGCCTGCCCGAAGACAACTTCATGGCCTGCGAGCGCGGCGCCAGCTTTGGCTACAACAACCTCGTTTCCGACATGCGCAGCCTGGCCATCATGCGCGAGACCGGCGCGCCCGTGGTGTTCGACGCCACCCACAGCGTGCAACTGCCCGGCGGCCAAGGCACCAGCAGCGGCGGCCAGCGCGAGATGGTGCCCGTGCTGGCACGCGCGGCAGTCGCCGTGGGCGTGGCCGGCCTGTTCATGGAAACCCACCCGGACCCAAAAAACGCCCTGTCCGACGGGCCGAATGCCGTGCCGCTGAAGCACATGAAGGCGCTGCTGGAAACCTTGCTCGCGCTGGATGGCGTGACCA
>JAUMYU010000113.1 GCA_030528485.1 Comamonadaceae bacterium
CGCGCTCGGCCAGCTCGATGTCGAACACGTCCACGCCGGCGAATTTCTTGAACAGACAGCCCTTGCCCTCCATCACCGGCTTGCCCGCCAGCGGGCCGATGTCGCCCAGGCCAAGCACGGCCGTGCCGTTGGTGATGACGCCCACCAGGTTGCCGCGCGAGGTGTATTCGGCGGCTTTGCCGGGGTCGGCCTGGATGTCCAGGCAGGGGTAGGCCACGCCGGGCGAGTAGGCCAGCGAGAGATCGCGCTGGTTGGACAGGGGCTTGGTGGGCTTGACGGAAATCTTGCCCTTGCTGGGCGCGCTGTGGTATTCGAGCGCGGCCAGGCGCAGGGCTTGTTCGGCTTCGGAGAGGGGTTTGGCGTTGGATGTCATGGAGTGCGTTGAAAAGTTTCCGGCGAACCGGTGATTTGTTACTGAATGCAGGCATGGCATTGTGCAGGCAGAAAGAGGCTTTTCAAAGATCTTGTTAAAGATCTTTGATAGATAATCGCGCCATGACTTCCATTTCACCTTCTTCGCCATCGCATATTGCGCCGCTGCCCGTAGTCGTTGGGGGCTTCTCCACCGTGCTGGCCGATCCGCCTTGGCGCTTCACCAATCGCACGGGCAAGGTGGCGCCGGAGCACAAGCGGCTGGATCGGTACGCTACCTTGTCGCTCGATGAAATCAAGGCGATGCCGGTGGGCGGTGTGTGCGCCGCCAATGCCCATTTGTATTTGTGGGTGCCCAATGCCTTGCTGCCCGATGGGCTGGAGGTGATGAAGGCCTGGGGATTTCGCTACGTCAGCAACATCGTCTGGGCCAAGCGGCGCAAGGATGGCGGCCCTGACGGGCGCGGGGTGGGCTTTTACTTTCGCAATGTGACCGAGCTGCTGTTGTTCGGGGTCAAGGGCTCCATGCGCACGCTCTCCCCTGGGCGCTCGCAGGTCAACATGATCGAAACCCGCAAGCGCGAGCATTCCCGCAAGCCCGATGAGCAGTACGCGCTCATCGAGTCGTGCTCGCCGGGCGCTTACCTGGAGCTGTTTGCCAGGCATGGGCGCGCGGGCTGGACGTCCTGGGGCAATGAATCGGCCGATGACGTGGTGCCGCGCGGCCAGGTGCACAAAGGGTATGCGGGCGGCGACATCCTGCCGACGCTCAAGCCCAATGCGCATCTTGGGCTGGACAAGGCCGAGGCCTTGGGCGAGGCGTTGCGCCAGTTGTACCAACAGGGGGCGAGCGTGCGCCAATTGGCCGAGCAAACGGGTTATTCTATCCAGCGCGTCAGGGCGCTGCTGCAAATGGCCAGCACGCCGATGCGGCCCAGGGGCCGCAGCCCCAGGCAGGGCGGGGCGCAGCAGGGGGCTTTGTTTGAAACTCAGGGCTGATAGGGCTGGCCGTTCCAGGTGGCCTCGGTGGCGGCCACGATCAGCAGCGGGCATGTGCCCATGACGCCGCGCCTGACCCGCAGCGCGGCCTTGTCGTAGTTGGTGGTGGTGGAGGTGTTCAAGTCGATGGGCAGGCGCGGCTGGCGTTGCGGCTCGGGCAAGGTGCTCTGATAGTCGTGCCACAGCTTCTCCGCCAAGGCTTTCAATGCCGCGCGGTCTTGGGTGATGACCACGGCGGCGGAAATCACGCCAGCCTCATGCCAGGCCCGGTAGGCGGACAGATCCCGGTCCAGATTGCCGTCCTTGGCGTTCCACTCGACATCGAGCGCGATCCGGCCCTTGAAGTTGTCCACCAGATAGCCTTCCTGGTACACGGCGGGCAACTCCTCCAGGGTTTGGCCCGCCTTGTTTTTCAGAATGCCATGCGTGGACAAATCCACCCGTGTTTCGCGCCAACCACGCGCGGTGAACATGTCGTCGATCTCCTTGGCAATGTCGCCCCGGTTGCCTCCCGCTTTGAGCCATTTGTGCGGGTCAAGGCCGAAGGCGCCCAGCACATGCTGGATGTCCTGCCATTCCAGGGGGCAGACCGAGCGCATGATGGCCGCTGCCGAGCCGGTTTCCAGAAACCGCCAGCGCCTGCGAATCGCTCGGGGCAAGACCAGGGGATCGTCGTACGTGTGGGTTTCAATCATGCCGTGCAGAGATTGGACACAAGACCTTGAACAC
>JAUMYU010000114.1 GCA_030528485.1 Comamonadaceae bacterium
TTTCTCCGTGCTGGAGCGCCTGGGCGGCCCGCACGAGCGCATCCGCCACTGGCGCACGCCACAGGGACATGCACAACACGCCATCGCCGCCCTGGCGGCCGATCCGGCCCAGGCCCCGGCGGCGGTAGCCGTGCGCGCCCGCGGCGGCCCGGCCCTGCCCACCGTGCCGGGGCGGCCCGAACACTGGTTCGCGCACGACGGCCAAATCACCAAATCCCCCATGCGCGCCATCACCCTGGCCGCCCTGGCGCCCCAACGCGGCCAGCGGCTGTGGGATTTGGGCGCGGGCAGCGGCTCCATTTCCGTCGAATGGTGCCTGGCTGGCGGGCGCGCCGTGGCGGTGGAGCGCGCCGCCGAGCGCGTGGCACACATCACCCGCAACGCCCAGCGCTTTGGGCTGCGCCACGCCCTGCGCGTGGTGCACAGCCCGGCGCTGGAGGCCCTGCCCGCGCTGCGCCAGCAAGGCGCGCCCGATGCCGTATTCGTCGGCGGCGGCTTTGACGGCGCGCTGTTTGACTGGCTGCGACAGCACCTGTCCAAGGGCTGTCGTATCGTCGTCAACGCCGTCACCCTGGACACCCAAGCCCTGCTGCTGCAACTGCACGCCGAGCACGGCGGCCAGCTCATCAAGCTGGACTGGGCGCAAGCCCAGCCCCTGGGCCGCATGCACGCCTGGCAACCCGCGCGCACGCTGGTGCAATGGAGCTGGCAGGCCCCCGGCCCAGCCCGGCCATGACGCGCCCCAGGCAAGCCTTCCCGAATGCACAGGCATGGGCGCATGAGCCAAAACGCACAAAACCTCACCTGAAGTTTGAGATTTTGCAAAGGCGCGCCGCCACTTCCTCTGCATGATTGCCGGGACAATACCCTGCCAACCAGCAGTACACCCCCAAGCCTTCGCATGCCCACCCCATCCCCCCCAGGCCACACCGCTGCTTTGAGAATCACGCTGGGCGTGGGCCTATGCGCGCAAGCCCGCGCCGACGACGTACACACCCTGTGGCAGCAGGCACGGCAAGCGCTCTGCCATGCGCTGCACCAGGCGCGCCTGCAACCGGACGACAGCGCAGCCGCCCCTATGGCACACCAGTTGCACATCGTCACCCTGGCCGCGCTCACGCACAAATGCGGCCACCCCGCCCTGCGCCATTGGCTGGCGGACGCGCAGGACTGGCACGCCCCCCAGCCGCCGCGGCTGCTGGCCGTGCCCGTGACGGAGCTGCCCGCCCAGCCCGTGCACACCCGCTCGGCACACATGCTGGCGCGCTATGGCAGCGGCAGCGTGGCCGAAGCCTGCGCGCTATGGGCCGCCGCCCTGCTGGGCCAGGCCATGCCCACAACCCGTGGGGCCTCTGCCAGCGCCGCGCAACCGCCGCGCGCGCGCCTGCTGCTGCCGCGCATCGTCGCCGCCAACCGGCGCGCCACACTGGCCGTCGCCATGAGCGCCGCCGACGCCCAAACCCTGGGCGCCGCGCTGCAATCGGCGCTGGCCGCGCTCGCCCCCCAACTGCCCCCACCGAAAGCCCTCGCATGACCGTGCACTTCATCGGCGCTGGCCCCGGCGCTGCCGACCTCATCACCCTGCGCGGGCGCGACTTGATGGCCCGCTGCCCCGTGTGCCTGTATGCCGGCTCGCTCATCCCCGGCGCGCTGCTGGCGCACTGCCCGCCGGGCGCACGCATCGTCAACACCGCGCCCATGAGCCTGGACGCCATCGTGGCCGAAATGGCCGAGGCCCACGCGCGCGGGCAGGACGTGGCGCGCCTGCACTCGGGCGATATCTCCATCTGGTCCGCCGCAGGCGAGCAACTGCGCCGCCTGCGCGCCCTGGGCATCGACTACACCATCACCCCCGGCGTGCCCGCCTTCGCCGCCGCCGCCGCCGCCCTGGGCGCGGAGCTGACCCTGCCCGGCCTGTGCCAATCGGTCGTGCTCACGCGCACCCCCGGGCGCGCCAGCGCCATGCCCGAGGGCGAGCGCCTGGCTGCCTTTGCCGCCACCGGCGCCGTGCTGGCCATCCACCTCTCCATCCACGTGGCCAAGCAGGTGCAAACCGAGCTGCTGCCCCACTACGGCGCCGATTGCCCCGCCGCCATC
>JAUMYU010000049.1 GCA_030528485.1 Comamonadaceae bacterium
AGAGCGTGCCCACGCTCAGCGGCGGCGAGGCCCAGCGCCTCAAGCTCGCCGGGCATCTGGCCGAAGCCGCGCAGCAGGCCAGCAAAAGCCGCCAGCCGCTGGCGCGCAAGGGCGTGTTGTTTCTGTTCGATGAACCCACCACCGGCCTGCATTTCGACGACATCGCCAAGCTCATGCGCGCTCTGCGCAAACTGCTCGATGCCGGGCACTCGCTGATCCTGATCGAGCACAACCTGGACGTGATGCGCGCGGCCGACTGGATCATCGACCTGGGCCCCGAGGCCGGGGAGGCTGGCGGGCGCATCGTCGCGCAGGGCGCGCCAGAAGAAGTGGCCCAGCACCCCGAGTCGCTGACCGGCGCTGCGCTGCGCGAGTACGAGCAGGTGTTGAGTCAGCCGCCCGCAGCCCACGCCACCCACGCCGCGCAGGGCCTGCACGTGGCCGAGCCGCAGGCCGTGTACGGCGCAAAAATTGCGGCGACCCCGCGCCCGGCGACGATCGATATCGTCCACGCCCGCGAGCACAACCTGAAAAACCTCAGCGTCTCCATCCCGCGCGGGCGCTTCAACGTCATCACCGGCGTGTCCGGTTCGGGCAAATCCACGCTGGCCTTCGACATCCTGTTTGGCGAGGGCCAGCGCCGCTATCTGGAATCGCTCAACGCCTACGCGCGCTCCATCGTGCAGCCGGCCAGCCGACCGGATGTGGACGCCGTGCACGGCATCCCGCCCACCGTGGCGATCGAGCAGCGACTTTCGCGCGGCGGGCGCAAGTCCACCGTCGGCACGGCCACCGAGGTCTGGCACTACCTGCGCCTGCTGTACGTCAAGCTGGGCGTGCAGCACTGCGTGCACGACGGCGCGGCAGTGCAGCCGCAATCGCTGGACGCCATCGCCGCCCACGTGCTGCGCCAACACCGCAGCCAGCACATCGGCCTGCTGGCGCCGCTGGTGGTGGGCCGCAAGGGCATTTACACCGAGATCGCCGAATGGGCGCGGCTGCGCGGCCACACGCATTTGCGCGTCGATGGCGCGTTCGTGCCCACCGCGCCCTTCCCCAAGCTGGACCGCTACAAGGAGCACCACATCGAGCTGCCCGTGTGCAGCCTGGATGTGACGCCCGCCAACGAGGCGCTGCTGCGCGAGCAACTGGCGCTGGCGCTGCAACACGGTAAGGGCGTGGTGCAGGTGCTCAGCGGCATCGGCCAGCCCGGTGCCCCCGGCGGCCTGGCCGCCGCGCTGGCGGCCGACCCCAGCGGCCAGGGCACGCGCGGCCTGGGCCAGATCGACAGCTACTCCACGCTGCGCGCCTGCTCGCAATGCAGCGCCTCCTACCCCGAGCTGGATCCGCGCCTGTTCTCCTACAACAGCGCGCACGGCTGGTGCCCTGACTGCGTGGGCACGGGCCTGGCGCTGACGCGCGAGCAGCGCCAGGCGCTGGACGACTCCGGCCCGCAGGACGAACGCGGGCGTGAGCGCAGCTTTGACGAGCCGGACGTGGAAGGCGTGGGCGAGGCCGCCTGCCCCGCCTGCCAGGGCGCGCGCCTGAACGCCACCGCTCGCGCCGTGCGCTTTCACGGCCAGGCCATCACCGACCTGGCGCGGCGGACGGTCAGCGAGCTGCGCGCCTGGGTGCAAAGCCTGCAAGCGGGCAGCGCCGCCGACGCACTCAGCCCGCGCGAGGCCGAGATCGCCCGCGACCTGCTGCCCGAAATCCGCTCCCGGCTGGAGTTTCTGGAGCAAGTCGGCCTGGGCTATCTCACGCTGGATCGCGGCGCGCCCACGCTCAGCGGCGGCGAGGCCCAGCGCATCCGCCTGGCCGCGCAACTGGGCAGCAACCTGCAAGGCGTGTGCTACGTGCTGGACGAGCCCACCATCGGCCTGCACGCGCGCGACAACCGCATCCTGCTGGGCGCGCTGCAAGCCCTGAGCGACAAGGGCAACACCCTGGTGGTGGTCGAGCACGATGAGGACACCATCCGCAGCGCCGAGCACCTGATCGACATCGGCCCCGGCGCAGGCGTGCGCGGCGGCAGCATCGTCGCCCAGGGGCGGCCCGAAGCCGTGGCCCAGCACCCCGACTCGCTCACCGGCCGCTACCTGCGCCAGGCCATGCGCCACCCGCTGCGCCCGCGCCGCGCCGTGGGCGCGGACAGCCCCGCGCTGCGCCTGCAAGGCGCCAGCCTGCACAACCTGCAAAACCTCAACGCCTGGGTGCCGCTGGGGCGGCTGGTGGCGATCACTGGCGTGTCCGGCTCGGGCAAATCCACGCTGGCGCGCGAAGTGCTGCTGGCCAACGTGGCGCGCCTGGTCGGCCAGCAGGCCAGCCAGGCCGGGCGCCAAGCCCTGCGCGAGCGCGGCGCGGCTGGGCAGTTGCAACACCTGCGCGGCCTGCAAGGCTTCGAGGGCATCGACCGCGTGCTCGAAGTCGATCAAACCCCCATCGGCAAAACGCCGCGCTCCTGCCCGGCCACCTACATCGGCTTTTGGGACACGGTGCGCAAGCTCTTTGCCGACACGCTCGAAGCCAAGGCGCGCGGCTACAGCGCCAGCCGCTTCTCCTTCAACACCGGCGAAGGCCGCTGCCCGGCCTGCGAAGGCCAGGGCATGCGCACCATCGAAATGAGCTTTCTGCCCGATGTGAAAGTGCCCTGCGAAATCTGCCGGGGCGCACGCTTCAACCCCGAAACCCTGGCCGTGACCTGGCGCGGCAAAACCATCGGCCAGGTGCTGCAAATGGAAGTGGACGAAGCCGTGCCATTTTTTGCCAGCATGCCCGCCATCGCCCACCCGCTGCAACTGCTGCAAGACGTAGGCCTGGGCTACCTCACCCTGGGCCAGCCCAGCCCCACGCTCAGCGGCGGCGAAGCGCAGCGCATCAAACTCGTGACCGAACTGGCCAAGGTGCGCGACGACATCACCCGCCGCGGCAACAAGGCCCCACACACCCTGTACGTGCTGGACGAACCCACCGTCGGCCTGCACATGGCCGACGTGGAAAAGCTCATCGGCGTGCTGCACCGCCTGGTCGATGGCGGGCACAGCGTGCTCGTCATCGAGCACGACCTGGATCTGATCGCCGAAGCCGACTGGATCATCGACCTGGGCCCCGAAGGCGGCCAGGCCGGCGGCCAGATCGTCGCCGCCGGCACGCCTGAGGATGTGGCTGCCAAAGGCAGCCTGACCGGGCTGGCCATTCGCGCCGTCTTGCAGCGTTAAAGCGTGTTATGGGCTCTGCGCCCCCCAGCACGCCAAAGGCCAGGGGTACGTGTTGCGTGTGCACTTGGCCTTTGATTTATTTCAATTCAAAGTGAATTTTATTTTATGCGTATATTGCCTAAACAAGGTTATTTTATTTCCTTTGAAATGTAATTTCAGGCATGAAGCGGTGTGTCTGAAGCCGGAAGCATTTGCTGCAAAGCCTTCAAGGCCACGCAGGCCTTGCGTTCTGCCGTGCGCTCATCGCCTTGCAGCAAGTGGTAACGCGCCATCGTCAACGCATTGATGGCAACGCCAAAATTGTGGGAAGGATCGGCGTGGCCAGCGCGATCGGGCTGCTGATCGGCCAGGCTGCGCCTGGAAAGTAGGGCAAAACTGCTAGACTCGACGGGTTTCATGGCGTCGCTCCTTTGTTGATCCAGAGGGTTCGCTTTGTGACACGCCAGGGCGTTGTTGGCGCAATGCCCTGGCACTTGGCTCTCGCGATGCCAAAGCATGATCGGCTGCGAGAGTGCGCTTATCCTAGCGGCAAGTTCGATGCAGGAAAGCCAAAAAAAGATCAGTTTTCCTGACGTTTCGCCCAGGCCATAGCCAGCCCAAGCCATAGCGCGGGAAAGCGCCTACCTCACTCACCATCACATGACATCCCAAACCCTTGCCGAATCCGTCACTTCGGCGCAAGATGCGTCCAAAAGCGGGCCTCAAAATGGATCTCAGAACGGGCAATATCCAGGTAATTTGTTCGTTGTGGCAGCGCCCAGCGGGGCTGGTAAATCCAGCCTCGTCAAAGCCCTTTTGGAACTGGACACCGGCGTGCAATTGACGGTGTCGCACACCACGCGCGCGCCGCGCGGGCAGGAAAAACACGGGCGAGAATATTTCTTCATCTCCAATGAAGAATTCGACGCCATGGTGGCTGCCGACGCCTTCATCGAATGGGCCAACGTGCATGGCAACCGCTACGGCACGGCCAAGAAAGCCGTGCAAGACCGCATTGCACAAGGCGCTGACGTGGTGCTGGAGATCGACTTCCAGGGCGCCATGCAGATCAAGCGTGTATTTGCCAACGCGGTGCTGGTTTTCATCCTGCCCCCTAGCCTGGAAGAACTGCGCGCCAGGCTGGAGCGCCGCGGCGAAGACCGCCCCGACGTCATCGACTTGCGCATGGGCAACGCCCGCGTGGAGATGGCCCAGGCGGAGAATTTCGACTACCTTATAATCAACGAGGTTTTCGAGCGGGCCGTTTTTGATCTGAAAAGCGTCGTGCATGCACAGCGCCTGCGTTACGTAGCTCAGCGCCGCGCCAGAGCGGCCACTTTCGAGGCGCTGGGCATCCAGTCTTGACTGGCTTTGAGACTGGCGCGAATCCCATCGGCCGACTGCGCTTTCACTACCCACCGTTTTTTTGCCGCAAAGGCACATCAAAGGATTTCCCAATGGCACGCATTACCGTCGAGGATAGTTTGCAAAATATCCCCAACCGTTTTCAGCTCGTGTTGGCTGCAACTTACCGCGCCCGCATGATCAATCAAGGCCATACGCCTAAAGTGGAAACCAATAACAAGGCCGCCGTGACGGCTTTGCGCGAAATCGCCGAGAACAAAACAGGCATCGAAATGCTGCGTAAAGTTCCCACCTAAAGCAGCACAGGCGCAAGCCGAAAGCATGGATCGAAACGCCCCGCCAAGGGGCGTTTTGTTTTTTCGCCACATGCGATGAAAGCTTTTGCGTGAACTGCTACATTTAGAAAATGACATCGGCAGGCCACCCATCCCCTTCTATTACCAATCCCACTTCTCAAGCCGTTTCGGGCGATGCTGCGCACGTGCTCTCGGCAGAACACCAAGCGTTGGTCGCGCAGGCGTTTGAGAGTCTGTATGCCACGCTGGGCTATCTCGCTGAGGCGGATCGCTTGCGCGTGCGTGAAGCCTTTGAATTTGCGCATCGTGCCCATAGTGGACAGTATCGCAATAGCGGCGAACCCTATATTACCCACCCCATCGCCGTTACGCAGTTGTGCGCCGATTGGAAGCTGGACGCCCCCGCCTTGATGGCAGCGTTGATGCATGACTCTTTGGAGGACTGCGGCGTGAGCAAAGGGGAGATGGCGCAAATGTTTGGCACGGAGGTGGCCGGACTGGTCGATGGCGTGACGAAGCTGGATAAGGTGGAAAACCAGACCAAGGAGGAGCTTCAGGCGGCTTCTTTCCGAAAAATGCTGTTGGCCATGTCGAAAGATGTGCGCGTCATGCTCATCAAGCTGGCTGACCGTACGCACAACATGCGCACGCTCTCACTTGCGCCGCGTCGTAAATGGGGGCGGATTTCGCAGGAAACGCAGGAAATCTATGCGCCAATCGCCGCTCGGCTCGGTTTGCATACGACGTATCGAGAATTGCTGGATTTGTCGTTTCAGCATCTGCATCCTTGGCGCTACCAAATCTTGCTCAAAGCGGTGGATAAGGTCAAAGGTCGTCGCCAAAGCGCGATCAAGGCCATTCGAGAAGAACTGGAGCAGGCTTTCGCAAAGCAGCAAATCAAAGTCCGCTTGATTGAACAAGTGCCTACTTTGAGCAAACTGTATAAGCAAATGAGTAGCAAGCGACAGGGTTTTGCCAAAATTAACGATGTCGTCGAATTTTGGGCGGTATTAGAAAATCCGCTGGATTGCTATACGGGGCTAGGTGTTCTGCATGAGGTTTATCGGCCTTTTCCCAATTCGATTAAAGATTTCATTGCTAACCCCAAAAGTAATGGTTACCAATCCTTGCATACGGCGGTTATGGGGCCTTCCAATGTCACAGTAGAGATCAACCTGTGCACCGAGTCTATGCGAGAGCTTGCAGAAATCGGGGTGATTGCAGCACGCTGGGGTAAGGAGAAAGGCTTGGGCTCCACCAACGCAGATGGCTGGGATGAGAGCTGGATGAAGTCCATGCTGGAGATTGAGCATGTCTCCGGTGGCGCTGTAACGGACTTTCTTAGTGATGTCAAAAAAGATTTGCACCCGACTACGGTTTACGTTTTTACCCCACAAAAACGTGTGCTGGCTTTCCCCGCTGGAGCAACGGTGGTGGATTTTGCCTATGCAATTCATAGTGAATTGGGCAATAGTCTGGTGGGCGCTAACGTAAATGGCAACCCTGTGACACTGCATACGGAGTTAAATAATTCCGATGAGGTTGAAGTTTTTACTTCACCTGTGGCGACGCCTGCCATTGAGTGGTTGGGGTTTGTTAAAACAGGGAAGGCGCGATCTGAAATTCGTGCCTATATTCGCAAGGCAGATGAAAGCAAATTATTGGCCCTAGGGCAGAAAATTCTGGATCGTGCTTTGCACGTGATTGGATATCCGGGGGTGGAAGAGTCTGAAAAGGCAGAGGCGGTGCGGCAGTGCCTCGGCGAAGTTTATCCGGGTAAAACGCACAAAGAAGTTTTGCTGGATATTGGTCATGGTCGATTGGTTGCGGCAGATGTGGCAAAGCGATTGGACAAGCCGTTGCGTGCGTTGGGGATGAGGCCGGATGCTTTGCTGCTCTCGCGCGAGAGTTTGATGCAGAACGTGTCTTCTGTTGTATTGACGGTCGGAGACAAAGACAGCGCCGCTGCGTACTACTCTCCCTGTTGCTACCCTATCCCGGGCGATGCAATTTTGGGCGTATTTGTTGCCGGCAAGGGGGTTGAAGTGCACCGCCGCGAGTGCCCTGCCGGACAGCGCGCTTTTCAGGGGGCGACATCGTCTGCGATGGAAATCGAGTGGGCGGAAAAACCCTTCGGAACCTTTGAAGTGATGCTGCATTTGCATCTGGAAAACACGCCTGGCGCGTTGGCAGAGGCCGCAAAGGCTATCGCTTTATGCGGTGCCAATATTTTGCTCATCGAAATGCTGGATGGAGGGCGCCTCAAGACGACGGAGGTGCGTGCAAAAGTATCGGTGGAAGGGCAGAAGCAATTGGATCGACTCTTGCGTGAGCTGAAGCGGGGGCAGACGGTGTTGCGTGTAGAGCGTTATTTGGCCAAAGGCTCCAAGGAAGCGCAAAAACTTTAGAGTGCGCCAGCCCCTCATCCCCTTGCCGCTAAAATCCGTCGCTTGGCGTCGCTGGGGGTATTTCCCCCAAGAGGTTTTTTCGCCTGCTCAATAAGAGTAGGCGCATTTTTTTACTTTGGCTGCATTATTTTTCAGCTTCATGAACCATATTCGAAATTTTTCCATCATCGCCCATATTGATCATGGCAAGTCCACTTTGGCGGATCGTTTGATTGAATTTTGTGGTGCGTTGAGTAAGAGGGAAATGTCCGAGCAGCTTCTCGACTCTATGGATATCGAGAAGGAGCGTGGAATCACCATTAAAGCGCAAACTGCAGCGCTGCAATATAAAGCTCAGGATGGCAAGGTTTACAACCTCAACCTGATCGACACGCCCGGGCACGTAGATTTTTCTTATGAAGTTTCCCGCTCGTTGTCCGCATGCGAGGGCGCTTTATTGGTTGTTGATGCCTCCCAAGGTGTAGAGGCACAAACCGTTGCCAACTGCTATACCGCGCTGGACCTGGGGGTGGAGGTATTGCCGGTACTGAATAAAATGGATTTGCCTCAGGCTGATCCTGATAATGCCAAGGCCGAAATCGAAGATGTGATTGGCATTGATGCATCAGAGGCCATTGCGGCTTCAGCAAAGACGGGGCTGGGCGTAGAAGACATTTTGGAAATGATCGTGCGCAAAGTGCCGCCTCCCAAGGGCAATCCCGATGGGCCGCTGCGCGCCATGATTATTGATAGCTGGTTCGACCCCTATGTGGGGGTGGTGATGCTGGTGCGAGTGGTGGATGGTCAGCTTCGCAAAGGCGAGCGTATTCGTCTCATGGCGACAGGCGCTGCTTATGAAGCAGGCAGCCTGGGGGTTTTTACGCCAGCCTCTACGGCACGAGATGCATTGCATGCAGGAGAAGTGGGCTTCATCATCGCAGGGATTAAAGAGCTGAAAGCGGCCAAAGTGGGAGATACGGTTACGTTGGAAAAAAAGCTCCCGAATAACGCTGGAGTGGCTGAGCAGCCATTGCCTGGTTTCAAGGAAATTCAGCCCCAGGTTTTTGCAGGACTTTATCCCACTGAAGCCAATCAGTACGATGCTTTGCGTGATGCGATGGAAAAGCTGCAGCTCAATGATGCTGCGCTGCAATTTGAGCCGGAAGTTTCCCAGGCGCTGGGTTTCGGTTTTCGGTGTGGGTTTTTGGGATTGTTGCACATGGAGATTGTGCAGGAGCGGTTGGAGCGCGAGTTTGATCAGGATTTGATCACCACCGCGCCCAGCGTGATTTACGAGGTGTTGAAATCTGATGGTCAAGTTGCTCAGGTTGAAAACCCTTCGAAAATGCCTGAAAGCGGCAAGCTGCATGAAGTGCGTGAACCCATTGTGACGGTACATATTTACCTGCCCCAAGATTACGTGGGGGCGGTGATGACGCTGTGCAATCAGAAAAGGGGTATTCAGCTCAATATGGCCTATCACGGACGTCAGGTGATGCTGACGTATGACATGCCATTGGCTGAGATTGTGCTGGACTTTTTCGATAAGCTGAAATCCGTCAGTCGCGGGTATGCATCCATGGATTATGAGTTTAAAGAATATCGACCGTCTGATGTTGTGAAAGTGGATATTCTTCTGAATGGCGAGCGTGTGGATGCGTTGTCCATTATTGTGCATCGCAGTCAGGCGCAATACCGTGGGCGCGCTGTGGTTGCCAAAATGCGCGAAGTCATTTCTCGTCAAATGTTTGATGTGGCGATTCAGGCTGCCATTGGTGGGCAAATTATCGCTCGTGAAACCGTCAAAGCCTTGCGTAAAAACGTGTTGGCAAAATGCTATGGTGGGGACATTACCCGCAAGCGTAAGCTGCTGGAAAAGCAAAAGGCTGGCAAGAAGCGCATGAAGCAGATTGGTTCTGTGGAAGTGCCGCAGGAAGCTTTTTTGGCTATCTTGCAGGTGGAAGATTAATTGTTTGGCGAATAGGCGTACTTGTGAAATTTATTGCTGTACTCACTGGCGTGCAATTGGCTTTGGTGGTTGGTTATGTCGCTTTGTGGCTGATGGGGCGTATAGAGGGTAACTTTCCATTGCTTTTGCTGTTGGCAACGGTTGTTACGGGTGCTTATTGGGTCGCTGAAAAGGTTTATTTTCAGCCGCATCGGAAGCGGCAGGCCAATGCGTTGGTCGAGCAATTGACGGCGCGTCAAAAAGCCTTGGAGACTCAAGGTGTTGCGGTTGAAGAAATTGATATTAAAAGTGCAGCCGGAAATATAATGCGACAGCCTTGGTGGCTGGACTGGACAGCCGGGCTGTTTCCTGTCATTGCGGCGGTTTTTGTGTTGCGCTCATTTGTGTATGAGCCTTTTCGCATTCCTTCTGGTTCAATGATTCCTACTTTGCTGGTGGGCGACTTGATCCTGGTGGATAAGTTCACCTATGGCTTGCGGATGCCTGTCTGGAATGCGAAGCTGACACAAGGGCGCGAGCCCGGGCGTGGAGAAGTGATGGTGTTCCGTTATCCGCCAGACCCACGGAAGGATTACATTAAACGTGTCATTGGAGTGCCAGGTGATACCGTGAGTTATCTCAATAAGAAGCTGACGGTTAATGGCCAATCCGTTAATACCGTCCCTCAACCTGATTATTTTGATCGTGACTCTATGCGCCATGCGAAGCGCTGGGAAGAGACTTTAGGGGGGCATTCCTACGAGGTTTTGAACAATCCCCGTGTTGAGCCTGGGCTGGCGCCTTACGAATCGTTCAAGGCGTTTCGCGAGGACTGTGATTACAGCGTGGAAGGTGTGACGTGCCGGGTGCCCAAAGGCCACTTCTTTGTGATGGGTGACAACCGTGATAATTCAGCCGATTCGCGGGCTTGGGGATTTGTTCCGGAGGAGAATATCGTGGGTCGCGCTGTGGCGGTCTGGATGAATTTATCCGACCTTGGGCGAATTGGCAAAATACATTAATCTGTAGCTTTTGGGAGAGTAATCATGGAAATATTTTCTTCTCGAGGCAGTGCGCTGCGGCTGGCATCCCGCCAGCGCGGGATGACCTTTATTGGTTTGTGCTTGTTGGCGGCAGTTTTGGTTTTTGCAGGGTATGTGGTTTTTAAGTCGGTGCCTGTGATGACTGAGTATTTGGCGATCAAGCGCGCTTTGAAGCAGGCTTCTGCCGGAAATACGGTTTTGGAGATTCGTCAAATTTACGACCGGGTTGCAAGTATTGAATATTTGGAGCAGTATGAAAATCCTATATCTTCCAAAGATTTGCAAGTCTCCAAGCAAAACGATCAAGTCGTTGTTGATGTGGATTACGTGCGTGAAATTCCTTTGGTGGGGCCGGCCTATTTGACTTATAAACTTCACGCTAGCTCTAAATAAATTTGTGTCTGCTCTACTGCTTTCTTCGCTGCGCGAGGTTTTGCCGCAACTGAATGTTGCCAGCGCCCGTCTTAAACAGGCGTGTACCCACCGCAGTTATTCAAGTACGCATAATGAACGGCTGGAATTTCTAGGTGATGCGGTATTGAATCTTTGTATTTCCCATTGGTTGATGGAGCGTTTGCCGCGTGCAAGTGAAGGAGAGCTCTCACGTACACGGGCCAATTTGGTGTGTGAACAGTCTTTGCATGGCATTGCGTTGCGCTTGGGTTTGCAAGATGCGCTGTTGATGGGCGACGGGGAGCGTAAAACGGAAGGCCATTTGCGCCCTTCGACGTTGGCGGATGCATTTGAGGCATTGATTGGCGCGATTTATCTTGAGGGTGGTTTGGTTTGGGCGCAGCAATGGGTTGCGCACTGCTTTCGGGATGTGGATTTGTCTTCGACTGCACAGGTCAAAGCCAAGGATGCAAAAACCCAGTTGCAGGAATGGCTGCAAGCGCGCCGCATGGCTTTGCCTGAGTATGAGTTGCAGGAAGTGCAGGGGCAAGACCATCAGCAAATTTTTGTGGTGCTCTGCCGGGTGAGTTCTGTGAAGCTGATCGCTACGGGGAAGGGTGTTTCCCGTAAAGCGGCAGAGCAGCAGGCTGCGGCCGGGGTGTTGAAAGCTTTGGAGCTTGAGGGGCGTTCCCATCGAATGAAGGGGAAAGGAAAGAAGAAATGAATCAACCATCTTTTCAGCAAGGCCCTGGCGACAAGGCGGCATCCTCTGCGCAAGAGGAGGGGCCCGCGCGGTGCGGTTTGATTGCCATTGTGGGGCGGCCGAATGTGGGCAAGTCCACATTGCTGAATGCTTTAGTGGGCCAGAAAATCAGCATCACATCGCGTAAAGCGCAGACGACGCGGCACCGCATCACGGGGATACGCACTGTGGCAGACACGCAGTATGTTTTCGTGGATACCCCTGGCTTTCAGACCAGGCATTTATCGGCGTTGAATAAGTCGCTGAATAAGGCCGTTGTGGGCACGGTTGGTGATGTGGATTTGGTGCTGTTTGTCGTGGAGGCGGGCAATTTTTCGCTGAAAGATGCGCAAGTGCTTTCCCTTTTTGAAGGGCGTCTGCCGACGATTTTGGTTGCCAACAAGCTGGACGTTTTGCATAGGCGCTCGGAGCTGGCGCCTTGGCTTAAATCCATGCAGGAGCGCCATGACTTTGCAGAGTTTGTGCCTATTTCGGCGAAAAACCCCAAGGATGTAGCGCACTTGCTGGAGGTTTGCAGGCCTTATTTGCCTGAGCAGGATTGGTGGTACGCCGAGGATGAGCTGACGGATAAAAGCGAGCGTTTTCTGGCATCTGAGATCATTCGCGAAAAACTGTTTCGCCTGACGGGTGATGAATTGCCCTATACCTCGACAGTGCTGATCGACACGTTTACCGAAGAGCCGGGAAAAACGGCCAACCGCATGGTGCGGATTGCGGCAAGCATTGTGGTTGAGCGGGACAGCCATAAGGCGATGGTGATTGGCGAGCGGGGTGAGCGCCTCAAGCGCATCGGCACGGAGGCGCGCCAAGAATTGGAAAAGCTGCTCGATGCCAAGGTGTTCATCGAGCTATGGGTGAAGGTGCGCTCGGGCTGGTCGGACGACGCCTCGCGTCTGCGCGCTTACGGCTATGAGTGATGGGGATGCCTTTGCCTGGCCGACTGAAGAAGGGAAGGCTAAGGGATCCAGCCCTTCTCGCATATCCAGAAGCAAAGCCCATGCGCCGCCCGCGCGCCAATTGCGGCGCGCTTCCCAGCACCATGCGTTTGTGCTGCACCAATATCCCTACAGTGAATCCAGCGTGATCGCGGAACTGTTCACGCGTGAGAAAGGGCGTGTGACGCTGGTGGCCAAAGGGGCCAAAAAGCCCACGTCCAATTTCCGCGCGTTGTTGTTGCCGTTGCAATTGCTGCGTGTCGATTACTCCTACGCCGAAGGGGAGGGCGGGGAGATCGGGGCCATTCGAGGTGTGGAGCGCGCTGGTGGGCCGGCAGCGCCTCGTGGTGAGGCATTGCTGGCGGGGATGTATCTCAATGAATTGCTGATGCGCATGCTGGTGCGCAGCGAGCCGCATGCGGCGGTTTTTGATGCGTATATGGCCACTTTGCATGTGCTGGCCCATGCACCGGGGCAGGCTTTGGAGACGCTGCTGCGCGCGTTTGAGCTGGTGCTCTTGCGGCAGTTGGGCATGCTGCCCGATTTGGCCTGCCAAACCGTGGATCAGCAGCCCTTGCAGGAGCAAGGGCGCTATGCGCTGATCCCCGAGGTGGGCCTGCACGCCGTCACGGACGGTCGGCGCAGCTTGAGCGGCGCGCAGTGGTTGGCGATTGAGCGGGCCTTGGCCTCCCCGCAGGCTTTGCTGGAGTGCATGAAGGCCGTGGATGCTGGTGTGGCGGATATCAAGCCCCAATTGCGTGCAGCGTTTGCGCACTTCCTGGGTGGTGACTTGCATACGCAACGCTTGATTCGGGGGCTACGGCGCTTGTAATTTTACAAATCAATAGGAAAATAAATTTGCTTGTTTTGTCAATACTGCATTGAAATAATTTTTCCTTTGAAATGTATTGTTTGTGTAATGGCTGTTTCCGCTTTTGTCGTGCATTTGCTGGCCTTGTTGGCGCCAGCCTGGGGTGTGGCTGTGTTTTCCACAGGGTTGGCGCGGCTGGTGTTCAGGCGCACGCAGTGGCGTATGCGCTGGTGGGTTTGCGCGCTGGCAGGCGGCCTGCTGGGCAGCGCCGTGCTGCTGGCTGGCTTGGTGTGGACTGGGGAAGATGGCCAGATGGCGACGTATGCGGTGTTGATCGCTGTGCAGGCCTTGCTGTTGTCCTTGCTCATGCAAAGGCCGTCACCCCAGTAGCACTGCCTTTGGCAAAAAAGAGCGCAAGCAAGACCTGCCCGATTGAAGCGTGCAAGTCCTACGGCTGCCGCCACTCACGCAAATGGGGCATGACCAAGTCGCGCAGCGCCGAAATCCACTCGGGCCGTTCATTGAGGCAGGGGATGTAACGGAATTCGTGCCCGCCTTGCTCGAGAAAGGCTTGGCGCACCTCCATATCGATTTCCTCCAGGGTTTCGATACAGTCGCTGGCAAAGCCTGGGCAGATGACATCCACCGTTTTCACGCCTTGGCGCGCCAACGCCTCCAGCGTGGGCTGTGTGTAGGGTTTGATCCAGGGCAGGCGTCCAAAACGCGATTGAAAGGTGGCGCAGTACTGCCCAGCCGTTAAACCCAAACGTTGCGCCAGGGCTTGGGCTGTTTGCAAGCATTGCTGTTGGTAGGGGTCGCCTTGCTCGACGTTGCGCTGGGGGATGCCGTGAAAGCTCATCACCAATTGCTCGGCGCGCCCGTGCGTCATCCAATGCTGCCGCACGCTGTGTTCCAGAGCGTTCAAGTAACCGGCGTCATCGGCGTAATGGGAGATGAGCTTGAATGCGGGGGCTTGCGGTTGGGTTTTGGCCCAGGCCCTGACGGCATCTTCCACGCTGGCGGTCGTCGTTGCCGAATACTGGGGATAAAGCGGCACGATCAGAATGTGACGGATATGCTGCGCGTGCCAGCGCGCCAACTGAGCGGCAATACTGGGCTTGCCGTAGCGCATGCCAGCTTCCACTTCAATGCCGCGCATTCCCGCCTCGCCCAGCCAGCCTTTGAGCATGAGCGCCTGTTTGCGTGTATGCACCAGCAGCGGGGAGCCTTCTTCTGTCCAGATTTTCTGGTACTTTTCTGCAGAAGCTTTTTTGCGGCGAGGCAGCACCAGCGTATGCAAAATAGGTTGCCAGAGCAGCGGCGGTAACTGGACGATACGGCGGTCGCTGAGAAATTGCGCCAGATAGCGTTTGACAGCGGCAGGCGTGGGAGCATCGGGAGTGCCCAGGTTGCACAGCAACACGCCAACGCGCTCGTCAGGGGAAGGGGGGGCAGGGTGATGGGAAGCGAGCATAATTTGGGTCATATTATTGCTCAGCCCCCAAGTGCATTCTTTCCTTCCGGTTTTGCCCAATGACCCTTGGGCACAGAAAGCCTTTCAGACCCTATGTATTGCTTGAAAGGCATAGAATCGTCCGCATTTCCCGGCCAATTGCCATTGCGAAACGGGTAGGCAGTGGTGATCTGTCGGGGCTTCCCACGTCATTCAATCTCTGAGGCGCTCCCCCCTTTTGATGCGCCGTTTTCAGGAGCAAGTAGCTTGAACAACCAATGGCTTACCAAGGCAGTGCCGTTTCTGGTGCTCATTGCCGTTTTGTTTACCGTGTTCAAACAGTTCGACACCGGCATGGGCGCCAATTCGCAGCAAAAGCCTTATTCCGAATTCATTTCCATGGTGCAAAACCGCGAAATTCAGGAAGCGGAAGTGCGGGAGATGGGCTCGGGTAGTGTGGAGATCATTGCCAAAGCCGTCGATGGCTCACGCATTCGCACCACAGGCACCTTTCTGGACCGCAACTTGATTAACGACATGCTCAATGCCGATGTCAAGTTCAATATCAAGGAGCGTGAACAACGTTCTTTATTGGGGTCTTTGCTCATTAGCTGGGGGCCTATGCTGTTGCTCATTGGCGTATGGATTTACTTCATGCGTCAAATGCAAGGCGGCGGCAAAGGCGGCGCTTTCAGCTTTGGCAAAAGCAAGGCGCGCATGCTGGACGAAGGCAACAATACCGTCACGTTCGCCGATGTGGCTGGCTGCGATGAAGCCAAGGAAGAGGTCAAGGAGGTGGTTGACTTCCTGAAAGACCCGCAGAAATTCCAGCGTTTGGGGGGACGTATCCCGCGTGGTCTGCTATTGGTTGGTCCCCCGGGTACGGGTAAGACTTTGTTGGCCAAATCCATCGCAGGCGAAGCCAAAGTGCCGTTTTTCAGCATTTCGGGCTCTGATTTTGTGGAGATGTTTGTTGGCGTGGGCGCCGCGCGCGTGCGCGATATGTTTGAAAACGCCAAGAAAAATGCCCCCTGCATCATCTTTATCGATGAAATTGATGCCGTGGGGCGCCAACGTGGCGCAGGTCTGGGCGGCGGCAATGATGAGCGCGAGCAGACGCTGAACCAGATGCTGGTGGAAATGGATGGCTTTGAAACCAACCTTGGCGTGATTGTGGTCGCCGCTACCAACCGCCCCGATATTCTGGATTCCGCCTTGTTGCGCCCGGGCCGTTTCGACCGTCAGGTCTATGTGACCTTGCCCGACATCCGTGGCCGCGAGCAAATCCTGAATGTGCACATGCGCAAAATCCCCATTGGGCAAGACGTTAGCCCCACCATCATTGCCCGTGGCACGCCTGGCATGAGTGGCGCTGATTTGGCCAACCTTTGCAATGAAGCGGCCTTGATGGCTGCGCGCCGCAATGCCCGCGTGGTGGAAATGCAGGATTTTGAAAAGGCCAAGGACAAAATCTATATGGGCCCTGAGCGGGCCAGCATGGTCATGACCGAGGAAGAAAAGCGTGCCACTGCATATCATGAAGCGGGTCATGCCATTGTGGCAGAGGTGCTGCCTGGCACCGATCCGGTCCACAAAGTGACCATCATGCCGCGCGGCCGCGCCCTGGGGGTGACTTGGCAATTACCCGAGCGCGATTCGCACAGCATGTATTTCGACCAGATGCTCAATCAAATCAGCATCCTGTTTGGCGGGCGTATTGCTGAGGACTTGTTCGTCAAGAAGATTTCTACCGGCGCTTCCAACGATTACGAACGGGCGACCAAAATCGCGCGTGACATGGTGACCCGCTATGGCATGAGTCCGGAAATGGGGCCAATGGTTTATGCGGAAAACGAAGGCGAAGTCTTCTTGGGCCGCAGCGTGACCAAAACCACAACGATTAGTGAAGCGACGCAGCAGCGTGTGGATGCGGAAATTCGCCGCATTTTGGATGAGCAATACGCTGTCGCCCAAAAAATTCTGGAAGAGAACCGCGACAAGATGGAAGCCATGATGCAGGCGCTGATGACCTGGGAAACCATCGGGCGCGAACAGGTTGTGGACATCATGGAGGGGCGGGAGCCGCGTCCGCCCAAGGATTTCACACCGCGCACACCATCTGGCGGCGACAGCAGCAGCGGTGGCACTCCAGAAGCCAAGACCGATCCGGCGCCAACTGCGGCATGATGGCTAGAGGATAGGCTTTTGCCGAGTCCTCCCTTCTCACTACAACGGGGCTTGCAGCCCCGTTTTTCATGGATCACACAGCATGCAAGCAACTACAGACCTGTCGATGCTTTCGGCGCAACGCGCTCACGATGCGTCACCACGGTGTATATGGCGTACAGCGCGCTACGAGATCGCACTGGAGCAGCCGCAGGTGATGGGCATTATCAACATCACGCCCGATTCATTTTCTGATGGCGGTGTGCACGCAGACACGCGCGCCGCGTTGCAGCACGCCGAGCGATTGCTCGAAGAAGGCGCGGCTATTTTGGATGTGGGGGCGGAATCTACGCGCCCAGGCAGTGCAGTAGTCCCCCAGGAGGAGGAGTGGCGGCGCCTGCAACCCGTGTTGAGAGAGCTGGTTCAATGGGGTGCGCCCATCTCTGTGGACACCTACAAAGCAAACACCATGCGTGCGGCGCTGGATTTGGGCGCGGACATCATTAACGACGTATGGGCTTTGCGTCAGCCTGGCGCGGTAGAGGCGGTCGCGCGTCACCCGCAATGTGGCGTATGCTTGATGCACATGCATGGAGAGCCGCAAACCATGCAACTCGCCCCCATGCATGGCGACGTGCCCAGCCAAGTGCTGGCATTTTTGCAGGAGCGCATGCAGGCGCTCCTGAACGAAGGCGTGGCGCGCCAGCGAATCGTGTTCGATCCCGGTATTGGCTTTGGCAAAACCGTGCAGCAGAACTTCGCCCTATTGGCAGCCCAGCAGGATTGGCAGCCGCTGGGCTTGAGCTGGCTGGTTGGGTGGTCGCGCAAGTCTTCATTGGGGGCTATTACGGGGCGTGAAGTGGGGCAGCGCCAATCGGCCAGTGTGGCAGCGGCGGTCCTGGCTGTGCAGCAGGGCGCACGCGTTGTGCGTGTGCACGATGTGGCTGCGACTGTGGATGCACTGAAAGTCTGGCAAGCGATGGAAGATGCCAGAGCAGCCAGAAACGCGACCTTTTGAACCTTTTATGGCTGGCCCACCGGGCCTTGTCACCGCGCATGCTATGGTAGCGCCCGCCTTGCTTGGCGGGCGCTACCGCATTGTGAGGCCCATCGCATTCCTATCGAGACAACACAGGAGATATCCCTTGAACAAAATCTATCCTTCGGCCGCGGAAGCCCTTAAAGGGCTGGTGGCCAACGGCCAGACCCTGGCAGTTGGCGGCTTTGGCCTGTGCGGCATTCCCGAGGCGCTGATTGACGCATTGCAAGCCACCGGCGTGAAAGATCTCACCGTCATTTCCAACAACGCCGGTGTGGACGGCTTCGGCCTGGGCAAGTTGCTGGAGACGCGCCAAATCAAAAAGATGATTTCCAGCTATGTGGGCGAAAACAAGGAGTTTGAGCGCCAATATCTCGCCGGAGAACTGGAGCTGGAGTTCACGCCGCAAGGCACGCTGGCCGAAAAGCTGCGCGCAGGCGGGGCAGGCATTCCCGCTTTCTATACCCGCACAGGCGTTGGCACGCTGGTGGCAGAGGGCAAGGAGCTGCGCGAGTTCAACGGTCACACCTATGTGATGGAGCATGCGCTTTTCCCGGAAATTTCGCTTGTCAAAGCCGACATTGCCGACCGCAGCGGCAATCTGCGCTTCAACCTGACGGCACGCAACTTCAATCCCGCCGTTGCGATGGCCGGCAAGATTTGCATTGTGGAAGTCGAGCGCATCGTCGCCACTGGCGAGATCGCCCCGGATGACGTGCATTTGCCTGGCATCTACGTGCATCGCATCGTGCACAACCCCACCCCCGAAAAGCGCATCGAGAAGCGCACCACGCGCGACCGCAAAGTTTGACAAGGAGACATCAGCAAATGGCCTGGACTCAAGACCAGATGGCCGCACGTGCGGCCAAAGAACTGCAAGACGGCTTTTACGTCAACCTCGGTATCGGCATCCCCACCCTGGTGGCCAACCACGTCCCTGACCACGTGGAAGTATGGCTGCAATCGGAAAACGGCATGCTGGGCATCGGCCCCTTCCCCTATGAGGACGAAGTGGATGCCGACCTCATCAATGCCGGCAAGCAAACCGTCACCACCATCAAGGGCAGCAGCATTTTTGGCAGCCACGAATCGTTTGCCATGATTCGCGGCGGCAAGATCAATCTGTCCATCCTCGGCGCGATGCAGGTGACGGATAAGGGCGATCTGGCCAACTGGATGATCCCCGGCAAGATGGTCAAAGGCATGGGCGGCGCCATGGATTTGGTCGCTGGCGTAGGCCGCGTTATCGTGTTGATGGAGCATGTGGCGCGCAAGAAGGACGGCACTACCGATTTGAAAATCCTGCCCCAGTGCACGCTGCCGCTGACCGGTGTGGGCGTGGTGGATCGCATCATCACCGACTTGGGCGTGATGGATGTGACGCCAGAGGGCCTCAAACTGATCGAATTGGCCGATGGCGTGACATTTGAAGAAATCCAGGAAAAAACGGGCGTGCCTCTGTTGCGCTGAAATGGCCTGAATTTCTTGTGCTTGATGGCGCTTGATGCGGCTGATACACACCCAAAAAAGCCACCTTCGTCGGTGGCTTTTTTTGTGTCGGGGCCAGCCCTCAAAAAACTCTCAACGCGCCAGCAGCGCCACCACCACCAGCATGAACAGCGCCACGAACAGCGTCTCGCTCACCAGCAGCGCCACCGGCCGCCAGCCCAGCGCCAGGATTTTCTGGAACGAGGTCTTCACCCCCAGCGCCGCGATCGAAACCACCAGCGCCCATTGCGAGGCGCTGCCCGCCGCCGCCTGCACGGGGGCGGCAATCCAGCCCAGGCTGTTGACCACCACCAGCGCCACGAACACCAGCAGAAACAGCGGCAGCAGCGGCGGGCGGCTGGCCTGCCTGCCCCCGGCGCGGGCGAAGGCCGCCACTTCATCTCGGAAGATCAGCGCCAGCACCAGCACCACCGGCACCAGCATGGCCACGCGCATCATCTTGGCCAGCGTGGCTGCCTGCGCCACCTCGGGCGAGACGATGTTGCCCGCGCCCACCACCTGCGCCACGTCGTGGATGGCGCCGCCCAGAAACAGCCCCGCCAGCGGCACCGGCCAGCCCGCCCATTGCACCAGCAGCGGGTACAGCACCATCACCACGGTGGACAGCACCGCCACGCCAATGGCCGTCATCAGCGTGTAGCGCTCGTTGTCCTCGGTCTGCGGCAGCGTGGCCGAGATCGCCATGGCCGCCGAGATGCCGCAAATGCCCGTGGCCCCGCCGGAGATCAGGCCGAACACCGCAGGCTGCGCCAGCAGCCGCGCCATGAGCAGGCCAAAGCCGATGGTCAGCGCCACCGCGCCCGCCAGCGCCGCCACGCCCCAGCCGCCCAGCGCGCTCACGTCGGCCAGGGCGATGCGCGCGCCCAGCAGCGCCACGCCAAAGCGCACCAGCTTCTTGGCCGCGAACTCGATGCCCGCCTGGCAGCGGCCATGCTCGCAGAGGAAATGCAGCGAAATGCCGATCAACAGCGCATACAAAAACTTGGGGCCGCCGTAATGCTCGGCCACGAAGGTGGCGGCCAGCGCCACCACCACGGCCACGGTCAGGCCGGGCAACACGGCGCGCACGGACTTGAGCAAAGTGTGAAAAGGCGATGCGGGCGCTGCGGGTGTGTGTGGCATGCGGCAAATTTTATGGCGCGGCCAGCGGCTGAAAACCGGGCCGATGGTTGTTGCGGACTTCAGTGCCGCACAGCGCAGCCCAATATGTGCCTTTGGGTGTGCCTTTGATGGAGCGATGCTGCATCAGCGCAGCACGTGCGCATCGCGGATGCGGCGGGTGTGGCCGCTGCGGTCGA
>JAUMYU010000115.1 GCA_030528485.1 Comamonadaceae bacterium
CGCGCCCGGCCTTGAGCAAAGCGCCCACCGATACGCTGCACACCACACTGCTTGCCAGAAACATCAGGCTTTGGGCCAGCGATGCTTCAAGCGATATTTGGGCCGACATGGGCAACACCCCCATCCATCAAGGTTCTCAAGTTTCAAACGGCTGGCAATGATAGTCGTGCCTGCCGTGCAAGTCGTGCGGTGCCTATGAACGCAGTAGGGGTTTGATGGGCTGTTTGGGCGAAACGGATTCCTTAGAGCCTGTTCAAAATCTCCTCGCGGGCGCTTGAAAATGGAAGCGGACGGTTTGTTGCGGTGCAAATCTTGTCCACCATCTTGCACATGTCGCACGGGCCATGCACTGCGCCACATGCAAAGATGTGTGCCTTGCATGCCATCCCGCGCCATTCCCAATCACTTCACGATGAGACATTGAAAAGGCTCCAAAAAAACGGGCAGCCTTGGCTGCCCGAATGTGTGAAGGCTTGCCTGTATCAGGCGTAAGCCTGCAGGGCGGTTCTCATTTTCTTCATGGCGGCCACCTCGATTTGGCGGATGCGTTCGGCGCTCACGCCGTACTCGGCCGCCAGCTCGTGCAACGTCATGCCGCCGGAGCCGTCGTCATTGACCTTGAGCCAACGCTCTTCCACGATGCGGCGGCTGCGATCGTCCAGCGTATCGAGCGCGGCGGCAATGCCCGTGGTGGCCATTTCGTCGCGCTGCTGTGCTTCGATCACGGCGGTGGGCTCGTGGCGCGCGTCAGACAGGTAGGCGATGGGGCCATAGGCCTGTTCACCGTCGTTGCCGGGGGCCGGGTCGAGCACCACGTCGCCGCCCGTCATGCGGGTTTCCATGTCGATCACGTCTTCGCGCTTGACGTTGAGGTCTTTGGCGATGATGTCGATTTCCTGCTCGCTCAGGCTTTCGCGCGGGATGAAGCCTTCATCGGCATCCATCGCCGCATGGGCGCGAAAGCTCTGCTTCTTGCTGCGCAGATTGAAAAACAGCTTGCGCTGGGCCTTGGTCGTGGCGACCTTGACCATGCGCCAGTTCTTGAGGATGTATTCGTGGATCTCGGCCTTGATCCAGTGAATGGCGTAGCTGACCAGGCGCACGCCTTGCTCGGGGTCGAAGCGGCGCACCGCTTTCATCAAACCGATATTGCCTTCCTGAATCAAATCGCCATGCGGCAGGCCGTAACCCAGGTACTGGCGCGAGATGGACACCACCAGGCGCAGATGCGACATCACCAAGCGGCCAGCCGCTTCCAGATCGCTGTGCTTGACGAGTTTGCGCGCGTAATCCAGCTCCTGCTCGGGCGTGAGCATGGGCATGCGGTTAACGGCGCTGATGTACGCTTCAAGATTGCCCAAAGGGGGCAGGGTGACAGCGCTGGACCAGCCGGGCGCCAAAGCCAGCGCGGTGCTGGCCGAGGAAGAAGAATCAACAGGCAAAGCGGTGGTATTGGCCATTGAGTTCCTTTCAGAAAGATGATGCCCATGCAGACGGCATGAGCATCAGGTGTGGATCATGTTAGCACTCATGTTGTGAGAGTGCTAAAACAGGGTGAAAATTCCGTAACAAAGATAGGAATCTGCAATTTTTTGCACGCGGACCGCAGAAATATGCTGTAAGCAGCATGCTGGCTTGGGGCTGGTACGTTCAAGACTGAAAGAGGCGCGACCGTGCGCTTTTTTCTTGATGGATATAGGGCTGTGACTGGCCGGTTGCGATTGTGTATGGGCGTGGCGGGCTGGGCCTGTGGCCGAAGTGGCCGTTGTCGCTAGGGAGAGCCGGATGGCTTTTCAGGCGGGCGTGGGCTTGGATCACACAGGCCAGCTTACACAGCTTCAGGCCAATTCAGCGCAATTTGTATGAGGGTGCAGGCCGAAAAGGCAGCGGGGCGGGAAAGCGCAAGCCCGCAAGGGGCGAGCAGTGGGCGCTTGAAGCAGGGGCTTGATACAAAGCAGGCAGCGCACAGAGCAGAGCGCCGCCTGCCCCAGCCATTGCCCCGCTGCTGTGTCACAAATGGTGCATCACAACTGATGCGTCACGATTTTGAAGTCGGGGTCTTCTTCGTAGGTGTTGATG
>JAUMYU010000050.1 GCA_030528485.1 Comamonadaceae bacterium
CGAGCCCGGTCACCTCCGCGCCCAGGCGACGCCAGACGCTGCCCAGTTCCAGGCCGATGACGCCCGAGCCGATCACGCCGAGCTTTTTGGGCACGCTGGCGATTTCCAGCGCGCCGTCGTTGGAGAGCACGACTTTTTCGTCAAACGGCACGCCGGGCAGCGCGCGCGGGCTGGAGCCGGTGGCGATGATGATTTGCTTGCCGGTCAGGGTTTCGGGCTTGTCGCCGCTGACCTGGATTTCAAAGCCGCCCTCGACGGCTTTGGTGAAGGAGGCCAGGCCGTTGAAGAAGCTGACCTTGTTCTTCTTGAACAGGTAGAGGATGCCTTCGTTGTTTTGTTTGACCACGCTGGCCTTGCGCGCCAGCATTTGGCCGACATCCATGCTGACTTTGCCCACGCTGATGCCGTGCTCGGCAAAGTGGTGGTTGGCTTGCTCGAAGTGCTCGCTCGATTGCAGCACGGCCTTGGAGGGGATGCAGCCGACGTTGGTGCAGGTGCCGCCGGGGGCGGGTTTGCCGTCTTTGGTTTTCCAGGCGTCCACGCAGGCGACGTTCATGCCCAGTTGGGCGGCGCGGATGGCGGCGATGTAGCCGCCGGGGCCAGCGCCGATGACGATGAGATCGAATGCTTTGCTCATGGTGTGAATGTGGGAGGGGTGGGTTGGGGGAAATGGACTTTGACGATCTGGCCGTCTTTCTCGAACACCATCGCCGTGCCGGTTTGCCAGGCGATGCGGCAGGCGTTTTCGTAGGCGCGTTGCAGGGCGCGTTCGATGCCGGCGAGGTGATCCGAGGGTGGACACGCGCGTCGGGCTTCAGGAGTCGTTTTGGGTACTGTGGAAGTCATGGCCGACTACTTGAATCTAAAACGGTGTACGGCGTTTGGGAGGTGTCAATCAGCGTCCAGCGATTGACCAGCGGCCTGTAAACCCGCTCGAAATGCTTTTTGCCAGCATAAAAGCGGCGTTCAATCGTCTCGGCAGGAATGCTGTGCCCACCTTGTCTGACACGTTGCGCCACACGTTCAATGGCCAAGGCAACCGATGGCAGTTGCAAAAAAACCAGCTCTACGCGATAGCCCATGGCCTGCCACTGGGGAATCAGGCGCGCATACATTCTGCCGCTGAGCGTGGTTTCCACTGCAAAGCCTTCGCGCCTTTGCACGCATTGCCGGATGTGTTGCAGCATCAATTTACCGGCTGCAACGGCCGCCAGCTCAGGTGCAAAAGGCGACAGGCCCGCCGCGATCAAGTCGGCATTGATGTAGGTGGGGCAAGACGCTTCCGCAGGCAGATATTCTTTTGCAAACGTCGTTTTACCGGCCCCATTGGGGCCAGCCAGGATGATGATCTTGGGTGTGTTGCCTGCCATGGAGCTGCGCATCCGGAGCTGGCGCGGGGCCTGCTCCGGATGCAATGCCATCAGATGTCAAACAGCAAACGGGCCGGGTCTTCCAGCGCGTCCTTCATGGCCACCAGCGACAGCACGGCTTCGCGGCCGTCGATGATGCGGTGGTCGTAGGACAGGGCCAGATAGTTCATGGGGCGCACCACGACCTGGCCGTTCTCGACCACGGCGCGCTCCTTGGTGGCGTGGATGCCCAGGATGGCCGATTGCGGCGGGTTGATGATGGGTGTGGACATCATCGAGCCGAACACGCCGCCGTTGCTGATGGAGAAGGTGCCGCCGGTCATTTCCTCGATGCTGAGCTTGCCTTCCTTGGCCTTGGCGCCGAACTCGGCGATCTTCTTCTCGATGTCGGCAAAGGAGAGCTGGTCGGCGTCGCGCAGGATGGGCACGACCAGGCCGCGCGGCGAGCCCACGGCGATGCCGATGTCGAAGTAGCCGTGGTAGATGATGTCGTTGCCGTCCACGCTGGCGTTGACGATGGGGTATTGCTTGAGCGCATGCACGGCGGCCTTGACGAAGAAGCTCATGAAGCCCAGGCGCACGCCGTGCTGCTTCTCGAACTTGTCCTGGTACTTCTTGCGCAGATCCATGACCGGGGCCATGTTCACTTCGTTGAAGGTGGTCAGGATGGCGTTGGTGGCCTGCGATTGCAGCAGGCGCTCGGCCACGCGGGCGCGCAGGCGGCTCATGGGCACGCGCTGCTCGGGGCGCTCGCCGGCGATGGCCGGGGCCACGGGCGCGGCGGCGGGCTTGGCAGCGGCCGGTTGGGCAGCCAATGCGTCGCCTTTGGTGACGCGGCCATCCTTGCCGGTGCCTGCGACGCTGGCGGCGTCAATGCCTTTTTCCGACAGGATCTTGGCAGCGGCAGGCATGGCGACACCGGCCTTGCTGGCCGATGCCGTGGCAGGCGCAGCGGCAACAGGGGCCGCAACCTGGGCAGCGGCTGGCGCGGGTGCGGCGGCGGCAGGTGCAGCAGCGGCCTGGGCGGCGGTGTCGATGCGGGCGATGAGCTGGTCGGAGGTGACGGTAGCGCCGTCGCCTTCGACGATTTCGGCCAGCACGCCAGCGGAGGGGGCGGGCACTTCGAGCACGACTTTGTCGGTTTCGATTTCGATCAGGATTTCGTCGGCGGCGACGGCTTCACCGGCTTTCTTTTTCCATTGCAGCAGCGTGGCTTCGGAAACGGACTCGGAGAGTTGGGGAACTTTGACTTCGATGACGGCCATGGGAATGTCTCTTGGTGTGGGGTTCGAGGAAAGGTGCGGGGGAGTGGGTGAAAAAAGCGAAAAGCAGCAGAAGAAGGCTGCCGCCCTGGTTGAAGGTCAGGGCGACAGCCTTGCCGGGGCTTACTTGGTCAGCACAAAGCCTTTGAGGCGCGCAAAGGCGGCGGCAACCAGCGCCTTTTGCTGCTCCTGGTGCAAGTGGGCATAGCCCACTGCGGGAGAGGCCGATGCGGCGCGCCCGGCATAGCCGAGCTTTTGCCCCGAGAGCATGTTTTCGTAGATGTAGTGCTGCACGAAGAACCAGGCGCCCTGGTTTTGCGGCTCGTCCTGGCACCAGACGATTTCCCTGGCGTTGGGGAAGCGTTTGACTTCCGCGCCGAAGGCTTTGTGCGGGAAGGGGTAGAGCTGCTCGATGCGGATGATGGCGACGTTGTCCTCGCCCAGTTCCTCGCGCTTTTTCACCAGGTCGTAATAGACCTTGCCGGAGCAGGCGATCAGGCGCTTGACCTTGTCGGCCTTGGCCAGGATGGCCTCGTTTTGCTCGCCGATGACGGTGCGGAAACGCCCTTCGGTGAATTCGCTGATGGGCGAGGTTGCGTCCTTGTTGCGCAGCAGGCTCTTGGGCGTGAAGATCACCAGCGGGATGCGCAGCGGGCGCAGCATCTGGCGGCGCAGCAGGTGGAAAATCTGGCTGGCCGTGGTGGGCTGCACGATCTGCATGTTGGTGTCGGCCGAGAGCTGCATGAAGCGCTCAATGCGCGCCGAGCTGTGCTCGGGGCCCTGGCCCTCGTAGCCGTGCGGCAGCATCAGCGTCAGGCCATTGAGGCGCCCCCACTTGACCTCGCCAGAGGCGATGAACTGGTCCACCACCACCTGCGCGCCGTTGAGGAAGTCGCCGAACTGCGCCTCCCAGATCACCAGCGAGTGCGGGTCGTTGGAGGCGTAGCCGTACTCGAAGCCCAGCACGGCTTCTTCCGAGAGGATGGAGTCGATCACCACGAACGGCGCCTGGTTTTCGGCGATGTTTTGCAGCGGGATGTACACGCCCTCGTCGTAATTGGCGCGGTTCTGGTCGTGGATGACGGAGTGGCGGTGGCTGAAGGTGCCGCGACCGCTGTCTTCGCCCGAGAGGCGGATGGGGTAGCCGCTGGCCACCAGCGAGGCAAAGGCCATGCCTTCGCCCATGCCCCAGTCCACGGGGATTTCGCCACGGCCCATGGCGGCGCGGTCGGTATAGACCTTTTTCACCAGTTGGTGGGGCGTGACGTTCTCGGGCAGGGTGGTCAGGCGCTCGGCCAGGCGTTTCCACTCGGAGAGGGGGATGGCGGTGTCGGCCTCGTCCGTCCACTTGCTGCGGTAGGGCGCCCAATCGACGGCGTACTGGCGCTTGAAGTTGGTCAGCACCGGCTCGACGGTGTTCTTGCCATGCTCGAGCACGGCGCGGTAGGCGCGGATCATCTCCTCGGGGCCGTCGGCATCGAGCACGCCCTGGGCGATGAGCTTGTCGGCATAGACCTTGCGCGTGCCGGGGTGCTGGGCGATTTTCTTGTACATCAGCGGCTGGGTGAGCATGGGGGTGTCCTGCTCGTTGTGGCCCAGCTTGCGGAAGCAGATGATGTCCACCACCACGTCGCGGCCAAAGGTCATGCGGTATTCCAGCGCGAGCTGGGTGGCCAGCACGACGGCCTCGGGGTCGTCGGCGTTGACGTGCAGCACGGGGGCTTCGACCATCTTCACCACGTCGGTGCAGTAGTAGGTTGAGCGCGTGTCGCGCGGGTCGCTGGTGGTGAAGCCGATCTGGTTGTTGATGACGAAGTGCACCGTGCCGCCGGTGGTGTAGCCGCGCGTTTGCGACATGGCCAGCGTCTCCTGCACCACGCCCTGGCCGGCGATGGCCGCATCGCCATGCACCAGCACGGGCAGTACCTGCTTGCCTTGCGGATCGCCGCGGCGGTCCATGCGCGAGCGCACCGAGCCTTCCACCACGGGGTTGACGATTTCCAGGTGCGAGGGGTTGAAGGCCAGCGTCAGGTGCACGGGGCCGCCCGCGGTGGGCACGTCCGAGCTGAAGCCCTGGTGGTATTTCACGTCGCCTGCGGGCAGGTCTTCGGGCGCGGTGTGCTCGAATTCGGCAAACAGATCCGCAGGCATCTTGCCCAGCGCGTTGACCAGCACGTTCAGGCGGCCGCGGTGGGCCATGCCGATGACGACTTCCTGCACGCCTGCCACGCCAGCGGCCTCCACCAGCGCGTCGATGGCGACGATGAAGCTCTCGCCGCCTTCGAGCGAGAAGCGTTTCTGGCCGACGTATTTGGTGTGCAGAAAACGCTCCAGCCCTTCAGCGGCGGTGAGCTGCTTGAGCACGTGCTTTTTCTGCTCGGCGTTGAGGTGCGGGTTGGTGCGCGCGCTTTCGAGTTTTTCCTGCCACCAGCGTTTTTGCGCCTGGTCGGTCAGGTACATGTATTCGGCGCCGATGGTGGTGGTGTAGGTCTCGCGCAGGGCGTTGAGCAGCTCGCGCAGTGTCATCGTGTCCTTGCCGAAGAAGGTGTTGCTGGTGTTGAACACCGTTTCCAGATCGGCATCGGCCAGGCCGTAGAAGGCCGGCTCCATCTCGGGGATGTGCGGACGCGGCGTGCGTTTGAGCGGGTCCAGATCGGCCCAGCGTTGGCCTACGTTGCGGTAGGCGGCAATCAACTGCTGCACGGCGGTGCGCTTGCGGCCCATTTCGGTATCGGCGCCGCTGGCCACGACCACCTGGGTCACGCCCTGGCGGGCGCGCTCGGCAAAAGCGTTGATGACGGGCTGGTGCGGCACGTCACGGCCGAAGCTGCCATCGGCGGCCGGGGTGTTTTGCAGCGCGTCGAAATATTCGCGCCAGCTTTCGGGGATGCTGGTGGGGTCGGCCAGATAGTTTTCGTACATCTCCTCGACATACGGCGCGTTGCTGCCGAAAAGATGGGTGTTGCCCTGGTATTGCTGGTACAGGGTGGGATCGCTCATGACTCGCGGGACCTCGGCGCTCCTTGGGAGCGCATTAGCTGGTTTGACAAAAACCTTCCGCGACACGGCTGAACCGATTGGCGGATGCGGGGCGTGGGGGAAGGCGCCGGAAAAGAATGGGCGCGATTGTGCCACTGCCACCACGCAAGCGCAGGGCCTTTTTGCGCGCCCGGACGGCTTTGGGCGGTGTTTGGCGGGCGGTATGGGCCGGGTGTGGCGGTTTCGCCCCAGTAGGCGGCGTCCGGCCCTGGCGGCATGGGCGGCGGCGCGGTGCGATTGGGCGTGACCTGCGCGGGTGTGCAGGGCGTTTTTGCGTTTTTTGCGACAAATTCCATTTGGTAAAAATGGTTTTATTGTCATCATGCCTAAACATGGTGATTTTGTTTCCTGATGATTTGTAAAATAACTGTCTCTTGGCAAGTTTTTGGCAGGTGGGGGAGGGCCTGCGCTGGCAGTGATGGCATGGGCGTGCGGCAAAATCGCCCGTTTCTTCATTTCCCCGCCGCCTGGCCCCGTTTTTCTTTCAAAGGATGAGCATGCAATTCCAAGGTTCCGATCAGTACGTTGCCACCCAAGACCTCAAGCTGGCCGTGAACGCGGCTATTGCCTTGCAACGCCCGCTGCTGGTCAAGGGCGAGCCGGGCACGGGCAAAACCATGCTGGCCGAAGAAGTGGCCCAGGCCCTGGGGCTGAACCTGCTGCAATGGCACATCAAATCCACCACCAAGGCGCAGCAGGGCTTGTACGAGTACGACGCCGTCAGCCGTCTGCGCGATTCGCAATTGGGCGACGACCGCGTCAAGGACATCCACAACTACATCGTCAAAGGCGTGCTCTGGCAGGCCTTCACCGCCGAGCAGCCCACGGCGCTGCTGATCGACGAGATCGACAAGGCCGACATCGAATTCCCCAACGATTTGCTGCGCGAGCTCGACCGCATGGAGTTCTACGTCTATGAAACGCGCGAACTCATCCGCGCGCGCCAGCGCCCCATCGTGTTCATCACCTCCAATAACGAAAAAGAGCTGCCCGACGCCTTTTTGCGCCGCTGCTTTTTCCACTACATCAAATTCCCCGATGCCGACACCATGCGCCAGATCGTGGCCGTGCACTTCCCCAGCCTCAAGGGCGAGCTGCTGAGCGCGGCGCTCAGGAGCTTTTACGAAATCCGCAGCGTGCCTGGCCTGAAGAAAAAGCCTTCGACCAGCGAGCTGATCGACTGGCTCAAGCTGCTGGTGGCCGAGGACATCCCCCTGGAAGCCCTGCGCAGCCAGGACGACAAAATCACCCTGCCGCCGCTGCTGGGCGCTTTGCTGAAAAACGAGCAGGACGTCACCTTGCTGGAAAAACTCGTGTTCATGAACCAGCGCAACCGCTGACCACTGCCAACAACCGCTGCCCCCGCCTATGCCCCTGGATGCCCCCGCCCGCCTGCGTGGCTTGCGATCCCGCCACTGCCGTACCCGCTCCATCGTGGTCGCGCTTAGCACCGCTGCCCTGGCCGCTTGCGGCAGCGGTTACGACGTGCAAGGCGCGCTGGTCTGGCGTCCCCGGCATGACGACGCGCAGGCCCATATCGCCATCGTCAAAAGCCAGTGGGCGGGCGCCGCCACGGCAGATCCAACCGCTGCGCCAGTCGCCCACGTTGTCATCGAACGCCCGCTGGCCCAGGCCAGCGCCGCCGCCCGTGATGCGCTGGCGAACTTGCGCACGCAAGAGGCCGGGCCATGCGAAATCGGCGCGCCCATTTACGAACTGGCCTTGACCGACCGCACCGGCACCCAGCGTTACCGCTCCGCCAACAGCGCCTGCCCCGGCAATGATGACGGCCAAAGCGTGAGCGGCCATATCGGCTACATCGCCGCCGAGGACGCGCAGCGCCTGGCCGAGTTGCTGGCGGCCGCGCCATCCCTGCGCCCCGCTTCCCCTGGAGAACAGCCATGAACTGGGCCATCGCCCCCACCACCTTGAACGCCGACGGCCTGCGCCTGGAGCCGCTGCAACTGCACCATGAGGACGGCCTGCGCGCCGCCGCTTGCGACGGCCGGTTGTGGGAACTGCGCGTGACCGGCGTGCCCGAGCCGGAAAATGTGCGCGCCTATATCGAAACCGCCTTGCAGATGCAGCAACAAGGCCAGCGCCTGCCCTTTGCCGTCATTGAGGCCGCCAGTGGCGAAGTGCTGGGCAGCACCAGCTACCACGACATGCTGCCTGCCGTGCTGCGGCTGGAGATTGGCTACACCTGGTATGCCCAGCGCGTGCAGCGCACGCACGTCAACACCACCTGCAAACTGCTGCTGCTCGGCCACGCCTTCGAGACGCTGGGCGCGCGCGTGGTGGGCTGGCGCACGGACAACTTCAATTACGCCAGCCAGCGCGCCATCGAGCGCCTGGGCGCGAAAAAAGACGGCGTGATCCGCGGCCACGCGCTGCGCCGCGACGGCACCATCCGCGACACCGTCATGTACAGCCTCACCCGTGAAGAATGGCCCGAAACCCGCGCCCATCTGCTGCACCAGTTGGTGCGCCACCAGAGCCGCGATCAGGCCCGGCAGCCAGCCTGGCGCCACGCAAGGCTTCTTGCCGGCTTTCCCCACGCCTCCCACACCCCGCCACCGACTACGCAGCCATGCTGATCGACTTTTTCTACACCCTGCGCGCGGGCGGCCTGCCCATCTCCGTCAAGGAATTTCTGGCCCTGCTCGAAGCCTTGCAAGCGGGCGTCATCGGCCCGCTGGCCGACCCGCAAGACGTGGGCGACATGGACGCCTTCTACCACCTCGCGCGCACCGTGCTCATCAAGGACGAAAAACACTACGACAAGTTCGACCGCGCCTTCTCCGCCTACTTCCACGGTGTGGAGCAACGCGCCGAGCTGGCCCGCGCCATTCCCCAGGACTGGCTCAGGCAACTGCTGGAGCGCGAACTCACGCCCGAGCAAAAAGCCGCGCTGGAAGCGATGGAGTGGGACGAGCTGATGGAGACGCTGAAAAAACGCCTGGAAGAACAGCAAGGCCGCCACGAAGGCGGCAACAAATGGATCGGCACCGGCGGCACCAGCCCCTTTGGCCACGGCGGCTACAACCCGCGCGGCATCCGCATCGGCGGCAAGGGCGGGCAAAAAAGCGCCGTCAAGGTGTGGGACGCGCGCATGTACCGCGACTATGACGACACCCAGGAGCTGGGCACGCGCAACATCAAGGTCGCCCTCAAGCGCCTGCGCAAATTCGCGCGCACCAGCGCCGAGCTGGAGCTGGACTTGCCCGGCACCATCAGCGCCACCGCCGCCAATGCGGGCTGGCTGGACATCAAGATGGTCCCCGAGCGGCACAACAGCGTGAAAGTGCTGCTGCTGATGGACGTGGGCGGCACCATGGACGAGCACATCCCCCGCGTGGAGGAGCTGTTCTCCGCCGTCAAAAGCGAATTCAAGCACCTGGAGTTTTATTACTTCCACAACTGCGTGTACGACTTCGTGTGGAAGCACAACCGCCGCCGCTTCACCGAGAAGTTCGACACCTGGGACATCATCCGCAAGTACAACAAGGACTACAAACTCATCTTCGTGGGCGACGCCACCATGAGCCCCTACGAAATCCTGCAACCGGGCGGCAGCGTCGAATACCACAACGCCGAGGCCGGGGCCGAATGGCTGCAACGCCTGACCAATGCCTTCCCCCAGCACGCCTGGATCAACCCCGAGCCGCAAGCCTCCTGGCCCTACCGCCACAGCATCGACCTCATCGGCCAGCTCATGGGCGGGCGCATGTTCCCCCTGACCATCAAGGGGCTGGAGGACGCCATGCGCTTGCTGTCCAAATAGAGCAAATAAAAAAAGCGGCCTGGAGCCGCTTTTTGTTATTATTACAAATCAAAAGGAAGAAAAATATTGCCATTTCGGCAAAGTGGTATTGATACCATATTTCCATTGATTTGTAATTGATGGGATTCTCACGCCCCGGCGCGCTCGTACACCCAATCGCCCGCCACGCATGTGGCCTGCACACGCCCGGGCATGGGCACTTGCTCGAACGGCGTGTATTTGCCCTGGCTTTGCAGCGCAGGGGGGGTGACGGCCCATTCCGCCTGCGGGTCGTACAGGCACACATCGGCCATGCCGCCCGGCGTCAGGCGGCCCGCGCTGGCGCTCAAGGTACCCAGCGCCACGCCCAGCACGCGCGCCGCGCCCGCGCCCACGCGCGAGAGGGCCGTGAGCAGCGGCACGCCTTCCTGTTCGGCCCATTTGTGGGCCAGGGGCAGCAACAGCTCCAGCGCCGTGGCGCCCGGCTCGGCATCGGCAAAGGGCACTTCCTTGGCATCGTCGGCCACCGGGGTGTGGTCGGAGACGAGCGCATCAATCGTGCCGTCGGCCAGCGCCTGCGAGAGCGCCTCGCGGTCGCGCTGCTGGCGCAGCGGCGGCAGCAGGCGGGCGCGGCTGTCGAAGTAGCCGATGTCGGTATCGGTCAGCAGCAGCGAATGCACGCTCACATCGCACGTCACCGGCAGCCCTTCGGCCTTGGCCTGGCGCACCAGCGCCACGCCTTGCGCGCTGCTGATGCGGCACAGGTGGACGTGGCAGGGGCAGGCGCGCAGCAGCTCGAAAATGGTGTGCAGGGCAATCGTTTCCGCCGCCACGGGCACGCCTGCCAGGCCCAGGCGCTGGGCCAGGGGGCCGCTGGCGGCCACGCCGCCGCCCAGCGACGCATCTTGCGGGCGCAGCCAGACGGAGTAGCCAAACGTGCTGGCGTATTGCAGGCTGCGCAGCAACGCCTGGTTGCTGCGCATGGGCGATTCGGCCTGGCTAAAGCCCACGCAACCGGCCTCGGTCAGGTGCGACATTTCGGTCAGCACCTCGCCTTGCAAGCCTTTGGTCAGCGCGCCCAGCGGAAACAGGCGCGCGGCCTGGCGCAGGCGGCTGGCGCGCAGCTTGAGCATCTCGATCAGGCCGGCCTCGTCCAGCACCGGGTCGGTGTCGGGCGGGCAAACCAGCGCGGTGACGCCACCGGCCACGGCCGCGCGCATTTCGCTCTCCAGCATGCCCGCGTGCTCGTAGCCCGGCTCGCGCAGGCGGGCGCACAAATCGACCAGGCCGGGCAGCACCCACAGGCCGCGCGCGTCGATCACGCGCTCGGGCGCAAAGCCCGCCGGGGCTTGCCCGACGGCGATGATGCGGCCGGAGGCGATGGCCACATCACCCGTGGTATCGAGTTGGCTGGCCGCGTCAAGCAGGCGGCCTCCCTGGATCAGTGTTTTCATGGGCAGCAAGGGTTGACAAACGCCGGAGGCGAAGGGGGGCGGGGCACGATGGCGCGCGATTATAGGTTTGCCCAGATGCGCCAAAACGCGCCTTGCGATGGGCGCGTTTTGGTTTTTATATTTCAAAAAGAAATATTTTACAATAATTTTGGCATGATGGATATCAAATCATTTTTACTTTGATTTGTAAAACATCAATGTGCGGCCTGCCGTTTGCCCAGATAGGCTTCGATGACTTGCGGGTGGTTGGCCTTGCAGTTCGGTTTGCACGAAGCGCAGGCGCGCGCCTTCATGCTCTACAGCTATATCCAGGCGGAGTCGAATGTGGCCACCCACTTGCCCGAGAGCGTGCGGCTGGAGCGGCGCGGGGTGATCGAGCGGCTGCTGCTCTCGCCCGAAAGGGCGGCAGCGCCAGATGCGGGCGCGCCTGGCCCACACTGAGCTCGCCCCCCGGCTGGCTCATGCACAATGCGCCGCTGTTTTTTTCTTCCCCTTTTTTGCCCAGTTGGAGAGCGTCGCCTATGACTGCCATTGCCCCGCATGACAAAGCCCACATCCTCTCGCAGGCCCTGCCGTACATCCGCCAGTTTCATGGCAAGACGATGGTCATCAAGTACGGCGGCAATGCCATGACCGATCCGCAATTGCAGGCGGCGTTTGCCGAGGATGTGGTGCTGCTCAAACTGGTGGGCATCAATCCCGTGGTGGTGCATGGCGGCGGGCCGCAGATCGAGACGGCGCTCAAGCGCCTGGGCAAGCAGGGCCATTTCATCCAGGGCATGCGCGTGACGGACGCGGAGACGATGGAAGTCGTCGAATGGGTGCTTGCGGGCGAGGTGCAGCAAGACATCGTGGGCCTGATCAACCAGGCTGGCGGCAAGGCCGTGGGCCTGACGGGGCGCGATGGCGGCATGATCCGCGCGCGCAAGCTCAAGATGGTGGATGCGCAAAACCCCGGCATGGAGCACGATGTGGGCCAGGTGGGCGATATCGAGCATATCGATCCGGCCGTGGTCAAGGCGCTGCAAGACGACCAGTTCATCCCCGTGGTCAGCCCCATTGGCTTTGGCGCGGGCAACGAGAGCTACAACATCAACGCCGATGTGGTGGCCGCCAGCCTGGCCAAGGTGTTGCAGGCCGAGAAGCTGCTGATGCTCACCAACATCCCCGGCGTGCTGGACAAACAGGGCCAATTGCTGCCCGAGCTGACGGCGGCGCGCATTGATGCGCTGGTGGCCGACGGCACGATTTCCGGCGGCATGCTGCCCAAGATTGCCGGGGCGCTGGATGCGGCCAAGAGTGGCGTCAATGCCGTGCACATCATCGACGGGCGCGTGCCCCACGCGATGTTGCTGGAGGTGCTGACGGATACGCCTTACGGCACCATGATTCGCAATGCGATGATGGGGTGATTGCCTACTATTTATCAATCAAAGGAAAAATCAAAAAAGCCTTTCGGCAACATGGTATTGCCGAAAGGCTTTTTGTTTTTTTATTTGATCTGGAATTTAAGGGGTGTGAATCAGCGCGCGAATCAACGGGCATTGGCCGTGGCGCTGCCGCCGACGATGACGGTGGCCAGGGCGTCGGGGCGCAGCACGCGCTGCACGGCGCGGTGGATGTCCTGGCGGGTCAGGGCTTGCACGTTTTGCGTCCAGGTGTCCAGGTAATCGAGCGGTAGGTTGTTCCAGGCGATGTTGGCGAGGTTGCCCAGCAGCTTGGCGTTGCTGTCCAGCCGCAGGGCAAAGCCGCCGATGAGGTTGGCTTTGGCGTCTTGCAGCTCCTTGTCCGTGGGGCCTTGGGCGACGAATTCGGCCACGACCTGGTGCACCAGATCGGCTGCGGCCTGGGCCTGGTCGGCGCGGGTTTGCAGGTGGATGCTGAAGGCGCCTTCGTGGTTGCCGGGGCTGAAGCTGCTGAAAACGCCATACGTCAGGCCGCGCTTTTCGCGCACCTGTTCCATCAGGCGCGAGCCAAAGCCGCTGCCGCCCAGGATGTGGTTGGCCACCAGCAGGGGCAGAAAGTCGGGATCGTTGCGGCGGATGCCGGGCTGGCCGATGAGCACCTGGGCCTGCTGCGCGGCAAAGGGCAGGCGCTGTTCGCTGGGACCTTTCAGCGGCGCAACGGCGGGCAGTTCGGGCAACCCGGGCTGCGCGCTGCAAGCGCCTTGCGCCAGGCCGGAGAGCAATTGCGCCACCAGCGCGCTGGCCTGCTCGCGCCCGATCTGGCCGACGATGGAGACTTTGGCCTGGCAAGGCCGCACGTGGGTGGCGTAAAAGCGTTGCATGTCGCCCACCGTGATGCGCGCCAGCGTTTGCTCTGTGGTTTGGTAGCCGTAGGGGTGATCGCCATACACGGCCTGCGCAAAGACTTGCCCGGCGATGGTGGCCGGGTGCGTTTGCGCCTCGCGCAAGGCGGCGCTCCAGCTTTGGCGTTCGCGCTGCCAGACGGCCTGGGGCCAGGCGCTGTGGCCGATTTGGCGTGCGGCCAGCGCCGCGGCCTGGGGCAGCAAGGCTGCATCGGTGAGGCTGCGCAGGTGCAGGGTGAAGCGGTCTTTGCTGGCGCTGGCGCTAAAGGAGGCGCCCAGATCGGCCCAGGCCCGGCCCAGACCGTCCTCATCCAGCGCGGGCTGGCCCGCCTGGGCGCGCACGCCTTTGGTGAGCATGGCGGCGGTGGCGGCGGCCAAACCGGCCTGGTTGGCCGGGTCGCGCCGCGCACCGCCGTCGAAGTCGATTTGCACATCCACCATGGGCAGGCTGGGGCTGCGCACCAGCCACACCTGCGCGCCGTTGGGCTGACGCCAGTGCTCAATGGGCAACAGGCCTGGCGGATTTGGGATGTGCGGGGGCTGGGCTTGTGGGGTTCGGGCGTGCGCCAGCGGCAGCAGCAGCGCGCAGGCCATGCTCGCCAGCGCAGCGCGGCGGGCGAGAGGACGGGCGGAAACAACAAACGCCGCAGAGCGGCGCAGCAAGGCAATCGGGTTCATCGGCATGGTGCAGAGGGTGAAAAAGCGCCGCGCATGATAGAGCGTGTTATGCCGTTGGCGCCGGGGTTGCTTGGGTGGTTTTCAATTTCCAATCAAAGGAATGAAGATTGGCATATTTCGGCATGTTGGTATTCATTCCATATTTCTTTTGAATTGTAAAATTAAGGCGGTTGGGCGGGTTGCAGCCCTTGCAGGGCGGCACGCGGATGGTGGGGCGGATTCTGTCTCTACAGCGTCAAAATCGCACTGAATTCGTCGGGCAAACAGGGCAGGGGAGGGGGCTTCAAGCCACAATCGGAAACATTTGATTCACAGTGGCATGAAGCCGTGCGCACCAACCTCAGTCCCATCAACCGCCCAGCCGGGCGGGCCAGCACGTGGCGCTACACCTTGCAGGGTGTAGCGTCTTTGCTTTGGGTGGTGCAAGCGTGGTGGCTGGCCGGGGTCTTGACGGCCTTGCTGGCGTATGCGCAAGGGGCGGCCCAGGACGTGGCGTCGGGCGAGCAGGCGCGCGCCGCGCTGGTGGCCGCGCCGTGGGCCGAGTTGTGGTACGCCGCTGGCGTTGTGGTGCTGGCGGGCGTGCTGCGCGCGGCGCTGGAATACGCGGGCGCGCGGGCCACCTACGGCTGGGCCAGGGCGCAGTTGACGGCGCTGCGCCAGGCATTCGCCGCGCGCTTGCGCGCCACATCGCCGCTGGATGCCCGCCGCCCCTCCTCCGGTCAATTGGCCAGCGCCTGGGTAGAACAGGCTGAGGCCGTGGTGCCCTGGCTGGCGCGCTACCGCGCCGCGCAGTGGCGCGTGATGGTGGTGGCGCCCGTGGTGCTGGTGTGCGTGGCTATGCACACGTGGGTGGCGGCGCTGCTGCTGGCGCTGGCGGCGCCCTTGATCCCGCTGTTCATGGCGTTGGTGGGCTGGCGCGCCCAGGCCATCAGCGAGCGGCAAATGCTGGTGCTGGGGCATCTGCACGGCCATTTGCTGGAGCGCCTGCGCGGCTTGCCGACCTTGCGCGCGCTGCATGCCGTGGACAGCGCGGCGGCGCGCCTGACGCAATTGGGCGAGATGGTGGCGCGCCAAACCATGCGCGTGCTGCGCGTGGCCATGCTCTCATCGGCGGTGCTGGAGCTGTTTTCCGCGCTGGGCGTGGCGCTGGTGGCGGTGTATGTCGGCTTTCACCTGCTGGGGCAGTTGCCCTTTGGCGCGTGGGGCGAGCGGATGAGCCTGCACCAGGGCCTGTTTGTGCTGATGCTGGCGCCCAGTTTTTTCGAGCCGTTGCGCGAGCTGTCGGCCGTCTGGCACGACCGCGCCAACGGTCTGGCCGCGCAGCGCACCCTGGCGCATTTGCTGCAAGGGCTGACGCCCCTGGTGCAGGCCGATGAGGCTGATAAGGCAGCAGGTTCCGGGAACATGCCGCCAGCGCAGGGCCTGGGGGCCGATGAAGCCCAGGCGCTGGAGGGGCAAGCGCCGTCCGTGGCGCTGTGCGGCGTGATGCCGACCATGCAGGCGCAGGCGGAACCAACCTCCCAGGCCGCGCCGGTGCAAGAGCCAGCGGCAGTGAGCGCAGTGAATGCTGCGCAGGCCGCCCGCCAGCCCTGGCACATCGACATCCCCGCCGGGGCGCACGTCGCCCTCACCGGCCCCAGCGGCAGCGGCAAAAGCACCTTGCTGGCCCTGGTGGCCGGGCTGGTGCAGCCGCAGCAGGGGCAAGTGCGCATTGGCGGCGTGCCCTTGCACGGCGGCACAATCGCACGTTTGCGCCGCGCCATGGGCTGGCTGGGCCAGCCGCCGCATTTTTTGGCAGGTTCGTTGACGCGCAACCTCTATTTGGGCCACGACATCCCCGCATCACCAGCCCAAGCCCGCGCCGCTTTGCGCGATGCCGGGCTGGGCGCTTTGGCCGACCGCATGGCCCAGGTGCGTCTGGGCGAGGGCGGCAGCGGCATTTCGGGCGGCGAGGCGTTGCGGCTGGCGCTGGCGCGTTTGGCCGTGGCAGAGCCGACGCGCTTGCTGCTGCTGGATGAACCGACGGCCCATCTGGATGCCGCCACCGCCGCCCAGGTGCGCGCCAGCGTGGCCCGCCTGGCCCAGGGCAAAACCCTGCTGGTTGCCACGCACGACCCGGAGCTGGCGGCCAGCCTGCCTTACGAATTAAACCTGGACGCCCAAGGCCAGGCGCAATGGGTGCGCAGGCCCGCACCGTCCGCACAGCCTGCGCCATCGCCCGTCGGAATGCCCCAGGGCGGGCAGGAGGTGCAGCCATGAAGCGCGCGCGCGCATCCACCCCGGCAGGCAAGCGCGGCGCCATGCGGCGCTTGCTGGGGGCGCTGACGGCAGGCCACGAGCGGGCGATGGCGCTGGGCCTGCTGCTGGCCTGCGCCACGGCCTTGATGGGGGCGCTGCTGCTGGGCGTCTCGGGCTGGTTCATCACGGCTACGGCCATTGCCGGGCTGGCGGTGGGCACGGCGCTGGCGTTCGACATCTTTTTGCCTTCGGCCAGCATCCGCCTGCTGGCGCTGGGGCGCACGGGCGGGCGTTATGCCGAGCGCGTGCTCACCCACGCGGCGGCCTTGCATGCCCTGGTGGGCTTGCGCGAGCGTTTGTTTCGCGGCCTGGCGCGGCCAGCGGCCAGCACGCGGGCGCGGCAGCGCCGGCAATGGCGCTTGCAGCCCGCGCGCCTGCTGCTGCGCCTGACGTGGGATTTGAATGCGGCCGAGGCTTTGTATCTGCGCCTGCTCACACCCGCGTGCGCCGCGCTGGCGGCTTCGCTGGGGCTGAGCGCCTGGCTGGCCTGGCACCACTGGGGCTTGGGGCTGGCCGGTTTGCTGTGGCTGCTGGGCGCGGGCCTGGGCGTGCCGTGGTGGCTGTTGCGCGCCAGCGCGCGGCTGACGCTGGCCCAGTCGCGCCACGGCGAGCGCCTGCGCCAGCACGCGCTGGATTTGGCAGGCGGGCAGGCCGAGCTGGTCATGGCCGGGCGCTTTGATGCCCAACTGGCGCGCTGGCTGGAGCAAGAAGCCGCGCTGGCGCGCCTGGAGGATCGGCTCCAGCGTTGCGATGCGCTGGCGGCGGCCGCGTGGCAGATGCTGCACACCCTCACGCTGGCGGCGGCCGTCGCGGCGGCGGGCTGGTTGGTGTTGGCGCGCGATATGGCCGTGCCCACGGCGGCGTTTTTTGTATTGATGGCGATTGCGGCGATGGAGCCGTTTGCCGCCCTGCGCCGTGGCGCAGCGGAGTGGGCTGGCACCGCATTGGCGGCGCGGCGCTTGCAAGCGCCGCTGCAACAAGCCGCCGCGCCTGCGCCCGCTGCCTTGCCTTTGCCCGCGCCTGGCCTGGCTGCCTGCCTGGATGCGGTGCGCATGCAGGGCTGGGGCGGCATGGAGGCAGGGGCAGAAGGCGATGCGGCCCCAGGCTGCTCCTTGCAAGTAGCGGTTGGGGAGCGGCTGGCCTTGATCGGCCCCAGCGGCAGCGGCAAATCCACCCTGTTGCAATACCTCGGCGGCGAGCTGGCGCCCAGCCACGGCAGCGTGCAGGCACGCCCCAGTGTGGGCCTGCCGCAGCAAACGGCGCTGTTTGGCGACAGCGTGCGCGCCAATGTGGATTTGCAGCAGCGCGGCTTGCCCGACGCGGCTGTGTGGGCCGCGCTGCAAGCGGCGGGCCTGCAAGAGGCCATCGCCGCCCGCCCCGAGGGGCTGGACGCCATGCTGGGCGAGGGCGGCCTGGGCCTCTCGCGCGGGCAGGCCCGCCGCCTGGCGCTGGCGCGCTTGTTTGTGTGCGAGAGCGATTTCTGGCTGCTTGACGAACCCACCGATGGGCTGGATGCCGACACCGCCGCCGATGTGCTGGCCCGCCTGGACGCTGCCTTGCAGGGCAAGACGGCGGTGATCGCCACCCACTTGCGGCGCGAAGCGGCGCTGGCCGATCGCCTGGTGTTGCTGGAGCATGGGCGCATTGCCGCGCAGGCCGTGCGGGGCACGCCCGCATTCACCCGTTTGCTGGAAGGCTTGCGCGATGACTGAAGCGATGCGCAATGGCGCCAGCCGCAGCCGCTGGTGCGCGCGGTGCGGGCAGCCGCCCCGATGGTCGCGCCGGCCGCATGGGCTGCAACGGCGGTTGCATCGCCTGCCGCTGGCTTGGGCGGCGGCGCTGGTGGTGCTGGCGCTGCTGCTGCGCGCGCTGGTGCCGCAGGGGTTTATGCCTGGGGGCGGGGCGTTTTCGTCGGCGTTGCCCGTGGTGCTGTGCACCGCCAAGGGGCCGCTGGTGGTGGCTGCCGCCGGGCAGCCGCAAGAGCTGCCCGAGCACACAGCCAATGTGTGCGCCTGGGCCGCCGCGGGCTTGCAAGGCGAGCTGGATGAGCCTTGGCCTGTGCCGCTGCTGCTGCTTTTGCTGGCGCTGGGCTGGCTGCGCCTGGCGTGGCCGCGCTACCGCGCGCCAGTGCGCAGGCTGTACCTGCTGATGCGCGAGGCCAGAGCGCCGCCGGGCAGCGCATGATAGGCTGAAACCCATTATTTTACAAATCAAAAAGAAACAAAATGCACTTGTTTTGGCATGGTGGATTTAAATCTGTTTTTACTTTGATTTGAAATAAATGGGTGGGCGGCGCAGCGGCTGCTTTGGGGCTTTGGGCCTCCCGGAAAGTGGCTGGCTGGGCATTTTTTTAAAAAAACTGTGGTGTCTTCCCCGGTGCGGGGGGCATCACGCATTCGTCAATCCCCGCATGAATTCTTGGAAAGGTATCCCTCATGGATCTTGATATCGTGGGCCTGTCACGGCTGCAATTTGCCCTGACGGCCCTCTACCACTTCTTATTCGTGCCCCTGACGCTGGGGCTGTCCATCCTGCTGGCCATCATGGAGACGGTGTACGTCATGACGCGCCGGCCCATCTGGCGGCAGATGACCAAGTTCTGGGGCGTGCTCTTTGGCATCAACTTCGCCATGGGCGTGGCCACCGGCATCGTCATGGAGTTCCAGTTCGGCATGAACTGGAGCTACTACAGCCACTACGTGGGCGACATCTTCGGCGCGCCGCTGGCCATCGAGGCGCTGATGGCCTTCTTCCTGGAGGCCACGCTGGTGGGCATGTTCTTCTTCGGCTGGGAGCGCCTGTCCAAAGTCAAGCACCTGGTGGTGACCTGGGCCATGGCCATCGGCACCAACCTCTCGGCGCTGTGGATTCTGGTGGCCAACGGCTGGATGCAATTTCCCGCAGGCGCCAAGCTCAACCCGCACACCATGCGCATGGAGGTGGACAGCTTCTTCGACGTGGTCACCAACCCCGTGGCGCAGGCCAAGTTCGTGCACACCGTCTCGGCCGGCTACACCGTGGCGGCCGTGTTCGTGCTGGGCGTGGCCGCCTGGTTCGTGCTCAAGGGCCGACATATCGAGCTGGCCAAGCGGTCGATGACGGTGGCCGCCGCCTTCGGCCTGGCCGGCTCGCTGTCGGTGGTGGTGCTGGGCGATGAGAGCGGCTACCTCTCCTCCGAGCACCAGAGCATGAAGCTGGCCGCCATCGAAGGCATGTGGGAGACCGAGCCCGCGCCCGCCTCCTTCACCGTGATCGGCCTGCCCGACCAGGAGGCGCGCAAGACGCACTACGCCATCCACATCCCCTGGGTCATGGGCCTGATCGGCACGCGCAGCCTGGACACGCAAATTCCCGGCATCAAGGATTTGGTGGCCTCGGCGCAGCAGCACATCCGCAGCGGCCTGATTGCCTATGACGCGCTGGAGCAAATCCGCGCCCTCAACGGCAAGCAAGCGCCGCAGGCGCTGATGGAGCAGTTCGAGGCGCACAGCGACCGCCTGGGCTACGCCCTGCTGCTCAAGCACTATGTGGACGATCCGCGCCAGGCCAGCGCCGCGCAAATCGAACAGGCCGCCTGGGACACTGTGCCGCAGGTCGCGCCGCTGTTCTGGACCTTCCGCATCATGGTCGGCCTGGGCTTTTTCTTCATCGCTCTGACGGCCACCTTCTTCGTGCTCTCGGCGCGCCGCCGCCTCGATGCCCACCCCTGGCTGCTGAAGCTGGCCGTGTGGGCCATCCCGCTGCCCTGGATTGCCGCCGAGTGCGGCTGGTTCGTGGCCGAGTTCGGTCGCCAGCCCTGGGCCATCGAAGGCGTGCTGCCGGTGGCCGTGGCCGTCTCCAACCTGGGCGCCAAGACCGTGCTGCTGACCATGCTGGGCTTTGTGGCCATCTACACCGTGCTGCTCATCATCGAGATGAAGCTGATGCTCGCAGCCATCCGCAAAGGCCCCGATGCGCGTGAGCTGCAAGCCTTGCCCGGCGATTTGTCGCCCGCACCAGCGGGCCACGCCGCCGCTCCTTCCTTGACCCCTCGTACTGCTGCTGGAGAGTCCGCATGATCTTGCATGAACTACTGAATTACGAAGTCCTGCGCGTCATCTGGTGGCTGGTGCTGGGCGTGGTGCTGGTGGGCTTTGCCGTCACCG
>JAUMYU010000116.1 GCA_030528485.1 Comamonadaceae bacterium
TGCGCAATGATGGAAAAATTTCGGATGTGCTTCATCGCCTGCCAGCAAAGGGGCTTGCTTTTTCAGCGCGGCCTGAACGCTGCCGTTTGGCCCCAAAAGTGAAAAAGCAGAGAAAAAAGAAGAAGGCCCAACAAAACACGCGCCTGATGGCGCGCTGCAATGCCTACTGAGCTTGTATGGATGGGCTGGGCGGCGTCATTCTACCCAAGAGCCTGCGCCCAGTCTTGGCCCTCACGCCATGAGGAATGCGCGGCATGAAAAAACCAATGGCTTGATTGCATGCGCCTGCCATGACATGAAGCCGGGCGGCAAGGGGAAAGCAATTATGTTTTGCCGCCAACCGCACTTTTCCTTTTTTCATCGCATTCAAAACGCTGGCCGCCCCAAGAGCCCGGGGCCGCCCTGCGCTGCCCTGACCCGCTGGCCCGCCCAAGCACACACGTTTGCGGCACGCCCCCCCGGCTGGCAGGGCTGGGCGCTGCAGCGCCCAAGCCTTTGCAGCACTCACTGTCTCATCATCAACGCGGGCGGATGATGCCGTAATGCGCCATGCCTTCGCGCTGGATCAGAATGGCCGTTGGCCGATTGGCCGGCAGCTTGCCGATGACCGCATTGAGCGCGGCCACGTTTTCCACCGGCTGCTGGCCCAACGACAAGATCACGTCGCCCGGCTGCAGACCGGCTTGCTCGGCCCGGCTGCCCGCAGCCACGCCGCGCACCAGCACACCGCCTTTGATGCGCAACTGGCTGCGTTGGGCCGCGCTCAGCTCGGCCACATCCAGGCCCAGCGCCTGCGCCGATGCGGTGTTGCCCGCGCCCGGTTGTTGCAGCAAGCCCTGCGCCCGTTTGTCGCCTTCGGCTTTATCGACCGTGACCATCACGTCTTTGTTGCTGCCATTGCGCAGCAGCGTGAGCTTGACCGCGGTGCCCGGCTTGGTGCCGCCGATCATGCGCGGCAGGTCGGCCGTGCTTTCAACGGCTTTGCCATCCACATGGGTGATCACGTCGCCCGGCTGCACACCGGCTTTTTCGGCTGGCGCGCCCGGCTCCACACTGCGCACCAGGGCGCCTTGCTGCTTGGGCAGGCCCAGCGACTCGGCCACCTCTTTGCTCACTGGCGCAATCTGCACGCCGATGCGCCCGCGCGTCACCGTGCCCGAAGTGCGCAACTCGTCGGCAATGCGCATGGCCTCGTCAATCGGAATCGAGAAGGAAATGCCCATGTAGCCGCCCGAGCGCGAATAGATCTGGCTGTTGATGCCCACCACTTCGCCGGCCATATTGATCAGCGGGCCGCCCGAGTTGCCGGGGTTGATGGCCACGTCGGTCTGGATGAAGGGCAGGTATTCGCCCGTGTCGCGCTGCTTGGCGCTGACCACGCCCACGGTGACGCTGTTGGCCAAACCGAAGGGCGAGCCGATGGCCATGACCCATTGACCGACCTTGAGCGCCTCGACATTGCCGATGCGCACGGCGGGCAGGTTTTGCGCTTCGACCTTGATCACGGCCACGTCGGTGCGCTTGTCGGTGCCCACCACCTTGGCGCGGAATTCGCGCTTGTCGGCCAGAGTCACATTGAGCGAATCGGCGTCTCTCACCACGTGCGCATTGGTCATGATGTAGCCGTCGGACGAGATGATGAAACCCGAGCCGATGCCCGTTGGGCGCTCTTCCTCGATATCGGGCTGGCCCCGGCGCGGCAACTGATCGGGGCGGATACCGAAGAAGCGGCGCAGCAACTCTTCCATCGGGTCGCCAGAGCCCAAGCCGTTGAAGCCGCTGCGGCCCACTTTTTCCATCACGCGGATATTGACCACCGACGGCCCCACCTGCTCCACCAACGGGGTGAAATCGGGCAGGCCGCTCACCAGCGACTGCGGGACCTGCGCCACGGGCGCCGGCGCCGGTGCCAGCGCAGCAGCAGGCGGCTGGCTGGCGGCGCTTGAGGCGCCCTCCGTGGGCGAAGCCGCCACCTGGTTCTTGCAAGCGGCAAAGCCCAGCACCATCAGGGTGCACAGCACCCCCATCCTCATGCGGCTGCGCC
>JAUMYU010000051.1:0-16603 GCA_030528485.1 Comamonadaceae bacterium
AAAAAAAAGAAGAAGAAGAAGAAGAACGCAACGGCCACTACCTGCTGCACGACTACAGCGAAGACGTGCTTGACCACTACGGCCCCGATCGCAGTATCAAATCGTCCAAGTGGGGGGACTTCCTCATGGGCATCGAACTGGAAGTGTGCAGCGGCAACCGCGATGCCGCCCTGGAACACACCCATGACACGCTTGCCGATGGCTACGCCATCATGTGTGAGGATGGCTCACTTGAAGACGGGGAGGGGTTCGAGATCATCACCGCCCCCCGTGGTCTCAAGGAACACATCCGGCGCTTTTCTCGGTGGGAGCCCCATCACAGCCTTGTCGCCTGGGACGCCCCCGGGGGGTGCTGCGGCATGCACGTCCACATTGACCGCAAGGCGTTCGGCGATCTGACGCTGGGTAAACTCATTGAGTTCATCTGCGCAGAGCGCAACGAGGGGCTGGTCAAGAGGATTGCTGGGCGTCATTGGCGAACCAGCCGCCAAGCTGAACGTTACTGTGACGGCGACAAGGTTGTGATTGGCAACCCCGTCAAGACGCTGAAAGGAAAATGTTCTTCCCGCTTCCACGCGGTCAACACCCAGCCCGAGAACACCATCGAGCTGCGCATCTTCCGCGCTTCGTTGAACAAAAAGCGACTACTGGCGCAAATTGAATTCGCCCATGCGGCCGTGTTTTTCTGCCGTCAGGCCAGCATGGGCGAACTCACCGAAGCCGTATTCCGCGCCTGGCTGGCCGATGGGGCGGGCCAGATTTACCGCCACCTCGCCGCATGGCTGGGCATTCCCATCCGGGGGAAAAAACGCACCCCCCAATCCCCCGCGCAGGCCCTTGCAGCCTAACGTGTTAGACCCCAAATTCTTAGGAGAAGAACCATGTGCCAAATCTTCGCTGGCCCAGTAGCAGACGTTAAGAGTCTGCTCTTGGATACCCCCGGCCTCATCGAAAACGTCTTTGCCTACAACAGCGATGGCGTGGGCTACATGTACGCCGCCGGAGGGCGGCTTGTTACCCAAAAGATCGTGCCCGCCACCGCCGCCCAGGCGCGGGTGTTCATTGAGTCGCTGCCCGATGGCGGCAGCGACGCTGCCGTGCACTTCCGAATGACCACCCACGGCGACACCGACCACACCAACGCCCACCCCTACCCCGTGGTGGACGGCGTGGCCCTCATCCACAACGGCATCCTCAGTCACGGCAACGCAGCGGATCGGACAAAATCCGACACATGGCACTATACCCAACGCCTTGCCGCCCAGCTCGCCCACGCCCCGGGCCTCATCCACGAAGCAGAGTGGCGCCGCCTGGTGGAGAAAGACATTGGCGAAGGCAATCGCTTCGTCCTCATGGACAGCCACGGCATTGCCCACATCCTCAACCGCGACACCGGGCTGGAGAAAGGCAGCGTGTGGGTGGCCAACACCTACAGCTTCGACGCAGGTATCTTGTGGCCAGAGATGGCCATCCGGCAGCGCAAGCTGCCCGTGGAATACATGGGCACGGCCTGGGATGATTGGCACCGAGCTTCGGCCCAAGACACCGAAGGCCACTTTGATGACTGGCTCTACTGTGACTTGTGGGACGCGATCGTCGCGCAAGACGTGAAAGACCTAACCTACCTGCTGGATTACTACGGCGTCAAAAGGTGCCTCACCCTCCTGTACGACGGCGCTGCCTGGATTCGTCCCAAAACCCAGCTTGATTCGTACGACGACCAACTGGCCCGCGCGCTGGAAAAAAGACAATGGGGCGTGCTCGAAGACAGCGACGACCCCGACACCATCGCCGCCCTCGTCATCGAAGGAACGGTCACGGAGATCGACGTATGAACACCACCCGCCTACGCCAAGCCCGGCAACTCTGGCCCTCGCGCCCCGACGTAGCCGAAACCACCACCCGCCACAACCGCCGCCAGTGGGTGCGCGCCCTGCGCACCCTTGGCCCCAAGTGGCTCCTTCACCCCTCCAACACCCTGCACCCCTTATGGCAGCCCCTCACACCCACCCCCGAAGCCTGCGCCTGCACATCCGCGCCACCCTCTGGGCGCTCCAGCGCGACGCCTTCCGGCAAGTCCACATGGCCCAGGCCATTGGATGCCACAACACCACCGCCGCAAAAATCATCTCCTGCCTGCTGGACATGGGCGTTGTGAAAATCGTTCGCACCGCCCTGGACGGCCAACACCCCATCTACGCCCCTACAACCCAACTTCCAACGGTCGCCGCGCTCCCCGCGCCGCCTCGGTTGGACTTCACCCAAGAAAAACCCAAACACTACGGCCCCAGCCGTTCATGGTTATGAGTAACACACCAAAGACACCAGAGAACACAACCATTGCCTACAAAGGCTTTGACAAAAACTTCAAATGCCGGAACTTCCAGTACGAAGTCGGTGGTGAGTATGTACATGAAGGCCAGGTCAAAGCGTGTGAAAGGGGGTTCCATGCATGCAAGAACCCACTGGACGTGTTTCGATACTACCCACCAATCGGTAGTCGTTTTGCTCTCGTGGAGCAATCAGGTGAGCTTAGTCACGATACAGATAACACCAAGGTATCCAGCAGACGTATCAAGATCGGGCCGGAGATCAGTGTTTCCGGGTTGGTCATTGCGGCTGTGGATTATCTGAAGCGCAGCTCGGCTTCAGATGGTCTTAAACCCCCGGCCTTTGTCGGGGAAGACTACAGCGTGGCTTTTACCGACGGTGTGCGTTGCGCAGTCACGGCCAACAGCCGTCGTAGCTGCGCGGCAGTTACAGGAGAACACAGTGCAGCCGTTGCCACGGGGCACAACAGCGCGGCCATTGCCACAAGCCATCAAAGTGCGGTCACAGTTACAGGTGAGCATAGCGTAGCCTCGGCTACAGGTGAGGGGGGTGTTGCTTCCGCTATAAATTACGGGAGCGCAGCCATTGTTACAGGCGGTTGTGGCGCCGCGATTGCTGAGGGGGATTGTGGTATAGCTGCCGTCACAGGCCTCTGTAGCGCGGCTAAAGCTACAGGAGATTGCGGTGTAGCCCTCGCCCCTAACGACTATGGAGGAGCCTCCGTTACGGGGGATAGGGGGGTGGCTGTTGTCGGAGGTGCGTACGGTGTCGCTGAGGCTACAGGTAGTCATAGTATAGCCGTTGCTATAGGGGAATGCAGCCGTGCCGCCGCCACAGGTGATTGTGGGGTGGCTGTAGTAACAGATATTAGCGGCATGGCCAAAGGCGCTGAGGGCTGCATTCTATTTCTCTCCCGTCGCGCTGGCGGCTTTAGTTCCGGCCCCGCCACACACGCCAAAGCCGTCATCGTCGGGCAAGACGGGGTTTTGCCAGACACCTGGTACCGTCTCAACCAAGACGGCGAACTTGAAATTGTGGAGTAACCATGCAAACCATCTCTAACACCGTTAATGTCTTGGATCACGGCTTCGTCACCCTGCGCAACCTCGCAGGCCCCACACGCCGCCCAGACCGAACTTTTGACGCCAGCGACATCGACCCCGCCCAGGCCGCCCGCATGTCCTTCGAGCAAATGGACAGCGAGCGCACCTACGAGCAAGACATGCGCCTGGCCAAATACCTGCTCACCCACGGCCACACCAGCCCCTTTGAAATGGTGCAAGTCTGGGTGGAAGTCAAAGCGCCCATCTTCGTGGACAGGCAAATGGTGCGTCACCGCACCTGGAGCCGTAACGAATCCAGTGGACGTTACATCACCCTGCCGGAACAGTGGTACATCCCTGATGTCCTCGGTGCCAAGGCCACCGACAAGAAGCAGGGCAGGGCAGAAGGACTTTTCCCCGAAGCCCAAGCGTATTACAAGTCAAAGCTGCAAGGCCACTGCCGTGAAGGGTACGACCTATACCTTGAAGCGCTCAATGCCGGGGTTGCCCCCGAACAAGCCCGCATGTTCTTGAGCCTCAACCACTACGTTCACTGGATCGGCACAGTTGATCTCTCTAACATGTTCAAGTTCCTGGCCCTGCGCCTGGGCGAAGACGCCCAGTGGGAAGCTCGCCAGTACGCCCAGGCCATTGTCACCCTGCTGCGCCCCCATTTGCCGGGGCTGATGCAATTGTTTGACGAAACCCTCAAGGAGAAAATCCAATGACAGTCATCGACACCCTCGGCTCCATCCTTGCCTGGCAGCAACGGGCCTGCCCCAAGCCAGATGAACGGTCACGCAGCGTCGCCGTGGGAGTGCATCTGGAGGAGATCGCGGAAATGCTTTGGGGCCTGAGCCTGAACCGTCAAGGCGACTATATTGAAGCCGTAGCGGACAGCTTCAAGCGACACAGCTCTGGCGCGACCGACGTCCTCGCCACCTACGACCGCCGCGCCCTGCTCGACGCCCTCTGCGACCAAATCGTCACCGCCGTAGGCATCGCCCACCGCTTCGGATTCGACATCCAGGGCGCCTTGGCCGAAGTCGCCCGCTCCAACTGGAGCAAGTGCGTGGACGGCCAATTTCAATACGACGCCAACGGCATCGCCCAAGTCCTGCAAGACCTGGGCCTGGCGTTTGCGGAAACTTTGTGTGCCGTAGCCTTGTTCTTGCTTATCTTGGTGCTTCGCTCGCTGCTTCTGCTCACCGCCCCCGTCAGCGTCCCCCTGCTGGCCTGGTGGCTTCACAAACGTGCCGCCCAGGTTCGTCAAATGCGTGCGCAGGCGCGGAAGGAGCTTTTGAACCGCCTTGCCAACAACGAAAAACCCTAACACCCTATGAACATCGACACCCTCCCGATTTCCGCCTTAAGCAAAGGCGACCGCATTGAACACCCCCAATGGGGCGCCGGCATCGTTGCCGACATCAACCCCAACTCCACCCACCCCTTCACGCTCCTGTTTCAGGGGAACATGGTGCACTTCACCCTGGACAACATGCGCATCATCAAACGCGCCGTACTCGGTTTCCCCCCATCGCTTTGGCCCGACCCCGCATCAAAGCCCATTCCCCGCCCCAAACCCCGCACCTGCCCCGACACCCTCGACTACCGGGGCCGCACCCTGCGCCTGGAGCGCTACGACGGCCGAATCACCACCGGCAAATGCGTGGAAGACGTCGGCGGCAGCGTCCGCCTGAGCGGCCAATACTGCTGGCACGTCAAACGCAACAGCACCATCACCGTTTTGGACTGACCATGAAATACACCCTCAAACCCGCCGAACTCTCAACCCTCCTGCGCCTGGTCGCAGCCAAAACATTTACCACCGCGAATGGCGAAGTCATCACAGAAGGCATGGAAGGTGGTCTGGTTGAACACGAACACAACCTTTCCCAACACGGCCGCTGCTGGGTGGAATTTCATGCTCAGGTCACAGGCCATGCACGTGTACTGGACGACGCCTTGGTATGCGATCACGCCCGCGTCTACGACAGCGCACGGGTAGAACGACTGGCCGTTGTGGAAAAAAACGCCGTCGTCCGCGACGGCGCGTTGATAACCTACGGCGCTCGTGTTACAGCCCATGCCGACGTAAGCGGCCACGCCATCGTGGGAGGGCACGCCACCGTAGGCGGTATGGCCCGAGTCACCGACGGCGCCCGGATCGGTGACGACGCCATTGTGCGGGGTGAAGCCAAAGTGTACGGTGAAGCCGACGTGGGAGGCGCCGCTGTCGTGGAAGGTGTTGCCCAGGTAAATTGCTATGCGTCAGTGTGCGCCACCGCCTACGTGGCACGTTGCGCGTACATCACCGACTCGGCGCACATCGAAGGGCGCGCCTGCGTCATAGGGCGTGCCATGGTGGGTGGAGACACCCACCTGGACGGCGACACCGTAGTCCGTGAAACCCCACCACCCCCAAAGGCAGAAAAATGACAGCCAACACCCCCCTCACCCGCGCCATCAACTGGAACGACGTCCCCGACAGCACCGACCTCGACACCTGGAACCGCGTCACCACCAACTTCTGGCTGCCCGAGAAAGTGGCCCTGTCCAACGACATCCCCTCCTGGGCCACCCTCACCGACCAAGAGCGGCTGGTCACTATGCGCGTCTTCACCGGCCTGACCATGCTCGACACCGTCCAATCCACCGTCGGCGCCCCCCGCATGATGCAAGACGCCCTCACCCCCCATGAAGAAGCCGTCTTCACCAACTTCTCCTTCATGGAAGCCGTGCACGCGCGCAGCTACAGCTCCATTTTCTCCACCCTATGCTCCACCCCGGAGATCAACGACGCCTTCCGCTGGAGCGAGGAGAACCCCCTGCTGCAGGAGAAAGCCGCCATCATCAAGCGCGCCTACCAGGGCGACGACCCCCTCAAAGTCAAGATACTGTCTGTGCTGATGGAATCCTTCCTGTTCTACAGCGGCTTCTACACCCCCTTCTATTGGAGCAGCCGGGGCAAACTCACCAACACCGCCGACCTCATCCGCCTCATCATGCGCGACGAAGTCGTGCATGGCTGGTACACCGGCTACAAATTTCAGCAAGGCTACAAAAAGGCAGGGCAGGGCGCCCAAACCCAACTGCTCGACTACACCCTGGACGTACTCGAACGGCTCATGGCCAACGAATACCGCTACGCCGCATCCCTCTACGACAGCCTGGGCTGGACGGAAGACGTCAAAGGCTACATGCACCACAATGCCAACAAAGCCCTGATGAACCTCGGCTTCGACCCCCTGTACCCATCCCAACTCTGCCGCTTCAATCCCGCCATCCAGGCCAGCCTCGACCTGGGCAGCGAAAACCACGACTTCTTTTCCGGCAGCGGCGCCGCCTACGTCATCGGCAAAGCCGAAACCACCATCGATGACGACTGGGCATTTTGAAAGGACTCCCATGCAAAACATTAACGAGTTAGACCTCGGCAAACGCACCTACACCGCCTACAAAACCCGCGTCACCGAGTCTCTGCGGGCATTCATCGAAACCGACGACGCCGACGTAGAGCAGCAAGCACTCCAGCGGGTTGACGCCCTCGTCAGCGAAGTCGCCGCACTCAGCGTCTCCCTCATCAGCCTGTGTTACACCGTCAGCCTGCGCCGTGGGCGGACAAAAGCCGACAACTTCCTGGAGCTTGTGCACCAAACCATCAGCCGCGAATGCGGCAGCGACGTCGCTCAAATGATCCAAATCGCCCAACGCCAAGGCTTCGACGACCTCGCATCCAAACTCAAGGTAGGCAACTCATGAACATCTACACCATCGACTTTGAAACCCACTGGGCCAGCGGCTACAGCCTCAGCCACAGCACCGCGCTGGAATACGTGAAAGATTCCCGCTTTCAGATCATCACCTGCGCCATCCGCCACCCCGACGGCCGCACCACCGTCCATACCGGCGAGAAGGAAAGCGCCCAGGCCCTGGCCGCCATCGACTGGAGCCGCAGCGCCTTGCTCGCCCACAACGGCAGCGGCTTCGACGCCTACGTCGCCGCCTACCACTTCGGCATCCACCCCCGGCTGTGGCTGTGCACCCTCGCCATGGCCCGCCCCCTGCACGCCAAAACCTGCGGCCTCTCCCTGGGCGCGCTGGTAGAACACTACCGGCTGGGCGTCAAAGACAACACCGCCCTTGTGCAAACCCGTGGCAAACGGCTGGAGGATTTCACCCCCGCCGAGCTGGACGCCATGCGCCGCTACAACCAGGCCGACGTTGAACAATGCTGGCAGCTCTATCAAAAACTCCTGCCCCATTACAGCAGCGCCGAACTCTGGCAGATCGACGCCATCACCCGCATGCGCGTGCAACCCCAGTTCGAGCTGGACGTCGCCCTGCTTGAGCGCACCGCCCGCGAAGAAGCCCAGCGCAAGCACCAGCACCTGTTGGAGCTGGCCCACACCCTGGGCATCGAAGCCGGGGTGGACGAAGCCGCCACCGTCGAAGCCGTGCGCGCACGGCTCGCCAGCGCCCCCAAATTCGCCGCCCTACTCAAACAACTCGGTGAGGCCGTGCCCATGAAGCCCAGTCCCACCAACCCGGACAAAACCGTCCCCGCCCTGGCCAAAACCGATGAAGCCTTCATCGCCCTGCAAGACAGCGCCAACCCCCAAGTCGCCGCTGCCGCCCGTGCCCGGCTGGACGTCAAAGCCACCCTGCTCGAAACCCGTATCCAGAAACTCCTCACCGCCGCTCGCCTTGCCGGTGGCCGCCTACCCATCCCCCTCAAATACTGTGGCGCCGACACCACCGGCCGCGACAGTGGCGAGGACTACAACCCCCAAAACCTCCCCCGGATCAACCCCGATGCCCCCAAACCCACCGACGCCCTGCGCCTATCCCTGCGCGCCCCGGCTGGCAAACGCATCATCGTCGCCGATCAATCCGGCATCGAATTGCGCGTCAACCACTTCTTATGGCAAGTCGCCAGCAGCATGGCCCTCTACCAGGCCAGCCCCGACAAAGCCGACCTCTACAAAGCCTTCGCTGCCGACCTCTACGGCAAACCCGTTGAAGCCATCACCAAAGCCGAACGTCAAATCGGCAAAATCTCCCAGCTCGGCCTGGGCTTCGGCGCCGGTGCCGCCGCCTTCCAGCGCATCGCCAAAATCATGGGAGGGGTGGACATCCCCCTGCACATCGACGATGCTCCCGACACCCTCAGCGCCGAAGCCATCGTCCTCACGTGGCGACACAGCTACGCCGCCATCACCCAAGGCTGGAAGCAATGCCAGCGCGCGCTCGAGCACATCGCCAAAGGCGTCGCCGCCCCCGTTGACCCCTGGGGCCTGGTTACCACCAGCCGCGAAGGCTTGACCCTGCCCAGCGGACGCCTCATCCGCTACCCCGACCTGCGCACCGAAGCTGACGGCCATTGGGACGACGGCCGCCCCAAACGCGGCTGGGCCTACGCCCAGGGCCGCCACAAAGCCTGGCTCACCGGCCCCAAAGTCTGCGAAAACATCGTCCAGGCCCTGGCCCGCGACTCCATTTTCGACTGCGCCGTTGAATACTACCGTCGCACCGGTCTGCGCCCCGCCCTGCGTGTCCACGACGAACTCGTGTACGTAGTGGACGAAGCCGCCGCCGACGCCCTTCTGGCCGAACTCCAGGCCATCCTGCGCACCCCGCCCACCTGGTGGCCCGAGCTGATCGTCTGGAGCGAAGGCGACAGCGCCGCCAGCTACGGCCAAGCCAAGTAACCCCCACGTTAGGGAGCCGCCTACAATGGCCCCCTAACACACGAAAGGAACCCTGCATGATCGACCGGACAGAACTGGCAGCCGCCATGGCCATTCTTGTCGCTGGCACCGACGAAGCCGACGAAGCCGCCAACGCCTACAACCACATCCGCAGCGCCGCCCGCATCTGGCCCGTCCAATTCACCCCCGGCACCCCCATGGACAAACTCAACGTCCTGCTGGAGTTGGAGCGCACCCAACCCGAAATGGCCCAGCAAATGCGCACCATGATCGACCAACGCCGCATGGAAAAAGGCCGCGACCCCTTCTGGACGTCCAAACCCGGCTTCGACACCAACACCTACCAGCGGGAATACATGGATCGCAAACGCCGCCGCCAACGCCGCGCCAGCGAAATCGAAAACCTCAACCGCCCCGCCGCCGACCAACTCATCGGCAACGCCCGGCTCGACTTCGAGAACAAAACCCACGCCGAATGGATGGAAAAACTCAACGAAAAACTCGACAACGCCAAAGCCGCAGCCACCCTCATCGGCGAGAAACTCACCCGTGAACAGCAGCGTGTCATCCGCGACACCTATTGGGCCAAAATCGACGCCCAACTCGACGAAGCCGAAGAAGCCGTCCGCCGCAAAAACCAGAACCTTTGAACCCTACCCATGACCGCCAACGTCCTACCCTGGAGCTACTCCACCCTCAGCGCCTTTGAAACCTGCCCCCTGCGCTACTACTACACCCGCGTCACCCGGCAAGTGCAGGAGGCCCTGCACCCTGCCGTCGCCGCAGGCAATCGCACCCACAAACTGCTGGAAGACGCCGTCTCCAGAGGCGCCCACCTCCCCCCTGACCACGCCCACCACGCCCCCCTGGTGGACTACCTGCGCACCCTCGATGGGCAAAAACTCTGCGAATACAAATTCGCCGTCACCGCTGGCGGCGCCGCCACCACATTTTTCAGCAAAACCGCCTGGTACCGTGGCGTCATTGACCTGGCCGTCGTGCGCCCTGACCACACCGCCCTTCTGCTCGACTACAAAATCGGCAAAATCAAGGAAAACCACGACCAGCTAGAGCTATTCGCCCTCGCCGGATTCGCCATCTGGCCTCACCTGGAGGAAATCCACACCAGCTACGTCTGGCTGCAACACGGCAAGCAAACCCGTCGCACCTACAACAAAGCCGACGCCCCTGAAATCAAATCCCGTTTCATCCCCCGGGTGGAGCGCATGCAAGCCGCAGCCGCCAGCGACAATTGGCCCGCCCGCCCCAGCGGCCTGTGCAAAGGCTACTGCCCTGTAGGCAAAAAACTGTGCGCCCATTGCGGACTAGATTAATCCTCTCACCCTAACGTAAACACTAACATGTCAAACTACCACAGCCACACCAACCGCGAGTTAACCCACCTCGTAGAAACATCTTCGGACGCCAGTGCGTTAGAGCGAGAGCTGGCCGACCGTCTTGAGCGCGCCCTCGACGAAATCGACGCGCTCACAAGTTACATCCATCGATACGACACACTAACAGAAACACTAACAAACTTGGGAGCGTCCAAGCATGAGCAGCGCCAGCACCCCTGAAGGTAAAGTCAAACAGAAAGTCATCGCCTGGCTCAAACAGCGCGGCGTTTACTACGCCATGCCCGTCGGAGGCCCCTACGGCCGCGCAGGCATTCCCGACTTTCTCTGCTGCTACCAGGGCCACTATCTCGCCATCGAAACCAAAGCCCCCGGCAAGCGTAGCACCCTGCGCCCCAGCCAGGCCCAGCAAATCGCACAAATCACCCACGCGGGCGGCAGCGCCCTCATCGTGGACGACGTGCGCCAACTCGACGAATGGGAACGCCAATGGATGAGTGGCACCACCACATCGCCCTGCGCAGTCAAGACCAACACCTAGCCGCCGCCCTGGCCCAACACCAGCCGCGCACCCCCCGCCCCAAGTTCGACGGCACCCACTGCTGCGACTGTGGCTACCCCATACCCCCGCCCCGCGTTGCCCTTGGAATGGACAACTGCGTGGCGTGCCAAACCCAAAAGGAAAAGGCCCATGCCCACCAAACCCGAAAACCGTGACTACCGCAAAGAAGCCGCCCGGGAAACCCCCGCGAGAAAACAAGCCCGCAGCGACCGCAACAAAGCCCGTCGGCTATATGAAAAAGCCAACGGCGAGCTGCCCAGCCACATCCACGTTGACCACAAAAAACCCATCAGCCAAGGCGGCGCCACCGCCCTGAGCAATCTGCGCGCCATCCCCAAACAGCGCAACGAAAGCTTCAAACGCACTGGCCCCGGCGGCAAACAAAAAGGACAAGCATGACCCCCAACACTCCCAACACCTCTGAGCGCGACCCCAACGGCTTAGCCCCCAGCGTCAGCGGCGCCAAACTCGACGCAGGCAAACCCCAAACATGGCTCATGCTCCAGGGCTTCGCCCACGCCCTCGAACAAATCGCCCACGTCACCACCCAAGGCGCCATCAAATACAGCCCTGGCGGGTGGATGCAGATCGAAAACGGCGCCGAGCGTTACATGCAAGCCTCCGCCCGTCACCTCCTTGCGCTCGGTCAAGGCCACACCCATGACGACGGCCCCGGCGGCACCGGCTGCCTCCACAAAGCCCAAGCCATCTGGAACCTCCTGGCCAGCCTGGAACTGGAGCTGCGCGCCAAACCCCCATCCGGCAGCACACAAGCCCACACCCCCGACGCCCACCGCATCCACATCAGCGTGGACATCGAAACCATGGGCCTGCGCCCCGGCGCCCCCATCCTCGAAATCGGCGCCTGGGCCTTCATCCCCGCCACAGGCGAAACCTACGGATACTTCTACGAATGCATCGGCCTGAGCGGCAACAGCAGCGAATGGCACGAAAACATCGAGTGGGACACCATGCAATGGTGGCGCATCCAACCCGACTGCCAACGCCTGCTCAACCCCCGCCGAGCCAGCGGAGCCACCCTGCAAGACACCCTGGCCCTATTCGCCCGATGGCTGCGCAACTTCCCCGACCCTCCCCTCCTGTGGATGCGCAGCCCCCAATTCGACGCCGCCCACCTGGAGCACGCCTACCGGGAATTCCACGGAGACGACAGCATCCCCTGGGAATACCACCAACTGCGCGACGTACGCACCGCCTGCGCCCTGGCCCTGCCAGAGCTACCCCCGCGCACCACAGCGCAGCACCACGCCCTGCACGACGCCATCTACCAGGCCGAATGCATCCAGGCCATTTACAAACAGCCACACCAACACCAGCCAGAGGAACGGTCATGCCCCCACCCCGACAAAACCGACGCCCCTACCGCAACCCCACCGACACCCCCCACCACACCGAGACACCCATGAGCACCACCGAACTACAGCTTTTAGCCACCTACCGTCGCACCGCCATCCCCGTTGAGCAAGCCTGTACCGATTTTCTCGGCATCTCCCCCGACCAGGCCCGCCGCAAAGCCGCGCTCAACCAACTGCCCTTTGCCACCTTCCGGCTGGGCGAATCCCAGAAAAGTCCCCTGCTGGTGCGCTTGAGCGACCTGGCCAAAGCCATCGACACCCGCGCCGCCGAAGCCGAAGCCGAGCGCATCAACGCCTTGGTGTGACGAAAAGTGTGCCAAAAGTGCGCCAACCCAATGAAAACCCATGACAGGAAAGACGATCCGTCCAATCGAGCATCGGCGCGATACAAAGCCTCCATGGGTTGCAAGTTGTTGATTTTGTTGTCATGTAGAGAGTGGTTGTGAAATTATTTGTGTGGTATTTGGGTGGATTGGGCGCACATTCAAGGAGTTGCGGTGTGACAGAAAGTGTGCCTGGCACACCGGCCTTAATTTCAAATCAAAGGAAATTTGATTTCATTTATACATTACCAAAACAAGGTTATTTTGTTTCTTTTGAAATGTAAATATCTGTGCCTGTGCATCACGGCTGCTGGTCTTGGATCACGTCCGCGTCTTTTGGGGGCGTGAAGCGGAAGGTGGCGGGAGGGATGGTGGGGTTGACGGTGAAGTTTTCGAAGCGCAGGGCGGAGTGCTGGGCGAAGTTGTCTTCGATGTCCAGCGCGGCGAGGGCGTTGTCTTTGAAGCCGATGCGCACGCTGCGCAACGCGCCGTCGCTGGTTTTTGGGGTGGCGATGACCCATTGCAGGCCGTCGGCTTCGGGGGCGTTTTGCAGTTGGAAGGTTTTTTCCAGCTCGGCGCGCGTGCGGGCGGAGGAGAGGATGGCGGCGGGCGTTTCATCCAGCGCCTGCTGCTGGTTGCGCGAGGTGGCCTGGTTGAGGTCTTCGTCGTACACCCACAGGGTTTTGCCGTCGCCGACGATTTGCTGCGGGAAGGGTTTGCGGTAGTCGAAGCGGAATTTGCCGGGGCGCTCGAAGGCGAAGTCGCCGCTGGAGCGGGTGACGCGCGCGGGCTGGCCGTCGCGCTCGGGCGCGGTGACGGTTTGCGTGAAGCGGGCCTGGCCCGATTGCACTTGGCGCAAAAAGGCTTCCAGTGCTTGCAGGCCATCGGCCAGGGCCAGCGTGGGCAGGGTGGCCAGGGCAAGGGCCAGAAGCAGGGGGCGGGCGGCGTTTTTCATGGGCGGGCCTTTCGGGCTGTGGGCAGGAAAAAGGGGGAATGGTTTATTTCAATCAAAGGAAATTTGATTTCAATAACATCATGCCAAAACAAGGTAGTTTTTTGTCTTAATGATTTGTAAAATGATTTACGGATGTTGCATGAGGCTGGGCACATCGGGCACTTGGGGGGCGGGCAGGAGGGCGTCGCCGCCCAGGGCTTTGTAGAGTGTGAGTTGGTTTTCCAGTTGGCTGAGCTGGTTGGCAACCAGGGCCAATTCTGCGCTGCGGCGCGCTTCCTGCGCGTCCAGCCAGGTTTTCAGGGCGGTGGCGCCGACGCGGTAGCGGGTTTCGTTGAGGGTTTCGGCCTGGCGGGCGGCGTCGAGTTGTTCCTCCAGCCAGCGGCGTTGCTCGGCCAGTTGGGTGCGGCGGCTGAGGGCGTTTTCCACTTCTTGCAAGGCGGTGAGCAGGGTTTTCTGCCATTGGAGGGTGGCGGCTTCGTAGTTGGCGCGCGCGGCGGCGTTGCTCAGGCGCATTTCCTGCTGGCGCAAAAAGGGCAGGGCCAGGCTGGCGCCCAGGGCGCCGATGGGGTTGGCGAGCACGTCGCCCAGCGAGCGGCTGGCGCTGTTGAGGCTGCCGGTGAGGCTGATGGCGGGGTAGTAGCTGGCGCGCGCGGCATCGCCATCGGCGAGGCTGGCGCGCAGGCGTTGCTCGGCGGCTTGCACGTCGGGGCGGCGCGCCAGCACTTGGGCGGGCAGGCCGGCGGGGATGTCGGGCAGGGCGTGCTGGGGCAGGGTTTGCGGCTCTTGCGGCAGCCAGGGCGGCACAGCGGCAGGGGTGGCGGAAGCGGGCGGCTCGTGCAGCAGCAGGGCCAGGGCGTTGCGCGTGGCGGTTTGGTTGTGGCGCAGTTGGGCCAGCGCGGCTTCTTGCGCGGCGACGCTGCGGCGGGCTTCTTGCCGCTCCAGCCCGGAGGCGGCCCCGGCCGCGTAGCGCGCTTGCACGAGCTGCTGGGCGCGGCGTGCGTAGGCCAGGCTGTGCTGGCCGCTGGCGATTTGCGCGTTTTGGTAGGCCAGTTGCCAGTAGAGCTGGGCGACGTTGGCGACCAGGGCGATGGCGGCGCTTTGCAGGTCTTGCTCGGTGGCGGCCAGGCGCCATTGGGCGGCGTCTTGCTGGCGGGCGAGCTTGCCCCAGAGGTCCAGCTCATAGCCCAGGCTCAGGCCCACGCCGTGGTTGCGGCTGGTGCTGCCGGCGTCGAAGTTGTGGCTGGCGTTGGCCGTGGCGCTGGCGCCCAGGGTGGGGGTTTGCCGGTCCTGGCTTTGGCCGAGGGCGATTTGCGCTTTGCGGATGTTCCAGGCGGCGGTGTGCAAATCGCTGTTGCGTTGCAGCGCGAGGGTGATGAGGCGATCGAGCTCGGCATCGCCAAAGCGTTTCCACCAGGCGTCTTGCAGGGCGGGGCGCTGCCAGGCGGTGGCGTGGCTTGCGTGGGCGCTCCCGTTGCTGTTTTCGGTGTTTTCGGCGCTGCTGGCGCTCCACTGCGCGGGCACGGCGATGCCGCGCGCTTCATACGGGGTGTGCAGGTGGGTGCAGCCTGCCAGCAGCAGGCCCAGGGCCGCGGTGGCGCACCAGCGCGCGGGCCGGGGGGCGGTGGCGGGGGGGGCGAGGATGGGGGGGGCCAAAGCGAGGGCCATCACGGGAGGGGCAGTCAATCGCGCGAAAGCGCTTCAATGGGGTTGAGTTGCGCGGCGCTGCGTGCGGGCAAAAAGCCGAACACGATGCCGATCATGGAGGAGCACAGGCAGGCCCACAGCATGGCCTGGGTGGAAAAAGCCAGCTCAAAGCCGACTTTGAAATAGCCAAACACTTCGCCAAAGGCCAGCGCGCAGCCAATGCCCAGCAGGCCGCCGAGCACGCAGACCAGCACGGCTTCGATCAAAAACTGTTGCTGGATGTCGCTTTGGCGCGCGCCCACGGCCATGCGCACGCCGATTTCGCCGGTGCGCTCGGTCACCGACACCAGCATGATGTTCATTACCCCGATGCCGCCCACCAGCAGGGAGATGACGGCGATGGAGGCGATCAGCAGCGTCATGGTTTTGGTGGTGTTTTCCACCGTTTTGCGGATGGTGTCGGAGTTCATCAGGAAAAAATCCTGCTTGCCGTGGCGCTGCGTGAGCAGTTGCGTAATGCCCGCCTCCGCCGCTTGCGAGGAAGCGCCATCGCTGACGCGCACGGTGATGGAGCTGAGGTAGTCCTGCCCCGAGATGCGGCTCATCACCGTGGTGTAGGGCACATACACCACGACGTTGTTGGTCGCGGGCGCAAAGGCGTTGCTGTCGGGCTGGAGCACGCCGATCACGCGCACGGGCACTTTGCCCAAAAACAGCACTTCGCCCACGGCGCGGCCGTGCGGGAAGTAGGTTTTGCGCGTGTTGTCGTCGATCACCGCCACCTGGCTGCGCTCGCGCACGGCGTCGGCATCGAACAGACTGCCCGCTTGCAGCTTGAGGCCGCGCACCTGGAAGAATTGCTCGCCCACGCCCTGGATTTCCCCGGTGGATTCCACATTGCCGTAGCGCACGGTGGCAGAGCTGTTCACGCGCGGCGTCACGCCCGCCACGTAGCTTTGCTGCGCAAGGATGTCGGCATCGGCGGCCACCAGGGTGCGGATGCGAAAGGCCTGGCGGTCGGCAAAGCCCGAGCCGCGCCGGATGTCGATGGTGTTGGTGCCGATGGAGGCAATATCCTGCAAGATGGCGCGCCGCGAGCCTTCGCCCAAGGCCACGACGGAGACCACCGAGGCAATGCCGATGATGATGCCCAGCATGGTCAAAAACGTGCGCAGGCGGTGCGCGTTCATGGCCAGCAAGGCCATTTGGAAGGCTTCCACAAATCGCCCCCAGTGCGCCCCCAGCCCTTCGCGCATGGGCACTTGCGCCCGCGCGCCCGCTGTCTGGGCCGCTGGCGGGGGCG
>JAUMYU010000051.1:16613-19869 GCA_030528485.1 Comamonadaceae bacterium
GTTGGCAGGTGTGTTGGCAGGCGTGTTGGGGCGGTCGGAAATGATCTCGCCATCGCGGATTTCGATGATGCGCTGCGCGTGCGCGGCCACCTGCATATCGTGCGTGACCAGGATGATGGTGTGCCCTTCGGCGTGCAGTTCGGAGAGGATGTTCATCACCTCCACGCCCGAGGCCGAATCCAGCGCGCCGGTTGGCTCGTCGGCCAGGATCACCTGGCCGCCGTTCATCAGCGCCCGCGCGATGGAGACGCGCTGCTGCTGCCCGCCCGAGAGCTTGCCCGGCGTGTGGCCGGTGCGCTCGGCCAAGCCCAGCCGCGCCAGCAGTTGCCGCGCGCGCGCCTGGCGCTGGGCGGTGGGCGCGCCCGCGTAGATGGCGGGCACCTCCACATTGGCCTGCGCCGTCAAATCCGACAGCAGGTGGTAGCGTTGAAAAATAAAGCCGAAATACTCGCGGCGCAGTTGGGCCAGCTCGTCGGGATCCAATTGGCCGGTTTCGCGCCCGCCCACGCGGTAACTGCCCGAGCTGGGCTGGTCCAGGCAACCCAGGATATTCATCAGCGTGGACTTGCCCGAGCCGGACTGCCCCACGATGGCCACCATCTCGCCCGCGTGGATATCCAGGCTGACGTTCTTGAGCACCGCAATCGTGCCTTCCCCGGCGGGGAATTCGCGGCAAAGCTGGCGCACCTCCAGCAGCGGCGCCGCGCCGCGGGCGGTTTGAGAAGCGCTTGGCATGGTTGTTTGCGCCCCTTTACATGCGGATGCCGGGGCCGCGCGGCGTGCGTGCGGCCGAGGGCTGGGCGGAGTCGGCCACGATCACCTGCTCGCCCTCTTGCAAGCCGCTTTTCACCTCTGCCGAGACGTTGTTGTTCAAGCCGATTTGCACCTGCCGCGGCTGCGCCGTGCCATCGGCGGCGAGCACGCGCACGGTGTAGCTGCCATCACTGCGGCGTGCGCCCAGCGCGCTGGTGGGGATGGTCAGCACATCGCGGGCCGCGCCCAGCACGATGTTTACCTGCGCCGTCATCGCAATGCGCAAGGTGTGCGCGGGGTTGGGCACATCAAACAAGCCGTTGTAATAAATGGCCTGGGCAGTAGTGGTGCTGGTTGTGGCAGTGGTTGCGCTGCCCAGCGTGGTCGGCCCCGGCTCCACATTGCGCAGCGTGGCTTCGTAGCGTTTGGCGGGCTCGCCCAAAATGGTGAAGTACACCGGCTGGCCGGGTTTGACGTGGGGCACATCGGCTTCGGAGATTTCCGCCTTCACCGTCATCGTGTCGAGCTGCGCCAGCACGATGATGGTTGGCGCGGACTGGTTGGCGTTGACGGTTTGCCCCTCCTTGGTCACCACCGCCACCACTTGCCCATCCATGGGGGCGACGATGCGCGTGTAGCCCAGATTCAAACGCGCCGTATCGGCCGAAATGCCCGCCTGCGCCACGCGCGCCTGCTGTGATTGCACGCTGGCCTGTGCCACTTTGTAGGCCTGCTCGGCCGCATCCAGATCGGCCTGGGAGTTGGCATCCGCCGCCCGCATCTGCTTTTGCCGCTGGTAGGCCGCCTTGGCCTGGGCCAGCCCGGCTTTTTGCGCGGCCAGGTCGGCCTTGGCCGTGGTCAGCGCCGCTTCGGCATTGCGCAGGGCGTTTTGCTGCGTCAGGGAATCGATCTCGGCGATCAAATCGCCCGCCTTGACCTGCTGCCCCAGCTCCACCGCCAGGCGTTTGACCTGGCCCGACACTTGCGCGCCCACGTTCACCTGCTGCAAGGCTTCCAGCTTGCCCGAGGCCAGCACCGTTTTTTCCACATCGCCGCGCGCCACAGGCGCCGTGGCGTAGGTGGCCACAGGCTTGGGCTTGCCCCACATCTGCCTGGCGTAGTACCCGCCTGCGATCAGCGCCAAGGCGGCGATGAGAAACACCCATTTCCTGTTTTTTTTACGCATGCTGCTCGATTGGTTTGATTCACGGGGCGGCTTGGCGCGCGCGACGCGCTGGGCCGTTGAAGGGCAGCGATTGTCCGCGCCTTGTGCTGGGGCATGGGGCAATCCACCGTAAAGGCTGCGTAAAAACGCCCGGCCCACCTGCTGAGCGAGCGTGGCCCCAAGCGATTGAGCGCGGGGAAAATCGTTAACATGCGGCCCAGGTATGCCAGCGCGCCAGCGCCCTGTCTGGAATTGGAATTACTGGAGGTCTAACGATGTATGCCCACATCATGGTTCCTATCGACGGAACGCCCACGTCCCAATGCGCCATCCGCCATGCCAAAGCCATGGCCCAGGCGTTTGGCAGCTCCATCTTGCTGCTGTATGTGATCGACCCCTATCCCTTCACCGGCATCGGCACCGATCTGGCCTACGGCCAGGCCCAATACGTGGTCGAAGCCAACGAGCAGGCGCAGCAAGCCTTGCAGCAGGCGCGCCAGGAGCTGGAGGCGCAGGGCATCCCCGTCGAAACCCTGACGCTGGAAGGCTCCGTTGTGCAAAACACCATCTCGCAAGTGGTGCAGGAGCGCGATATCTCGCTGATCGTCATGGCTTCGCACGGGCGCTCCGGGCTGGAAAAGCTGCTGCTGGGCAGCACGACCGATCGCGTGCTGGGCGCCGTCCACGTCCCCGTTCTGGTGGTGCGCCGCCCGGCCGATGAGCCAGAGGATGCGCCGCAGGAGGCGGCTTGACCCCTTCCGTTAAAATTGCAAATCAAAAAATAATCGACTTTATTGCAATCATGCTAAAACAGCATGATTTTATTGCTTAATGATTGATAAAAAATAATTTGATCGCCATGCGGGCGCGCCCAAATGCGCGCCCGGTTGCTCTCCATCGCTTGTGCCCGTATCGGCTTTTTGCCCATGACCGACCCTCAAAACCCCTCGCCCGCTGAGCCGGCGCCGTCAGCCCAGCCGTCCGCGCCAGCATCCGCGCCCACGCCCGCACGCCCCTTGCGCAAAGGCATTTACGTGCTGCCCAACGCCTTCACCGTGGCGGCGCTGTTTTGCGGCTTTTACGCCATCGTCATGGCCATGAACGGGCGCTTCGACCACGCCACCACCGCCATTTTTGCCGCCATGATCCTGGATGGGCTGGACGGCCGCGTGGCGCGCATGACCAAAACCCAAAGCGCCTTTGGCGAGCAAATGGATTCGCTCTCGGACATGGTCTCCTTCGGCGTCGCGCCCGCGCTCGTCGCGCTCGAATGGGCCATGCAGGGCCTGGGCCGCTGGGGCTGGATCGCCTCCTTCATCTACTGCGCCTGCGCCGCGC
>JAUMYU010000052.1 GCA_030528485.1 Comamonadaceae bacterium
GCGGCGTAGTCGCCGGGCTGCTGCCACAGGCCGCGGGCGATGGCTTCGCGCAGGCGGGCGAGGATGTCGGCCAGGGCCTGGGGGTTGTGCGCTTGCAGGAAGGCGCGGGTGGCGTCGTTGAAGGCGTAGGCGTCGGCCACCAGGGCGTATTGGTGGTCGCCAACGACGCGGCAGGTGGCGTCGAAGCCGAACAAATAGTCCACGGTGGCGGCCATTTCAAATGCGCCTTTGTAGCCGTGGCGCATGGCGCCCTCGATCCACTTGGGGTTGGTGACGCGGGCGCGCACGATGCGGGCGATTTCCTCGCGCAGCGCGCGCACGCGCGGCTGCGCGGGGTTGCCGTGGTCGCCGTGGTAGAGGGCGGGCTGGCGGCCCGAGAGGTGGCGCACGGCGGCGGCCATGCCGCCCTGGAATTGCCAGTAGTCGCCGCTGTCGAGCAGGTCGTGCTCGCGGCTGTCCTGGTTTTGCAGCACCACATCAAGCTGGGCCAGGCGGCGCGGCAGCATCTGGCTGGCGTCGCTGCCGTGGTCGTGCTGGCCATAGGCGTGCTGGCCGCGGGCCAGCCAGGCGTGGGCCAGGTCGGCGTCGCTGTCCCACTGGTTGTGTTGCAGCAGGGTGTCCAGCCCGCTGCCGTAGTGGCCGGGCGCGGCGCCGAAGATGCGCCAGCCGGCTTGCTGGCGCGCTTGCTGCGCGCCCAGGCCGCTGGCTTGCAGGGCGGCGCTGTCTTGCAGGATGCGGGCGCGGATGGGGTTGTCGGCTTCGTCCTCGCCGTCTTGTCCGGCCACGGCCTGCACGGCGGCGTCGAACAGTTGCACGGTGGCGGGAAAGGCGTCGCGGAACAGGCCGGAGATGCGCAGCGTGACATCGACGCGCGGGCGGTGCAGGCCGACGCGGGGGATGACTTCGAAGTCCACCACGCGCTGGCTGCCGGGGGCCCATTTGGGGCGCACGCCGATCAGGGCCAGGGCCTGGGCGATGTCGTCGCCGCCGGTGCGCATGGTGGCCGTGCCCCAGACGCTCAGGCCCACGGCGCGGGGGTAATCGCCGTGCTCTTGCAGGTGGCGCTCGATCAGGCGCTGCGCGGCTTTTTCGCCCAGCGCCCAGGCGGTGCGGGTGGGGATGGCGCGGGTATCGACGGTGTAGAAGTTGCGCCCGGTGGGCAGCACGTCGGGCCGCCCGCGCGAGGGCGAGCCGCTGGGGCCGGGCGGCACGAAGCGGCCTTGCAAGGCGGCGCTGAAGGCGGCCAGCTCCTGCGGGCCGCAGGCGTCCAGCCGGGGGGCGATCACACGGGCGATGCGCGCCAGCGCCGCACGGGTGCGGGGGCCGGGGGGCGGGGTGGTGGCGTTTGCAAGCGAAGGTGATTCTGAAATGGCGCGGCCCGCCTGCTCCCTCTCCCGCCCGGCGGGAGAGGGTTGGGGTGAGGGCGGCGTGGCGCCAGGCGGGCATATGCGCTGCTGCGCAGCGCCACCCCCACCCCAGCCCTCCCCCGCGTTCCGCAGGGGAGGGGGAAGATGGGCGGCGCTTGGCTGTTCCACCGGGGATGGGGAAACGTTCGCGGCGCTTGAAGGTTCCGCAAAGGGGGTGGGAGCGTCGGCAGCGGCCCCGCCATCCGGCAGGGCTGCCTCCAGCAGTCCGGCGGCCAGCAGCTCCAGCCGCTCGCGCGTGTGGCCGTGGTGGCGCCAGGCTTCGCTGCTGACGGCTTGCAGCGCGGCAGGGCGCGGGCCGTGCCAGGGCTGGGCGGGGTCGTCGTGGAAGGGGTCGAAGCCATCGCCCAGCAGGTCGGCGGCCAGGGCGGCGAGCAGGCCCTCGGACTGCTGGGCGCTGCCGTGTCCGCCATCGCCGTCGCCGCTGGCGTAGCGGGCCAGGGCCAGCAGGGTGTCGCGGCGCTGGCGGCCCTGGGGCGACTGGCCGAAGACGTGCAGGCCGTCGCGGATCTGGGTTTCCTTCAGCTCGCACAGGTAGGCGTCGATGCGGGTGAGCAGGGCTTCTTCGGCGGCGCTGGCGTCGGGCGCGTTGGCGGCGCTGGCGGCAGCCGCTTCAGGCAGGCCGAGTTCCTCGGCCAGGCGCTGCTGGCGCGCCAGGGCCAGGATGTGCTGGCGCAGCAGGGCGGCGCGGCGCAGATCGACCAGCAGGGCTTCGTAATACTCGTCCACCAGGCGTTCCAGCTCCTGCATGGGGCCGTGGTTTTCGGCCCGGGTGAGCGGGGGCATGAGGTGGTCGATGATGACGGCCTGCGTGCGCCGCTTGGCCTGCGCGCCTTCGCCGGGGTCGTTGACGATGAAGGGGTACAGGTGCGGCAGCGGGCCCAGGATGGCGTCGGGCCAGCAGGCGGCAGACAGGGCCAGGCTTTTGCCGGGCAGCCATTCCAGGTTGCCGTGCTTGCCCACGTGGGCGATGGCGTCCACGTCAAACACGTCGCGCAGCCAGAAGTAAAAGGCCAGGTAGCCGTGCGGGGGCACGAGCTCGGCGTCGTGGTAGCTGGCGTAGTCGGCCGCGCCGCCCAGGGCCGCGTCCAGCGTGCGCGCGGGCTGGATGCCGATGAACACCTTGCCCAGCCGCAGGCCCGCGATCATGAAGCGGCCCTGGCGCAGCAGCGGGTCTTGCTCGGGCGCGCCCCAGCGGGCGGTGATGGCCTCTGCCATGCCGGGCGGCAGTTGGGCCAGGCGGGCGCGGTAATCGGCCAGCGCGTAGCTTTGGAATGCCGGGCGCAGCGGCCATTGCGCGGGGTCGTTGGCAATGCCTTCGGTCAGCCGCTGCATGAGGGCGTCGCCCCCTGTGGGCATGTCTTGCGCGTCGCCCAGGTCGTGACCTTCATCGCGCAGCAGGTGCAGCAGGGCGATGACGGAGGCGGGTGTGTCCAGCCCCACACCGCTGCCAATGCGCGCTTCGCTGCCGGGATAGTTGGCCAGCACCAGGGCCAGGCGTTTTTCAGGCGCGCCCAGGCGGCGCAGGCGGCACCAGCGCGCGGCCAGTTCGGCCACGAAGGCGATGCGGTCCGGCTCGCTCTGGTAATGCACCAAGTCCACTTGCGTGTGCGGGCAGCGCCGCGTGCCGGCCTTGAAGCTGATGGCACGGGTGATGACGCGCCCGTCCACCTCCGGCAGCACCACCTGCATGGCGATGTCGCGCGGGCGCAGGCCCTGGCTGTCGGCCAGCCAGTCGTCGCGGTTGCCGCCGCTGACGATGACTTGCAGCACCGGCGCATCGCCCGCCAGCGGCTCGAAGGCCGCGCCCGCCTCGCCGTGGCCCAGCGCCGCGAAGGCCGTGGTGTTGAGCACCAGTTGCACCGCATGCTCGTCGCACAACTGGCGCAGCGCCGCCAGGCACAGCGGGTCTTTGAGCGAATCCAGCGCCAGCGGCAGCGGGTTCAGCCCCTGCGCGTGCAGCGCCAGCGCCAGATCGTCAAACGCCGCCGTGTTGCCCGCCAGCAGGTGCGAGCGGTAGAACACCAGCGCCACCACCGGCGCGCCCGCGTGCCAGTGCGCTAGCAGCGCGGCGCGATCGTCCGGCTCCGGCACGGCGTGGTTTGTGGCAGCGTGGCTTGGCATCTGTGCCGCCTGCGCCCCTGCGATCCATGCAGGCGGCGCGTGCAGCGCCACTTGCGGCATGGGGCGCGGCGGCGGCGGCTCGCTCCCGTGGCCCAGGCCATGAAAGGCCACGGCCTGCAAGAACGCGCGCGCATTGCCCGCGCCGCCCGCGCGCAGGTACTGCCACAGCCGCCGCGCCGTGGCCACCGGCAGCGTGCCGCGCGCCAGCAAATCGGGGTCTTCCGTCAAATCGCCCGAAAACAGCGCCAGCGCCTGCCCGTGCAGCCGCGCCAGCGCGCCCAGTTGCCCGATGCCGTAGGGCCAGGCCGATTCCGACCCCAGGTGATCGACGATCACCACCCGCGCATGGCGCAGCACCTCATCGGCATAGCGGTCGAACGAGGCGTTTTGCCGCAAGTGCAGCACATTGGCCAGGCGCAGCGAGGGAAAGGCCGCATCGGCCTGCAACAGCGCGCCTTGCGCGGCGGCCAGCAGCGCCAGCGTGGTGTCGGCGCTGCTGAGCACCACGACATCGGCAGGGGTTTGATCCAGGCAGGTGACGATGCTGTCGTCTTCCAAGAAACCGCCGGGGCGGGTGCTGAGCAGGTGCATGGGGTGAGAAAAGTGAGGCTGGGGGGCAAAGGCTCAGACCGAAGAACCGTTGGCATGGGCCTTCAGCCACTGCCGCCCGGCGGGTGTGAGGCGGTAACGCTGCCTGCTGCTGCGGGGGGTGGCGGGCAGGCTCATTTCGACCAGGCCGGCGGCAATGGCCGCTTGCTGGTAGCGGACGCGAAAGTGTTTCTCATCCTTGAGGCCAAGCGCCGCCATGAGGTGCTGGCGGCTCATTTCGCCTTGCAGCACCGCCAGCAAGCGTCCGACTTCGGGGGTGACTTCGGGGGTGACTTCCCCCGTGGGAACGAGCGCCAGGGGATGGCGCGGCAGCCGGATGACGAATGACAGGCGTTCATCGTCCGTCTCGAACAAAGGCGCGGGAGAACCGTTGGCTGCCATGGCCCTCAGAATTTTCGGAATGCCGGTGGAGCGGCCCTCGGTCATTTCCAGCTCTTTCAGAAACTCGCCGATGCGCCGATTGCGGTAGCGGCGGCTGACGGCGTGGCCCGCCCGCAGGTCGCGCATCCGTATCGAACGATCCGGGCCAGGGTAGCTCACGATCACCAGCTCATCATGGCTGATGCGCACCTCGATGGGTTCGCGCTCCTCGTAGGAGCGGTGGTACACCGCGTTGACCAGCGCCTCGGTGGACAGCGCGGGCGCATCCGCCGCCAACGCGCTGCCCACTTCCCGCAAGAAGTCCTGCATCAGCGGCCGGGACAAATCCGCCACGCGCGCTAACGGGTTGAAGCGGTCGTCAAATGGCACCTTGGCGGCCAGGCTCAGCAGTTCCTGCTCGGTGTCGCCCTTGGCCTCCACCGTGCTGCTGTAGCGGCGGATGTAGTAGCGCCAGGTCTTCTTGCTGGCCGTGACTGCTTCCGGCGCCTTGTAAGGGCGCGACTGCCCGCCCGGAGCATGCAGCACGATCAGCGTGCGCCTCTGCACCACCTCCAGACTGAGCACCGGAAAGTACGGCGGCTGAATCAACTGGCAGTGCGCCAGCAGCTCGCGCTGGATTTTGTCGATCTGCGCTTCTGGCACGCCCGCTGGCGGAAAGATGGGCCGGCCATCGGCATCGCAGTCCTGCCCAATCACCACGTAGCCGCCGCCCAGGTTCTCGAAATCGTTGGCGAAGGCGCACAGCGTGCGAACGATGGCATCCGGGTTCCAACCGGCCTTGTATTCGATGCGTTCGCTCTCCACCGTGCGCTGGCGCAGCAGGTCGTCAAGGCGGATGGCAAGCTTGCTGTTCGTGATCGTCATCGCTGGCGTTCCTGTTCTTGCGCCGATGCATGCAAGCCTTGGGCAGGCAGCGCTTTGAAGGCGGCAGGCACATCGGGGCCGTTGAGGACAAACTGCATTCAGTTGCCTTTGGGGAGTGGAAAAGTGCGCTTGCTCATGCGGATGGGAAAGCCCGGACGCAGCCTTGCGCGCTGCGTCCGGGCTTGTCAGTAGCTACCGGCGCATTGAGCGTGCCTATTAATAGGGAATAAGCACCCAAAGCATGCGGGGTGCCGGGATGTCATGACAGCGCCGCGCGCACGGCGTCGCCCATGGCGGCGGTGCCGACTTTTTGCGTGCCTTCGCTGTAGATGTCGGCGGTGCGCAGGCCCTGGGCGAGGACTTTTTGCACGGCCGCTTCGATGCGCTCGGCCGCTTCGGCCTGGCCCAGGGAGTAGCGCAGCATCATGGCGGCGCTGAGGATGGTGGCCAGCGGGTTGGCGATGCCCTGGCCGGCGATGTCGGGCGCGCTGCCGTGGCTGGGTTCGTACAGGCCTTGTTTTTTCTCGTTCAGGCTGGCGCTGGGCAGCATGCCGATGGAGCCGGTGAGCATGGCGGCTTCGTCGCTGAGGATGTCGCCAAAGAGGTTGCCGGTGACGACGACGTCGAGTTTTTTGGGCGCTTTGACCAGTTGCATGGCGGCGTTGTCGATGTACATGTGCTCCAGCGCGATGTCGGGGTATTGCTGGTGGACTTCGATCAGCACGTCCTTCCACAGTTGGGAGGTTTCCAGCACGTTGGCTTTGTCCACGCTGGTGACCAGGCCGGGTTTGCCTGCGGCTTTGCGTTTTTGCGCGGCCTGGAAGGCGACGTGGGCGATGCGCTCGATCTCGGGGCGCGAGTAGCGCATGGTGTCGAAGGCTTCTTCAGCGCCGGGGAAGTGGCCATCGACGGCGGTGCGGCGTCCGCGCGGCTGGCCGAAGTAGATGTCGCCGGTGAGTTCGCGGATGATGAGGATGTCCAGCCCGGCGACCAGCTCGGGCTTGAGGCTGGAGGCGTGGGTGAGCTGCTCGTAGCAGATGGCGGGGCGGAAGTTGGCAAACAGGCCCAGCTCCTTGCGCAGGCCGAGGATGGCTTGTTCGGGGCGCAGGTGGCGTTCGAGTTTGTCGTATTTCCAGTCGCCCACGGCGCCAAAGAGGATGGCGTCGGCTTCTTTGGCGAGCTTGAGCGTGGCTTCGGGCAGGGGGTGGCCGCTGGCTTCGTACGCGGCGCCGCCGACGGGGGCGGTTTCCAGTTCGAGCTTCAAGTCCAGGGCCTGGAGCACTTTGACGGCTTCTGCGACGATTTCGGTTCCGATGCCGTCACCGGGAAGGATGGCGATTTTCATGGCTGGGAAGGGCGTAAAGAGTGGGAGAGGGAAAACAACCGCGCCGTGCCTGCAAGGCTTTGGCGCGGGGCGTGGCGGCGAGCGGGCTGGGGTGGCCATCGCCTTTTGTTCAAATCAAAGTAAATTCGACTTGATGTGTATCATGCCGAAATGGCATTATTTGTTTGCTTTTTGATTTGTAAAAATTGGGGCTTCCAAAGGGCTATTGCTTGGCTGTGCGGCTGTTGGCGGTGGCGACGCGGGTTTTTTGCGACGCGGCTGGCTTGTGGGCCGCGGTGGCTTTGGCTGGGGTTTTTGCTGCGGTTTTGCTCGCGGCTTTGCCGGGGGTTTTGGTCGCCGTTTTGACGGTTTTGCCAGCTTGGGCGCTGGCTTTGGCCTGTTTGGTTGGTTTGCCCTGCTTGGCCTGCTTGCCCGTTGGCGCAGCGGCTTTGGCGGTGCGGGTGGCGGCTTGGCTGGCCTGGGCGGCGGCGGGGGTGGTTTTGGCGCTGCGCGCGCTTTGCAGCACGACGACTTTTTGCCCGGGTTTGAAACGGGCGTTGGGGGCGACTTTGTTCCACCGCGCCAGGTCGGCTTTGGCGACTTTGTAGCGCGCGGCCAGCGTGGCGACGGTTTCGCCTTTGCGGGCGGCGACGGTGAGGCGGCGGGGGCTGTCGGCGCTGGCGCGGCGCTCGGGCGCGAGTTTGAGGCGGCCGTTGGCGATGGTTTCGGCGGCGGCGTCGGCCAGGGCGGCGGAGGTACGCGGCACGAGCAGGGCGGAGCCGCTTTCAATCAGCATGTTGCGCGGGATGGCGTTGAGTGCGCGCAGCTCTTGCTCGTCGGCGCCGATGCGCTGGGCCACGTCGGCCAGGGCCATGCGTTGGGGGGCGGTCCACACCGTCCAACTGGCCAGGCGGCCATCGCGGTGGTTGGCGAGGTTGCTGCGAAAGGTCTGGGCGCTTTCCCAGGGCAGCAGGATTTCGGGGGTGACGGCGGCAAAGACGACGGGGCCTTTGTGCGCGGGGTTGAGCAGGCGAAAGTCCGCCTCGCTGATGCCGGCCATTTGTGCGGCGCGGGCGACGTCGATGTCGCGCGTGATGGTGGCGGTGTCGAAGTAGGCGTGGTTGCCGATGTCGGCCAGCTCCACGCCGAAGGCGCGCGGGTCGCTGACGATGTTTTTGATGGCCTGGAGCTTGGGCACGTAGCCGCGTGTTTCGTCGGGCATGCGCAAGTCCAGATAGCCGGTGGGCAGCCCGGCGCTTTGGTTGCGTGCGCGTGCGCGCCCCACGCTGCCTTCGCCCCAGTTGTAGGCGGCCAGGGCCAGGTGCCAGTCGCCAAACATGCCGTAGAGCTTTTGCAGATAGTCCAGCGCGGCGCGGGTCGATTCGAGCACGTCGCGGCGGTCGTCGATGAAGGCGCTTTGCGCCAGCGAGTAGTCGATGCCGGTGGCGGGCATGAATTGCCACATGCCCGCGGCCTTGGCGCTGGAGACGGCGTTGGGGTTGTAGGCGCTTTCCACAAACGGCAGCAGCGCCAGCTCGGTGGGCATGTTGCGGCGCTCAAGCTCCTCGACGATGTGAAAGAGGTATTTTCGCGAGCGTTCGGTCATGCGCAGCATGAGATCGGGGCGGCTGGCGTACCAGCGCTCGCGCTCGCCCACCAGCGGGCTGTGCAAATCGGGCATGGCAAAGCCCGAGCGCATGCGCGCCCAGATGTCCTGCGCCGGGGCGGTGGTGCGCACCTCAAGGCTGTAGATGCTGGCTGGCTCAATGGGCGCCAGCGCGCGGCCATCGGGGGCGTAGGCGCTGGCGGAAGATTCGGGCGAGGAGGATGGCAGGGTCGAGCACCCTGCCATCACAGCGCCAATGGCCACGGCCATCAGCCAGCGCAGGGGATCGGTCAAAGTCGTACGGAACATGGTTTCAGAACTGGTTTTTCCATTCGCGCAAGGCGGCAAACCAGGCCGCATCGTCGGCCAGGGCAGGCTCGGGGGCCTTGTGCGCATGGTGCAAAGCCGCACGCACGGCGGGGGTGCGGCTGCGCAAAAAAGGGTTGATTTGCCGCTCCAGCGCCAGGCGCGAGGGCAAGGTGGGCAGCATGTGCTGGCGCAACCGCCTGGCCTGCTGCCAAGCATGCTGCAACTGCACATTATCGGCCTCAACCGCGGCGGCGAAGGCCATATTGCCCAGCGTGTACTCATGCGCGCAGCACACCAGCGTGGCATCGGGCAAGGCGGCCAGCGCATCGAGCGAGGCCAGCATTTGCGCCGCCGTGCCTTCGAACAAACGCCCGCAGCCCGCGCAAAACAGCGTGTCGCCGCAAAACAGGATGGGCGAGGATGAGGGCGACGGCAGGGCATCGCCGGGCTGCGCCAAACCTGTTTGATCCGCCAGCCCCCCCGTTGGCGACAGCGCGGCGGCTTCGGTGAAAAACGCGAGATGCCCCGCCGTATGGCCGGGCACGCCCAGCGCCTGCCAATCCAGCCCCAGCGCCTGCACACGCTGGCCTGCGTGCAGCGGCACATCCACATGCGCCACCGGCTGGCGCTCATGCGCGGGGCCGATCACGCGCGCGCCGCTGGCCTGCTTGAGCGCGGCCACGCCCCCCGTGTGGTCGCCGTGGTGGTGGGTGATGAAGATGGCGTCAAGCTGCAAGCCCGCTTGCGCCAGCGCCGCCTGCACCGGCGCGGCTTCGCCGGGATCGACCACCAGGGCGCGGCGCCCGTCGTGCAGCAGCCAGATGTAGTTGTCGTTCAGGGCGGGCAGGGCTTGAAGGTGCAAGGGCATGGTGGGGTCAGCGTGTGGTGGTAGAAGCCCCGCCTTGACGGCGCAAGGCAGGGCGGCCGATGATGCAAACCCTTTGATTGTGGAGCAATGCAGATGATGCGAGCCAATCCGCACGTGAGCATGGCCGTCAAGGCCGATGGTCAGGATGCGGCGCTGATGCTGGCGGTGCGCGACGATGCGCTGGAGGGCAAATGGTCGTCCGTTTACCGCATTGATGGCGCGGCCAGTTCAGCGGCCAGCGCGGTGCGGGTGCTGGGAGGCGAGGCGATTCCCGCCGTGGCCGACGATTATCTGCAAGCGCCCGCGACATACCGCCTGCCCAATGTGCGCGACATCCACTTTGTGGGCGATGCGCTGTGGCTGTCGGTCGGGCAGGCGGCATTGGCGATTGTGTTGGAATAGGCTGAATATTACAAATCAATGGGATAAAAAATCACCATATTTCGGCATGATGGTGTTGATTTCAGTTTTCCTTTGATTGGATTTTGCAAAAAACGCCCCGCAAGCCTGGCAGCCAGGCTTGCGGGGCGTTGCGTTGTGGGGCCGCGCGCGTTGGCGGGCGGCGTTGAGGCGCTATTTAGGCGATAGAGGCGCGGTAGATGGATTCGATGGAGGCATCCAGCGCCTGGTTGAATTGCTCATCGCTTTGCTGCGCGCTCAGGCCTTCGGTGAGGGCGCGGCTGAAGCTGGCGATCACGCCCTTGTTGTGCGCCAGCTTGGTGTTGGCGTCGGCGCGCGTGTAGCCGCCCGAGAGGGCCACGACTTTGAGCACGCTGGGGTGGGCCACGAGTTCGTCGAAGAAGCCGTCCACCGTCGGCAGGGTGAGCTTGAGCATGACGGGGGTGCTGGCGTCGATGGTGTTCAGGCGCTCGATCAGGCCCTTTTTCAGTTCGACTTCAATGGCTTGCTTGTCGGCGGCTTTGATGTCCACTTCCGGCTCGATGATGGGCACCAGGCCCGCGGCCAGCACCTGGCGGGCCAGCTCGAATTGCTGATCCAGCACGGCGGCGATGCCAGCGGGGTTGTTGGCTTTGATGACCGAACGCTCTTTGGTGCCGAACACGCCCTTGGCTTTGGCGCGCGCGAGCAGCTCGTCCAGGCCGGGGATGGGTTTCATCAGTTGCACGCCATCGGCTTCGTCTTGCAGGCCCTTGTCGATTTTCAGGAAGGGCACGACGCCCTTGTCTTGCCAGAGGTATTGGGCGGCGTCCTTGCCGTTGAAGGGGCGATCCAGCGTCATCTCGAACAGGATGGCGCCGAGCACGCGTTGGTCGAACGCGGGGCTGCTGACGATGCGCTGGCGCATTTGGTGCACCAGGTCGAACATTTCGGCTTCGCTGGCGTAGGCCGATTCTTCAATGCCGTAGAGCTTGAGCGCCTTGGGCGTGCTGCCGCCGCTTTGGTCCAGCGCGGCGATGAAACCCTGGCCGCTGGCAATGCGCGCGCGTTGTTCGGTGGTGGACATGTTGGCTCCTTGTGAGGGGGTGAATGTGAAGGGGAGGATGGGAAAGCGGCCGCCTGTGTCGGGGCGGCCGCGAAAAACGGGGGATTTTAGGGCCTGTCCCCCAAGCCCTGGCTCGCAGGCGCCCTCAGCGCAGCGTGCGCTCGGCGCTGATGGCCTCATCGAGCACATAGGCTTGCCCGCCTGGCCAGCTTTGGTGGCGCACGCGCAGCACGCTGCGCATGCCTGGCTCATGCACAAAGCCTTCAATGGGCTGCGCCAAGGTGTGCCAGTCGCCCAGCGCGTGGCCGATGCCTTGCGCGTCAAAGCGCACTTCGCGCACGCGCAGGCAGGCGCCTTGCCCGTGCCCCGGCGGGCAGGGCTGGGTGTGCGGGGCGATTTCAAGAAACAGGGTGTGCGGCTGGGCGCGGGCCTGGCCGTCGCTTTCCAGTGGTTCGGCGCTTTGCAGCGTCCACGCGCTGCCATCGCGCCAGCGCAGGTGCAGCGTGAGGGGCTGGCCGGGGGCGCTGTGGGTGATGTGCCAGCGCGGCGCTTGGGTCAGCGCGTGTGCGAGGTGCGATTCCAGCGCCATGCGTTGCGGATCGGCGCAGGCGACTTTGGTGGAGGCCAGCGCCTCGATGTGCAGCCACTGGCCGCTGAGCTGGTAAGGCGCGTGCAGGCGGTTGCAGGGGCCGGCGATGCGCAGGTGCTGGCCATCGAACTGCCATTGCACGGGCGCATCCAGCGTGGCCAGCGCGTGCGCCAGGGTGGCGCTGGTGTGCGGCCCGTGGATATGGCGCAGTTGCCAGCGGTGTTGCGTCAAGGCGCGCGCAGCCGCAGCGCCGGGCGGGTTGTGGCCGGTGGGCTGGCTGTTGGCTGCGGCGGCCGTTGTGTGCACGGGCTGCGCGGGCGGGGCGAATGGGGCTGGCCCGGGCGACTGCGCGCATGCGGCCAATGCGCCGCTGCACAGCGCGAGCCAAAGCCTGGAGGGGATGTGTTGCATCAATGGCCTTTCCGCGCAAGGCGCGTAACCAGGCGTCGAAGACGCCGGTTTTGATGATTGCGATCGTGTGGTAACTGTAGGTGAGAGGCTATGCCACATCAAGCGCCACATCACGCTGCATGGTGAAGGGGCTGTCTCAAAACCTGTTCAAAATCCCTGCGCGGCGGGCCATCAAGCGGATTTGGGCGGTCTGCTGCGTTGCAAAACCTGCCAATAGCATGGGCTATTGGCAGGTTTTGCGCCTTGCATCCCATCCCGAACCGCTTATTGCCCATCCACGCCGAGATTATGAACAGGCTCTCAAAAAATCTTCCCCGGGTTGAGGATGTTTTGCGGGTCGAGTGCTTGTTTGATGCTGCGCATGACGGCGACGGCGCCGGGGCCGGTTTCCTGGGGCAGGTAGTGCATTTTGTGGATGCCGATGCCGTGTTCGCCGGTGCAGGTGCCGTCCATGGCGATGGCGCGGGCGACGAGGGCCTGGCTGAGGGCTTCGGCGCGTTGGCGTTCGGCGCTGTCGTCGGGGTCGATGAGGTAGCCGAAGTGGAAGTTGCCGTCGCCGACGTGGCCGACGAGGAAGTAGGGGATGCCGCTGGCTTGCACTTCTTGCAGCGAGGCGAGCAGGCAGTCGGCCAGGCGACTGATGGGCACGCAGGTGTCGGTGGTGATGACGCGGCAGCCGGGGCGCAGTTGCAGGGCGGCGAAGTAGGCGTTGTGCCGCGCGGTCCACAGGCGGGTGCGTTCTTCGGGGGTGTCGGCCCATTCGAAGGCTTGGCCTTGGTGTTCGTTGGCGATGTCTTGCACGGTTTGGGCTTGCTCTTGCACGGAGGCGGGCGAGCCGTGAAATTCCATCAGCAACATGGCTTCTTCGCGCAGGTTGAGTTTGCTGTAGCGGTTGACGGCGGCGACGGTGGGGCCGTCGAGCAGCTCGACGCGGGCGATGGGCACGCCCATTTGGATGGTGTCGATGACGGTGCGCACGGCGCTTTCGATGCTGGCAAAGGAGCAGGTGGCGGCGCTGACGGCTTCGGGCAGGGGGTAGAGCTTGAGGGTGATTTCGGTGAAGATGCCCAGCGTGCCTTCGCTGCCGACGAACAGGCGGGTGAGGTCGTAGCCGGCGCTGGATTTGCGCGCGCGGGTGCCGGTGCGGATGGTTTCGCCGCTGGCGAGGACGACTTCGAGCGCGAGGACGTTCTCGCGCAGGGTGCCGTAGCGCACGGCGTTGGTGCCGGAGGCGCGGGTGGCGGTCATGCCGCCGATGCTGGCGTCAGCGCCGGGGTCGATGGGGAAGAACAGGCCCTGGTGTTTGAGGGCTTCGTTAAGTTGTTTGCGGGTGATGCCGGGCTGGACGGTGACGGTCAGATCTTCGGCGTTGATGCTGAGGATTTGGTCCATGCGGCCCAGGTCGATGCTGATGCCGCCGTCGATGGCCAGCAGGTGGCCTTCGAGCGAGGAGCCTGCGCCGTAGGCGATGACGGGGGTGTTGTGCGCGGCGGCCAGGCGCACGGCGTCGGCCACGTCTTGCGTGCTTTGGGCGAAGACGACGGCGTCGGGCGGCGGGGCGGTGATGGAGCCTTCGTCGCGCCCGTGCTGCTCGCGCACGGCCGGGGCGGTGGAGAGTTGCGCGCCAAAGCGTTCGGCCAGGGCGTGCAGCAGGGCCTCATTGGCGCTGCGGGTGGGGGCGAAGGTGTAACCGGGAGTTTGCATGGCTTTCAAAGGGGTTTATTTTCTAATTCAAAGGAAATGAAATACCCTTGTTTTGGCTTGATGGATATAGATATTATTTTCCTTTGGTTGAATTTTCGGTGGAGGTGGATCAGCCGGGGTTGCTGGCCTCTTTTTGGGTGATGAAGATGGCCCAGATGGCCATGAACAGGGCGGCGATGACGGGGCCTGCGACGAAGCCGGTGATGCCAAAGAGGGAGATGCCGCCCAGCGTCGAGAGCAGCACGAGGTAGTCGGGCATTTTGGTTTCCTTGCCCACGAGGATGGGGCGCAGCAGGTTGTCCACCAGGCCGATGACGCCCACGCCGATGGCGATCATGATGAGGCCCTTGAGCGTGGCGCCGGTGGCCAGCAGGTAGATGGCCACGGGCGCCCAGACCAGCCCCGCGCCGACGGCGGGCAGCAGCGAGAGCACGGCCATGACGACGCCCCAGAGGATGGGGCCCTGGATGCCCATGCCCCAGAACATCAGCCCGCCGAGCGCGCCTTGCACCATGGCCACGACGATGTTGCCTTTGATGGTGGCTTTGACGACGGCGCTGAATTTGCCTGCGAGTTGGTGGGAGTAGCGTTTGTCCACCGGGATGGCGTGGCGCACGAGGTCGATGAGGGCGGCGCCGTCACGGAAGAAGAAAAACAGCAAATACAGCATGAGCGTGAAGGCCAGGCCGAATTCGAGCGTGTTTTGCCCGAAGCTGACGGCTTTGGCCGAGAGGGCGCGCATGGCCTGGTTGGCCGCTTCGATGAGTTTGGGCTGGATGTCGGCAAAGGTGCTCAGGTTCAGGCGGTCGAGCCAGGCCCAGACTTGCGGGGGGATGGCGGCGACGATTTGCTGGTAGTAGTGGCGCAGGCTGTTGCCGTCGCGCCCGAAGCTGGCATAGAACTGCAACAGCTCCTGGATCAGGGAGGTGAGCACCAGCAGCAGCGGGATGATGACCACGAGCAGGCAGATCAGCAGGGTTAGCAAGGAGGCGCTGTTGGGCCGCCGGGGCATGCGCGCGAGCACGCGCTGGTGCACGGGCCAAAAGAGCACGGCCAGCGTGGCGGCCCAGAAGATGGCGCTGTAAAAGGGGCGCAGCAGCACGAAGAAGGCGATGGTGACGGTGGCCAGGATGGCGAGAAATACCCGGCTTTGCAGTGTGGCGCGGTCCATACGGGGTGGTGGTGCGTGGTTGGGCTGGGATGGCAATGGGCGGCGCTGAACGGCAAGTGGCTGACCGGGGCGCTTGCCCATTAATTTTATAAATCAATAGGAAATAAATATTCCTTGTTTTGGCATGATGAGTATGGATTCATTTTTCCTTTGATTGGAATTCAAGGCGCTTCTCCGGCGGCCATGTTGTCGCGCAGGCTTTGGGCGGTGCCGCGTGGGGCGCGGCCGTCTTTATCGGGCAGCAGCGCGCCGCGCAGGGCCTGGGCGGGGTTGTTCCACAGGGCGATGAGGGCGCTGCCGTCCAAACAAGGCTCGCGCGTGGGGTGCTCCAGGATGAGCACTTCGGTGGCCTGGCCGCCCAGGCCGGGCGCTTCTTCGGTTTCAAAGCTCAGGCCCTGATTGAGCAGGGTGATGGGCAGGGCTTTGGGGTCGTCGTGAAAGAGTTGCAGGTGGATGGCGCTGTGGCGCGTGGCGGTGCCGTTCCACAGCGCGCCGCCGATGAGCGGGGAGAACTCGGCCAGCCGATCCATCCATTGCAGGGCGATTTCGCGCAGCGCGCGCAGCTCTTGCGGTTGCTCCTGGGCGCGAAAAATCTGGATGTGTTCGCGCACGGCGTCTTCCACGGTGCGGTTGTCGGGCAGGGGCGTTTGCGGGCGCAGGCCCAGTTGCTTGAGGGCCTGGCGTTTGGCGGGGCCGATTTCCATGCCTTCTTCAACGATGAGGGCGGCTGCGGCTTGGGCGATGGCCTGGGGTGTGGGGATGGACATGGGGCAGTGGTGGCTTGTAGCAGTGGCGTGTGGTGCGGGAGTTTGCTCGTGCGCTCTGCACGGTAGCAATGGGCAGCGGGCTGGGGAAGTTTGCGGTGGGCCAATGCCTTGGCAAACCCCTTGGCCTGGCTGCATTGTGCGCCTTGCATGCCATCTTGAGCCGCTTTTGGGGACTGGCGCTTACCCGCTCGCGCTGTGATCGTGGTGCATGGATTCCAGCAAGGCCAGGGCCTGGCGGTATTCCTGCATGCGGGCGTGGTCGGCGGGGCTGGGGTGGGGGATGCGGGAGAGGTCCATGTTGTCGCGGATGTCGCAGCGTTTGACGGCGCGGGCGATGGGGTGGGCGGCGGCGCGGCGGGTGGCCTCCAGGCGCGATTCATGCTCGGGGCGGGTGAGGGTGCGCACGGCATCGATGACGGCGGCGGGGATGCCGGCGGCGTGCAGGTCTTGCTCGTTCAGTGCGGTGTGCTCCAGCGTGTCGTGCAACACGGCGGCCATGCGCTGCTCGGGTGTGGCCGACTGGGGCAGGCCAAGCATGACGCGCAGGGGGTGGAGGATGTAGGGGCTGCCGTCGTCATCGACCTGGCCTGCGTGGGCGTGCAAGGCCAGGGCGATGGCTTTTTCCAGCAGTGCGGCTGGGGAGGAGTGATTGAGTGGCATGCAAATTTTACAAATCAAAAGAATGAAAACATCCTTGTTTTGGCATATTCTCATTAAAGCATTTTTCTTTTGATTGGATTTTTAGGCCATGCATGCAAGCTGGATGCGCAATGCGTTGAAATAGGCTTCAGCGCCGGGTGGCGCGGCGTTGCACGGCTTCCACGTAGGCGGCGCCGTCGGGCGGGCGCTGGTGAACCTGGCTTTGCCAGAGCATGTCTTGCAGGCATTGCATGACTTCGTGGTGGGCCAGGTGCAGCGAGTCCAGGCGGTTGGCGAGCAGTTCGACGGCCTGGCGGATGCCTGCGGGCTGGTCGATGCTGCATTGCTCGCTGATGCTCAGGTGCATGGACAGGTGCAGAAACGGGTTGCCGCGCCCGTTGGCGGAGGCGTCGTATTGGCGCTCCAGCGCGGCTTGCACGTCGGCCAGGTCGGCGTGGTATTCGGGGTGTTCGGCGATCCACAGGCTGGCGAGGGTTTCGATGGCTTGCATCGGCTCGCCAGCCTGGGCTTTGGCATAGACGCCGCAGAAAAAGCGGCGTACGTCTTCTTGCGTCGGGGCAAACATGGGCGGCGCCGCTTGGGGGCGGCGTGTGGGGCTGGATCAGGCTTCGGCTTGCACGGCGTTGGCGTATTGCCGCACCAGGGCCAGCAGCTCGGCATCGGAGTAGGGCTTGCCCAGGTAGTGGTTGGCGCCCAGTTGCATGGCGTGGTCGCGGTGTTTTTGCGCCATGCGCGAGGTAATCATGACCACGGGCAGCGAGGCCAGACGGGCATCGGCGCGCACGTGGGTGAGCAGCTCGAAGCCGTCCATTTGCGGCATTTCGATGTCCGAGAGGATGACGACGGGCAGCTCCTGCGCCTGTTGCAGCATCTCCAGCGCCAGCGCGCCGTTGGCGGCCAGGGCGACGCGGTAGCCTTCGCGCTTGAGCATGCGCTCGGTGACGCGGCGCACGGTGATGGAGTCGTCCACCACCATGACCAGCGGGATGTCGGAGTCTCTGGCGACGCCGGAGAGTTTGATGTCCGCAGGGATGTCGGCCGGATCGCGCTGGCGTTGCAGGGCTTGCGCGGATGCGCCATAGACGCTGGCCAGCGCGATGAAGTTGTAAACCAGCAGCACGGCGCCGGAGGCGAGCACGGACATGCCGGTCAGGCCCGGCAGGGTCGAGAGCTGCGGGCCGAGGTTTTTCACCACGACTTCCTGGTTGCCCAGCACTTCGTCCACATGCACGGCGACGACTTGCGCGGCGCTTCGCACGAGCACGACGGGGTAGGTGCGCGCCTCCAGCTCTTTCGATCGCTGGCTGTGCTGGAGCATGGCGCCTGCCCAGTAGAAGGGGATGCGCTTGCTTTCCATCTCCACCACGCCGCTGTCGTAGGCGCCCAGCAGCACATCGTGGCCGACGCGCTCAATGCCGTCGATCAGGTTGGCGGGCAAGCCAACGATGAGGGTGCCTGCGCGCACCAGCATGACCTGGGTGACGGCGGTGGTCAGCGGCATGACCATGCGGAAGGTGGTGCCCTTGCCTTCTTCCGTGGTGGTTTCGATGCGGCCGCCCAAAGAGCTGACGTCCACACGCACCACGTCCATGCCAATGCCGCGGCCGGACACGCCGGTGACTTGCTGCGCGGTGGTGAAGCCGGGCATGAAGATGAGGTTGGAGAGGTCTTTGGTGGTGACTTCCTGGTCCGCGGCGATCAGGCCGCGTTCAATGCCTTTGTTGCGGATGGCCTCCAGGTTCAGGCCCGCGCCGTCGTCGCTGAAGGAGATGGCGACGTCGTTGCCTTCTTGCTCCACGGTGAGCGTGATGGTGCCGGTGGCAGGCTTGCCCGCCTGCGTGCGTTTTGCCGGAGGCTCGATACCGTGGCCTACGCAGTTGCGCAGCAGGTGCTCGAAGCCGCCCATGAGGCGGTCGAGCAGCACGCGGTCCATTTCGATGTTGCCGTTTTCGATGACCAGCTCTGCCATCTTGCCGGTGTCGGTGGCGGCCTGTCGCACCACCGCGTGCAGACGCTCGGCAACGCTGTCGAATTCCACCATCCGGGTGTGCAGCAAATCGCGTTGCAGTTCGCGGCCCTTGCGCTCCTGGGCCACCAAATCGTCTTCCGTGCCGATCATGGCCGCTTGCAGGGTGCGCTGCACGGTGGCCACGTCGTTGACTGTCTCGGCCATCATGCGGGTCAGCTCTTGCACGCGGGTGAAGCGGTCGAGTTCGAGCGGGTCGAAATCGGCGCTGTCCTTGCCCAGCGTCATGCGCGATTGCATTTGCGATTCGGTTTGCACCTCCAGCTCGCGCAGTTGCTGGCGCAGGCGATCCAGATCCACCGTCATGCCATCGAGCGCGGTGTTGAGCTGGCGCAGGCGCGATTCCGCCCGGCTGCGGGAGATCTGGATTTCACCTGCCTGGTTGATGAGGCGGTTGATGTGCGAGCTGCGCACGCGCACGGTTTGGATGCGGCGGCTGCTTTGTTGCACGACCAGCGGCGTGGGGCCGGGCAAATCGGAGCCAAAAGATGCGCCAATTTGCGGTGTGTGGGGCAGCGAGGGGCCAGAAGATGGTGTGCCGGGCATTGCCACAGCAGGGGCCGGCGTGGCGGACGCTGGCGCTTGCGGCGCGGTCTGCTCGGGGGCGGCAGTTTCCGGTTGCGCGGCAGAGGCAGCTTCCGACAAATGGAATTGGGTGGCAGGCCCTTCTGCACTGGCCAGTGAGCTTTCGACTTCCGTAGCGGCGCTGCGCAGACTGTCGAACGCGGACTGTAGTTCGTCGTAGCGGGCAAACAGCGGCGGGATGTGTTCGGCGTTATCGGCTTTGGCCTCCAACGCTTCGATGTCGGACTCGAAACGGTGGGCCATTTCGCCGATTTGGCGCGCCCCTGCCAGACGGGAACTGCCTTTGAGTGTGTGCAGCACGCGCAGCACTTCGCTGCGGGCTTCGAATGATTGTGGCTCGCTGGCCCAGCGCCGCAGGCCGCCGATGAGGCGGGGCAGCAGCTCGACGGCTTCTTCCTCGAAAATGGGGAACAGGTCCGGGTCGATCTGGCCCATGAGGGCCAGTGTTTCTGCCGAGGGTGCAGGTGGCTGAGATGCACCGGCAAGAGCTGCTTGCAGGGTTGCCAGACGGTCGAACTCGTTGCGGCCGATTTGGCCGTAGCCTGTGCTGGCAACGATGCCATCGAGCGCGGACTGGATTTCTTGCAGGCTGTCTGTGATGACGCGGCGTACCTGTTCGGGTTGCGCGGCGGACTGGACGCTGAGCTGCTGGATGTGCAGGGCAAGTTGTGCCAAAAACTGGCCGAAGCTGGCATCGGCTTTGATGCGCCCGCCCGTGGTAGCCAGTTGCTGGCTGCGCTCGACCATGCGCTCGGGCAAAGGCTGGTTGCTGCGCTGGGTGAACCAGCTAGCGAGGTCTTTTTCCAGATCCTGGGTGAATTGCAGGGCTTGGAGCAACCATTGGGTGTGCTTGTCGTGGCCCGATTCCAGCTCTTGTGCAATTTGTTCGATGTTTTTGCCGATTTTGCCGCGCAGGCTGAAGTCGCCCAGATGGGCGGGCAGGTCGGCTTGCTCCCCCTGCAGGATGGAGACTTGCTCTTGCTCTTGCTCT
>JAUMYU010000117.1 GCA_030528485.1 Comamonadaceae bacterium
TGTAGAGCAGCTCGCTGGCGCGGCCCTGGCCGATGATGCGCGGCAGCATGGCGCAGGCGCCCATGTCGCAGCCGGCCAGGCCAACGCGGTTGAACAAAAACGCCACCTTGGCCCGCGCCGTGCCCAGGCGCAAATCGGAGGCCATGGAGATGATGGCCCCCGCGCCCGCGCACACGCCGTCGATGGCGGCGACGATGGGCTGCGGGCAGGCGCGCATGGTCTTGACCAGCGCGCCGGTCATTCGCGTGAACATCAGCAGCTCCGGAGCCTTGAGCTGCACCAGCGGGCCGATGATTTCATGCACGTCGCCGCCCGAGCAGAAGTTGCCGCCCGCGCCGGTGACGACCACGGCCTTGATGTCGCTGGCCCATTGCAGTTGGTGAAACAGATCGCGCAGCTCGGCATAGCTGTCGAAGGTCAGCGGGTTTTTGCGATCGGGGCGCTTGAGGGTGATGGTGGCCACGGGGCCATCGGCCTGCCACAGAAAATGCTTGGCCTGGTAGCCCGCCAGGGGCTTGCGGTTGCCCTCCAGCAGGGCGGGATCAATGCGGGTGTTGGGGGTGTTCATGCCAGAGTCTCCTGGAGCGTGTTGTGCAATGAAAATGGTTTTCCAAACATAGGGAAAACCGCTTCAATCCCATCATGCCGAAAAGGCATGAAATTTTTCCTTTTGATTTGTCATCCAGCCCTTCAGGCGCGGGCCTCCTGCGCGGCCAGCAGCACGCGCAATTGGCCCAGTTGTTCGTAGAGCAAATCCTTGTCGCGCTTGCCCAGGCCGGCCAGCAGCGTGCCCAGCAATTGCTCGTGGGCCTGGGCCATCTTGCGAAACTGCCGCCGCCCCTTGGGCGTGAGCTTGACGTAGAGCGAGCGGCGATCCTGCGGGTCGGGGATGCGCTCGACCAGAGCGTCCTTGACGAGCTGGTCGGTCAGCCCGGTGACGCTGCCGCCGGTGACCATCAGATAGCGCGAGAGCGTGTTCATGCGCAGCCCCTGCGGATGGCGGTCGAGCTGGGCCAGGTAGTCAAAACGCGGCAGCGTGGTGTCGAACTGCTGGCGCAGCATCTGGCGGATGCGCTGCTCAATCTGCTGCGTCAGCGAAAACAGGCGCAGCCACAGCCGCGTGTCCATGTGGTCGTCCTGCTGGGCGCGCGCCTCCAGGCCGATGTGCTCCTCGCCCAGCACATGGCTCAGGCCAAAGCGGCGTGGCGCGCTGCCACCTGCGGCGCTGTGGCTCATGGCATCACCTCCCCGCCGGCCACGGCAATGGCCTGGCCATTGATGGCGCCCGCGCCCGCGCCGCACAGCCAGGCCACGGTCTCGGCCACTTCAGCGGGCTGCACCAGGCGGCCCTGCGGATTGCTTTTGACGAACTCGGTCATGGCCTGATCGGCGCTGCGGCCGGTCTTGGCGACGATGTTGTCGATGGCCTCGCGCACGATGTCGGTTTCGGTGTAGCCAGGGCAAACGGCGTTGACGGTGATGCCTTTGCGCGCCAGCTCCAGCGCCAGCGCGCGCGTCAGGCCGATGACGCCGTGCTTGGCCGCGCAGTAGGCGCTGACGTAGGCGTAGCCGATCTGCCCGGCCGTGCTGGCCACGTTGACGATGCGGCCCCAGCCAGCGGCCAGCATGTCCGGCAGCGCCGCCTGGGCGCACAGCATGGCGCCGGTGAGGTTCACGGCCAGCATCTGCTGCCACAGCGCCAGTTCCATCTTGGCAAAGGGCGCGCTCTGCGCCTGCCCGGCGTTGTTGATGAGGGTGTCGATGGGGCCAAAACGCTGGCGCGCCTGCGCCAGCGCGGCCTGCAATTGGGCCGGGTCGCTGACGTCGGCGCTGACGGCCTGCATGGCCTCGGGGCATTCGGCGGCCACGGCCTGCACGGCAGCCAGCCGCCGCCCCAGCAGGGTGACGCGAAAGCCATCGGCTGCCAGGCGGCGGGCGATGGCCGCGCCAATGCCGCTGCCGCCGCCGGTGACCAGGGCATGGCGC
>JAUMYU010000118.1 GCA_030528485.1 Comamonadaceae bacterium
ATGTCCAAATCCCTGGTCATTGCCGAGAAACCTTCCGTCGCCCAAGACATCGTGCGCGCCCTCACCCCGGTGGCGGGCGCTTTTGCCAAGCACGAGGACTATTTCGAGAACGATCGCTACATCGTCACCAGCGCCGTGGGCCATCTGGTGGAAATCCAGGCGCCCGAGGAGTACGACGTCAAGCGCGGCAAGTGGAGCTTTGCCCATCTGCCGGTGATCCCGCCGCACTTTGACCTCAAGCCGGTGGAAAAAACCAAGGCGCGCCTGAACGCCGTCACCCGCCTGGCCAAGCGCGCCGACGTCACCGAGCTGATCAACGCCTGCGACGCGGGCCGCGAGGGCGAGCTGATCTTTCGCCTCATCGAGCAGTACGCCGGCCCCGTCAGGGGCGGGCAGCGCCAAAGCCTGGGCAAGCCGGTGCAGCGCCTGTGGCTGCAATCGATGACGCCGCAAGCCATCCGCGACGGCTTTCAGAACCTGCGCAGCGACGCGCAAATGCGCGGCCTGGCCGATGCGGCGCGCAGCCGCTCCGAGGCCGATTGGCTGGTGGGCATCAACGGCACGCGCGCCATGACGGCCTTCAACTCGCGCGATGGCGGCTTCTTCCTCACCACCGTGGGCCGGGTGCAAACGCCCACGCTGTCGCTGGTGGTCGAGCGCGAGGAGCAAATCCGCAAATTCATCAGCCGCGACTATTGGGAAATCCACGGCGACTTCGCCGCCCAGGCCGGGCGCTACCTGGGCAAATGGTTCGATCCGCAATTCAGGAAAAGCGCCGACGAGCACGCCCGCGCCGACCGCCTGTGGGACGAGGCCCGCGCGCGCGCCATCGCCGAGGCCGTGCGCGGCCAAAGCGCCACGGTGCAGGAGCAAAGCAAGCCCACCACCCAGGCCAGCCCGCTGCTGTTTGACCTCACCAGCCTGCAACGCGAGGCCAACGGCAAATTCGGCTTCTCGGCCAAGACCACGCTGGCGCTGGCCCAGGCCCTGTACGAGCGCCACAAGGCGCTGACCTACCCCCGTACCGACTCGCGCTACCTGCCGCAGGACTACCTGAACGTGGCGCGCGACACCTTCCAGGCGCTGGCGGGCAGCCGCCTGGCGCACCTGGCGCCGCACGCCGCGCACGCGCTGGAGCAAGGCTACGTCAAGCCCAGCCGCCGCATTTTTGACGACAGCAAGGTCAGCGACCACTTCGCCATCATCCCCACCACGCAGCCGCCCGCCGGCCTGTCCGAGGCCGAGCAGAAAATCTACGACCTGGTGGCGCGCCGCTTCATGGCCGTGTTCTACCCCAGCGCCGAATACCTGGTGACCACCCGCATCAGCACGGTGGCCACCCCCGCCCTGCCCGAGCCCGCGCAGCACTTCAAATCCGAAGGCCGCGTGCTGGTCAAGCCCGGCTGGCTGGCCATCTACGGCAAAGAGGCCGACAGCGAGCTGGGCGCGGAAAGCAAAAAAGACGGCAAGGACGAAGGCAAAGGCGGCGAGAGCAAATCCCTCGTGCCCGTGCAACCGGGCGAGGTCGTGCGCGCCGACGAGGCCGAAATCAAGGCCCTCAAAACCAAGCCCCCCGCGCGCTACAGCGAAGCCACGCTGCTCTCGGCCATGGAAAGCGCGGGCAAGCAAGTCGAGGACGAAGAACTGCGCGCCGCCATGCAGGAAAAAGGCCTGGGCACGCCCGCCACGCGCGCGGCCATCATCGAAGGGCTGCTGACCGAGAAATACATGCTGCGCGAAGGGCGCGAACTCATCCCCACCGCCAAAGCCTTCCAGCTCATGACCCTGCTGCGCGGCCTGCAAGTGCAGGAACTCTCGCGCGCCGAACTCACCGGTGATTGGGAATACAAGCTCAGCCAGATCGAAAAAGGCGAACTCTCGCGCGCCCAATTCATGGCCGACATCGCCGCCATGACCGAGCGCATCGTCAAAAAAGCCAAGGAATACGACCGCGACACCATCCCCGGCGACTACGCCACCCT
>JAUMYU010000001.1 GCA_030528485.1 Comamonadaceae bacterium
TGTTTGGGGCGCCATCGGCTGCGTTGGGCGCTGCCAGCGAATCGGTCAGCCATTCGGCCAGCAGTTCGGCCAGGATGCGGGCGTGCTGGGGCAGGGTGTGCCAGTCGGTTTTCTTGGGTTTGTCGCTGCGGCCCCAGCCGGGGAGATCGGGGGCGAGGGTGTGGCAGCCTTGTTGGGCGAGGGCGGGCAGCAGGGGCTGCCACCAGGCGCTCCAGTGCCAGAGGGGGTGCAGCAGCAAGAAGGTGGGGGCGGCCCCGGCTGGTGGCGCAGGCGATGGGGGCGGCGCAGGCGGGGTTTGCTGGTAGTGCACGCGCCAGCCGTCGCTGCTGGCGAAGTAATGGCCCGCGGCGGGGCTGTGGGCGAAGCAGGTTTCGGGGGTGCGCAGGGCGTCTTCACGCAGGCGCAGCGTGGGGGCTTGGCGGCGCTGCTGGTGTTGTTGCTGGCGGCGGCGCTGGAAGAATTGGGCGAGTTGGGCGCTGGCGGCTTCGGCGAGCAGGCCGCGCTCCACCCGCGTGTGGTGGTTGAGCTGGGGCAGGTCGAACAGGTTGATGACGGATCCTGCTGTGCCGGTTTTGGGTTCGCTGGCGGCATAGACGATGCGGGCCAGCCGGGCCTGGAAGATGGCGCCGCTGCACATGGCGCAAGGCTCCAGGGTGATGTAGAGGGTGCAGCCGCCCAGGCGGTGCTGGCCCAGCCGCGCGGCGGCTTCGCGTAGCACGAGCATTTCGGCGTGGGCGGTGGGGTCGCCCAGTTGGCGTGTGCGGTTGTGGTTGCGCGCCAGCAGTTGCCCGTCTTGCACGAGCACGGCGCCGACGGGGACTTCGCCCATATCAGCAGCGCGTTGGGCTTCTTGCAGCGCCAGGTGCATCCAGCGTGTATCTGATAATGGCATTTTCTAATTCAAAAGGAAATAAAAATGCCTTGTTTCGGCATGTTGGTATTCAAATGATTTTTACTTTGTTATGTAAATATAATGGCATGGCGCTCAGTCCTGGCCGGTGATGGTGAGGCGGGTGCCTTCGGCGATTTGGTCGTCGGGCTGGAGGATGACGAGCTCGCCTTCGCCCAGGCCCTGGGTGATTTGGGCGCTGGTGTCCGAGCGCAGGCCGATTTGCACGGGGGTGGCGCGGGCGCGGGGGGCGCGCGATTGGGGGCCGTCCACGCGATAGACGCTCCAGCCGCCCGCATCGCCTTCGGCGCTGGCGCGCCCTGTGCCGGGGGTGCGAAAAAGGGCGCTGCCAGGCACTTGCAGGGCGCTGGGCAGTTGGTGGGTGATGAATTCCACGTCCACACGGTAGGCGTCGCCCAGCGCGGCCCATTGGCTGCGGGGGCTGTCGAAGTCGAGGATGACGCGGGTGCGCTGCTCTTGCACGCCCAGGGCGGAGGTTTTGGTAAAGCCGCCCGGTTCAATGCTGCGCACGCGCGCGTGCAGGGTGTGAGGGCCGCCCCAGCGCAGGATGCGCGCGGGCATGCCGGGGGCCAGGCGTACGGCATCGGCGGAGAGGACTTCGACTTCAATTTCCAGCTCGGCGGGGTCGCCGATTTCCAGCAAGGTTTCGCCCGCAGCGACGGGGGCGGCGCTTTCGCGCAGGCGGCGCAGCACGAGGCCGTCGGCGGGGGCGGTGATGGGCAGGGAGCGGGGCTGGGCGTTGGCATTGGCGGCTGGGGTTGGGGTTTGCCCTTCCAGCAGTTGCGCCTGGGCGATGCGGATGCGCTCTTGCGCGCTGCGTTCTTCGGCGCGGGCGGCGGCCAGGTTGGCGCGGGTGGTGTCGGCGCGGGTGCGGGCCTGGTCGAGCTGCTCGCGCGAGGCCGCGCCTGCGGCTTGCAGCGGGGTGAGGCGGTCGAGGTCGGCGCGGGCCTGGCGCTGGGCGGCCTGGGCGGCGGCGGTGTGTTGTTGAGCGGCGGTCAGGGCGGCCTGGGCGGCGCGCACCTGGGCCTGGGCCTGGCTGCGCGAGCGCACATCCAGCAAGGCGGCGCTGGCCGGTTCGATGTACGCCAGGGCGTCGCCCGCGCGCACGCGCTCGCCTGGTTGCAAGGCGATGCGCCGCAGGGTGCCGGAGACGGGGGCGGCGATGAGGTAACGCTGCTTGAGGCGGGTTTTGCCTTCTTCGGTGAAGGTGACTTCCAGCGGCGCTTGCACGGCTTTGGCGGTGGTGACGAGTTGGGCGTCTTCGCGCAGGGTGAAGAAAACCAGGGCGAATGCGGCGCCCAGGCCCAGCACGGTGGTGAGGATTTTGCTTGTCGGGAACTTGCGTTGGGTCATGGCGGAGGTCTTGTCGGCAATGAGTTTTGCAATTCAATAGGGTGTTTATGTTTTCAATTTTCGATTTGCATGTTGCCTAAATCAATCGATGATATTTCCTTTGATTTGTAATAATGGGGCTATTCACGCGTTTTGAGCACGCCGATGAGGTCGAGCCGGCGCACGCGCCAGTTCACGGCCAGGGCGGAGAGGGTGGCGCTGATGACGGTGACCAGCGAGGGGAAGGCGTAGGTGGCGGCGCTCATGACCAGCGGGATGCGGAACAGCTCTGACTGCATGCTTTCGGTGATGAACAGGGTGAGCGCGTAGCCTGCGGCCACGCCCAGGGGCAGGGCGGCGATGACGAGCAAGACCAGCTCGCCGATGAGGATGTAGCTGACCTCGCCTTTGGAAAAGCCCAGCACGCGCAGACTGGCCAGCTCGCGGCTGCGCTCGGAGAGGGACATGCGCGCGGAGTTGTAAACGACGCCGAAGTTGACGATCACCCCCATGAGCACGGCCATCATGGTGAACAGGCCGGTGAATTCGCCAATGCTTTTGCGGTAGTTGCGCAGGGCTTCGCGGTGCGATTGCGCGCCGCGCACCAGCGGGCGGCCATCGAGCGTGTGCAGCACGGCGTTTTCGGCGCGGGAATCGATGGTGAGGAAGGCGCCGCTGATGCGCTCGCCTTCGCCCAGGGCGCGGTTGAGGGCGTCCAGCTCCATATAGGCGTTCATGCCCAGCAGCTCGTTGACCAGCCGCACCACGGGCAGGCGCAGGCGCGGCTGACGGCCTTCGAGGACTTCGACTTCGACCCAATCGCCCAGGCCCACGCCGAGTTTTTGCGCCAGGTAGCTGCCCAGCACCAGGCCGGAGGCAGGTATCTCCAGCGGGCGCAGCTTTTGGTCCACGGGGCGGCGCAACAGGCTGCCAGCGGGCAGCCCTTCGATGCTGGTGAGCACTTCGCGCTGCGCTTGGCGGATGCGCACAGCCACCATGCGCATGCCTTCGGCCTGGTACACGCCGGGGATGGCGCGCAGCTCGTCAAGGGCGCGCGGCGGGCGCGCTTCGGTGAAGTTGACGGAGATGTCGTACTGCCGCGCCAGGCGAAATTCCAGCGCGAGGATGTGGTTGATGGAGTTGGTCTGGAATTTGGACATCATGACGATGCCGCTGGCGACGGCCAGGCCGAGGATGGTGAGCAGAGCTTTGATGGGGCGGCGCTCAATTTGGCGCAGCACCATGCGCGTGGGCTGGGAAAGCCAGCGCGTCAGGCCCAGGCGCTCCATCCAGGTGCGGCGGTAGCGTTCGGGCGCCAGCGGGCGCATGGCCTGGGCCACAGGCTCGGCCGCAGCGCCAAAAACGGCGTGGCCCGTGCCTGCCAGCGCGGCGATGAGGCTGATGGCCGCGCCGGTGAGCACGACGCGGGCGTTGAGGGAGAAGGCCAGGTAGGGGAAGCGGAAGTTTTCCTGGTATAGCGCCGAGAGGTGGATGCCCAGCCAAATGCCAAATAAAACGCCCAGCACGATGCCCAGCAGGCAAATGAGGCTGACGATGAGGGCGTAATGCAGCGCGACTTGCCTGGTGGAGTAGCCAAAGGCTTTGAGGATGGCGATCTGGTCGCGCTGCATGCCGATGAGGCGCTTGAAGACGACATTGAGCAAAAAGGCGGCCACAGCCAGGAAGATGGCAGGAAAGATCCGCGCCATGGTGGAGAGCTGGCGCAGCTCCTCATGCAGGAAGCGGTAGGAGAGCTGCTCCATGCGGCCCATGGCGCCCAGGCCGCCGTAGCGGGCGAGGGTGCGGTTGACCGCGTCGATGACGTCTTGCTCGTGGGCGCCGGGGCCGAGGCGGAAAACGGCCTGGTTGAAAGCGCCTTCCATATCCATGGCGGCGGCCAGGGCATGCCGTGGCGCCCAGACGATGGCGTAACGCTTGTAGTCGGGGAACAGGGCGCCGTGCGCGATTTGGTTGAGGTGCTCGGCAGAGGTGGCTATGCCGGCGATCTTGAACCACTGCGCGCGCCCGCGGATGGTGATGCGCAGCCTTGCGCCCGGGGTGAGCTGGTGCGCCTGGGCAAAGCCATCGCTGATGAGAACTTCGTCTTGCGCGCCCGGGGCCATCATGCGGCCGGCGCGCAGGTACAGCAGGTTTTGCCGCGGATGGGCATCGTCGGGCAGGGATTGCATCAGCGCCAGCGCCGGCTCGCCAAAGCCGGGTATCTGGATTTTGGCGTTGGCGACGATGCGTGGCTCGACTTCGACCACGCCGGGAATTTCGCCCAGTTGCTGCGCCACGGAAAGGGGCGCGCGTGTGATGTGCGCCCACAGGTGCGAAAAGCGCTGCTGCTGGTAGAGCTGCGCGCGTGTGTAGCTGAGCGAGTCCAGCGTGGCTTGCGACATGACCAGCATGGCGATGCCTGCCGCGATGACCAGCGCAATGGCCAGGGCCTGGCCGCGGATCAGCCAAAGGTCGCGCAGGGCTTTGCGGTGCAGGGCGTTCAGCATGGGGGCAGGCTCACGTCATCTATGAAGGTGCGCGTCACCATTGCAGCTCGCGCGCGTGGATGGGTTGGGCGTTGCGCTGTTCGCGCACGATTTGCCCGTCTTGCATCCACAGCACGCGCTGGGCCATGCGGGCGATGTCGGCGTTGTGGGTGATGATGATGGTGGTGGTGCCCATATCGGCGTTGACGCGCTCCAGCGCCTCCAGCACGCGCACGCCGGTGCCTGAGTCCAGCGCGCCGGTGGGCTCGTCACACAGCATGACCACGGGCCGTTTGGCAATGGCGCGCGCAATGGCTACGCGCTGCTGCTCGCCGCCGGAGAGCTGGGCGGGGAAGTGGTCCAGGCGATCACCCAGGCCCACCAGCTCCAGCGCATCGGCAGGAGGCATGGGGTCAGGGGCGATTTCGGTGACGATGGCGACGTTCTCCCGCGCCGTCAGGCTGGGGATGAGGTTGTAGAACTGAAAGACAAAGCCGACGTTGTCACGCCGAAAACGGGTGAGTTCCGCATCGCTGGCATGGCTGAGATCCTGGCCGTGGTACCAGACTTGTCCGCTGCTGGGCACGTCCAGCCCGCCGAGGATGTTCAACAACGTTGATTTGCCACTGCCCGAGGGGCCTAGCATGACGACGAATTCGCCTTCGTAAAGCTCCAGATCAATGCCGCGTAGCGCGTGGACTTCGACATCGCCCATGCGGTAAACCTTGCCCAGCCCTTGGGCGCGGAAGATGCAGGCAGGGGCAGATGCGGTAAGGGGCGCAGTGGGCATGGGGCATCCTTGCGAGAGATTCTTGTTGGAAGTGTACTCCCGGGATTGTTTGGCGATACCTGAAGCGGCACTTCGCGGGAAAAAGGGTGCAAGCGTTATGCTGTGCCGCTGTTTGAGATAGGCAATTGGGAGAAATCATGTGCACTTCCACTGAAAAATATGGGCGGGATGAACCCGGCTGTACCGACGCCGTGCCGTCCGTGCGCCCGGCCGTGCATTGGCAGGCGTTTTTATCCACCCTGGGAATGTTTGCTGCTGCGCTGTTGATGGGCAGTGGGGTGGTTTTTTTCGTGGCCTACAACTGGGATGCGTTGGATCGCTTTTCGCGGCTGGGCATTGGTGCCGGCGCCGTATGCGGGGCCACGGTCTTGACTTTGTGCGCCCGCCCGCATTCCGTGCCGTGGCGCGCCGGGTCGTTACTGGTGTGTATTTGCACGGGGGCGTTGCTGGCGTTGATTGGGCAGATTTACCAGACGGGCGCCGATATTTGGCAGTTGTTTGCCGCGTGGGCTGCGCTGATGTTGCCTGTGGTGTTGATCGGGCGCACGCGGGAGTTGTGGCTGCTGTGGCTGTTGGTGGCTGGCCAGGCCTTGTTTCGCTGGGCCTGGCTGGAGTTTGGACGCCGGTCACTGTTTTGGGGGCTGTTTGGCGGAATGGGGGCAGAGCCTTTTGTTTGGTTGGGGGTGTTTTATGCCGTCATGCTGGCCGTGTTGCATCTGGGGCGGCAATACCTGTTGAGGCATCCCTTGGGCTGGTTGCACGCGCTGCTTTGTGTGGCGGCGCTGGCGTGCCTCTGCTGTGCAGCGATGTTTGAGCGGGGCAGCTATGAGGTGCTTTATGTGGTTTTCGCCTTGCTGTGTGGGGGGTGGGCCTATCAATATAAAGACAGCGTGGTGCTGGCGGCGGTGTATGGCAGCGTGATGGCGCAGGGCATACCGCGTCTATGGGATTGGTTTGATGAGCCGCTGTTGATTGCGGTGTGGGTTTTGCTGGTTTCTGGTGTGGGGGGGCGCCATGCGTTGGCCGTTTGGCGGGAAAAGCGTGCGGAATGCGCTGTTGCGGTGGCGAATGCGCCGCAAGAAGTGCGCCAAGGGGCCGCATCGCCCTGGTGGTTGCATGCTTTGATGGCTTTTTCTGCCTGGTTGGCCGCAGTTTTTGGGGTTGGCGGATTGGTGGGGTTAATGCCCCAAATGCTCCAACTCCCTTTCTCATTGACGGGGATAGGGGTGATTGCCGTAGGCATCAAACTGATGCGCCAGCGGGAGGAGGGTGTTTTTATTCGGCAACTAGGCTTTGCCTTTTCCGTGGTGGGGCAGATGTGGTTGAGCCTGACTTTTGTAGATGAGGTTGGGTCGTGGTCTGTGATGTGCCTTTTTGCGGCAGCGGTGGCGCTTGTGTGCAGTTTGGCGCGCAGTCCACAGACGCACCGCGTGTTGTGCTTGGTGGCCGCATGGGTGTGTTTTTTGCTGGCTTTGCTCGATTACGACGTTGAATTGCGCTGGATGCTACTGATGGTGTTTGCCGTCAGCTTTGCGGGCTGGCTCTGCTTTTATACAGCGAGGGCGCAGACGTGGTGGAACGCTTTTTGGCATGCCAGTACGTTTGTGGCGCTGCTGCTGGCTTTGGGCGTGCCACAGTTTTTCTCTCCGCTAGAGGAGAGCTCCCGGGTGCAATGGCTCATGCCTGCATGCGCTGCTTTGCTTTGGCTGGGGTGTCTGGGCGCGTTGTACAGCTATCGCCGGCAGACATGGCATGGGTGGATGGCGGTTGCCATCGCTCTAAGTGGCTTGGCTTGGAGCATGCCATTTTTCCTGATGGCGCTGGCATTGGCGCTGGTGCTGTTTGAACGCAGGCAGCGCGTGTGGTTGGATGTGGCGCTGCTGGTGTGTATCGCGCTGATGGGTGTTTATTACTACGCTATGGATGTCAGCCTGCTGCACAAATCTGTGAGTTTGATGGCCGCTGGCGCGATCACGGCGCTGGTGACGGGGTTGAACAGGCCGCGCAATGCGGGTTTCTGGCGACCGTAAGCGATGCTAAGGAGGACGATGTAATGAAAAATTGGGCTGTAGGTGTGCGTTGGGCGCTTGTTGCCGCTTGTTTGCTGGTGTTGGCGGCGGCGGCCTGGTCGGTCTGGCAATTCGAGCGGGTTTTACGGCAGGGGCAAACCGTGTTGCTGGAATTGGCGCCCGTCGATCCGCGCTCGCTGATGCAAGGCGATTACATGGCTTTGCGTTATGCACTGGAAACCCATTTGGAGCCGTTCGGCAAAAGCGTGTTGCAAGAGCAGCCACGTTTTGCCTATCTCAATCTGGATGCGCAAAATCGCGCGTCATGGGCAGGAGTTGGGGAGGATGTCCGGCTTTCGGCTCAAGCGGCATCTGCACCTCGTGTGGTGTCCGTGCGCATTCGCCCAGGCCGATGGGGGGCGCGTTTAGGGCCGAATGCCTTTTTCTTCCAAGAGGGGACTGCGCAACAGTATGAAGAAGCGCGCTGGGGGGAGTTCAAAGTGGCGTCCGACGGTCGCGCTCTGCTGGTGGCATTGCGGGATGCAGATCTCAACTTGCTTGGGGACAATCGCTTTTGAGATGGTGCGTGGCGTGTCTGCCTGCTCTTTGAAGACAACTGAAAGTAAAGACTGAGAGAAGTTCAATGACCCTACTGTAAAAGGGTACAATTTCTCGCTCCTTTAGCTTCTTGCAATTGGCAACGGTTAAAGGGTGAGGCTCTGCCGGAGGGTGTTCTCTGTGCAGGTGTCGTTTCTGTGATGTTGGAGTGTTTTCCAAGAGGTACTTATGAAGAAGCTGGCCCTCCTTGCAGCGGCACTGCTGGCCTCCACCCTGTTGGCGGGCTGCGACTGGACGCTGATCAATCCGTCTGGTTATATGGCCAAGCAGCAAAGCAACCTGATGATGTTTTCCGTCTGGTTGATGCTGCTGGTCATCGTGCCGGTGATTTTTCTTGTTTTGTTTTTTAGCTGGAAGTATCGCCGTGGCGGGTCTTCGGCTAACTATGACGCCGAGTTTTATCACTCCAATAAATTGGAGGTGGTGATCTGGGGTGTGCCTATCTGCATCATTATTGTGCTGGCAACAGTGACTTGGGGTTCGACGCATTTGCTCGATCCCTATCGCCCATTGGTTCGCATCGATACCAATACCAGGATCGCTGGCATGGATGAAGAGTTGGGTTGGGTCAAGCGTGTTACCACCAAGGTGATTGATCCAGGTCGCGAGACTAATCCTGCTGTGGTGGAGACTAAGCCGTTGGTGATTGAGGTGGCCTCGCTGGATTGGAAATGGATGTTTGTGTATCCTGAGCAGGGTATTGCAACTATTAATGAGGTGGTGGCGCCGGTGAATCGGCCTATTCATTTCAAGATTACCTCGGCCTCGACAATGAATTCGTTTTTCATTCCTGCCTTGTCGGGGCAGATCTATGCTATGCCAGGCATGCAGACGCAACTGCACGCGGTTATGAATAAAGAAGGGGTGTATAAGGGCTTTTCTTCTAACTACACCGGGCATGGTTTTAGTCAAATGTACTTTAATTTCCATAGCGTAACCAATGCGGGTTTTGATGAATGGGTGGCTAAAGTGCGTAGCTCATCCAAAGTGCTTGATCGTGCCGAGTACATTGCGCTGGATGTGCGTAACCAGGCCGATGAGCGTGGCTTTATCAAGTATTTTGGTGTTCGCCACTATGGATCTGTTGAAGATGGTCTCTATTCTGCCGTGCTGAATATGTGTGTGATGCCGGGCATGATGTGTGCAGACGAGATGATGGCTATCGATTTGGCGGGTGGTGTAGAGGATGAAGCGCAAGCGCGGGCAAATTTTAAGCGTCTGCGCTATGACAGTCGCTGGACTACCCGGACTCAACTCGACTTGGCTGAATTCTCTGACATTATCCCGGGTGCTTTTATTTGTACGACGGATACGATCGATGCCGATTTGGCTGCTGGTGCTGTGCGGGCCGCTTCCGGAAAGGTTCGGCTGGATAAAGTCAGTCTCGATGCTGCAACTTCTCCCGTTCTCTGAGTGATTCTGTCAGAAAGTTAGGATAACAATGGCTGCCGCAATATTTAATGAAGATGTGCATCCGCTCTTGGGGCGGATCACAATGGATCACCATACATTTCCAATGCTGCAAGAGCCTGTGATCATGGCCACTTTTGTGGGTGTGGTCTTGCTTGGCTTGGTGGTGTTGGCAGTGCTCACAAAATACAAATTGTGGGGGTATCTGTGGAAGGAATGGTTTACTTCAATAGACCATAAAAAAATAGGCATCATGTATATCATCTTGGGCATTATCATGCTGTTGCGTGGTTTTGCTGATGCCTTGATGATGCGGATTCATCAGGCGATGGCTTCTGGGGGGAGCGAGGGCTATCTCAATCCTCACCATTACGATCAGATTTTCACAGTGCATGCTGTGATTATGATTTTCTTTGTGGCTACGCCTATCTTGGTGGGTTTCTTTAACTACCTTGTGCCCCTGCAAATTGGCGCGCGCGATGTGGCCTTCCCGTTTTTGAATAATCTGGGTTTTTGGCTGACAACGGCTGGCGCTGTGCTGACCATGATCTCTTTGTTTGTGGGTGAGTATGCGCAAACAGGGTGGTTGGCATATCCTCCTCATTCCGGAATTGATTACAGCCCTGGTACAGGGATGGATTACTACCTGTGGTCATTGAATTTGGCTGGGGTTGGTACGACGCTGGGTGCAATTAATATTGTTGTGACAATTATTCGTATGCGCGCCCCAGGTATGACCTGGATGCGTATGCCTATTTTTGTTTGGACCAGTTTTGCGTCCAATATTCTGATTTTGATGATCTATCCCGTTTTGACGGCAGCCTATATTTTGCTGACGATGGATCGCTATCTGGGAACGGCATTCTTCACTAATCAGCTTGGTGGCAATCCGATGATGATGGTGAACTTGGTGTGGATTTTCGGTCACCCTGAGGTTTACGTGCTTGTGCTGCCTGCTTTCGGCTTGTTCTCGGAGATCGTCCCGGCCTTGACACGTAAGCGCCTCTTCGGATACACGTCGATGGTTTATGCCACGATGATTATTCTGATTTTGTCCATGCTTGTGTGGCTGCACCATTTCTTTACGATGGGTTCTGGTGCGGATGTCAATGCCTTCTTTGGCATTATGACCATGATTATCTCCATACCAACTGGGGCGAAAATTTTTAACTGGTTGTTTACGATTTACAAAGGGCAGGTACGCTTTGAAGTGCCTATGTTGTGGACGATTGGCTTCATGATTACGTTCGTTATTGGTGGCATGACGGGTGTGATGCTGGCTATCCCAGCGGCTGACTTTATCTTGCATAACAGCCTGTTCTTGGTAGCTCACTTCCACAATACGATTATTGGTGGTGTGGTGTTCGCCTTGTTTGCCGGTTTGACTTTCTGGTTTCCCAAAGCATTTGGCTTCAAAATGAATGATTTTTGGGGGCGCGTCTCTTTCTGGAGCTGGTTCCTGGGCTTCTGGGTGGCGTTTACACCGCTGTACATCATGGGCCTGATGGGGGTTACGCGTCGCCTCAGTCAGTTTGAAGATACCTCGTTGAACGGCTACTTCATCGTGGCTTTGATTGGTGGAGTCATGATCCTGGTGGGTATCTTGTCTTTCGTGATGTCTATTGCTGTGGGCTGGTTGCAGCGTGATAAGACGCGCGATCTGACGGGCGATGCCTGGGGTGATGGTCGTAGTCTGGAGTGGTCGACATCCTCTCCTCCCCCTGAGTACAACTTCGCTTTTACTCCCGTTGTGCATGATATTGATGCTTGGTGGGATATGAAGCGTCATGGTTATAAGCGACCCAAGGAAGGCTTTATGCCTATCCATATGCCTAAAAATACCAGTGCGGGCATGATTATTAGTGGTCTTGGTGTCGTAATGACTTTTGCCCTGATCTGGTATGTGTGGTGGCTGGCGGCAATTGCTTTTGCGGCGATGATTGGCTACACCATTTATCACACATTTAACTATGATCGTGACTATTTCATCCCCGCCCAAGATGTGGCGCGCGTTGAAGAAAATCGCACGCGTCAGTTGGCTGCGGCTGGTGTGAACTGATTAACGGGAGTATTTAGTATCATGACAGTCACAGCTACTGTGCCAAAAGGGGAGCGAGTCTATTACCTCGTTGAGGATCCGCATGCTGGCGGTCACGACCATGGTTACTCCCATGGTCACAACAATACGACGGGGCTGGGCTTTTGGATTTACTTGATGACAGATTGCTTGATTTTTGCAATCTTGTTCGCCATGTATGCAATCCTGGGCCGCAGCTATGCGGCCGGACCATCACCGGCAGATTTGTTTGAGTTGCCGTTGATTCTTGTCAATACCTTTATGCTGCTTTTTTCGTCGATCACCTTCGGGTTCGCGATGTTGCAGTCCTATAAAGGCAATGTGCAAGGAACCATTAAGTGGTTGCTGATTACTGCTGCTTTTGGTCTGGCGTTCTTGGCTATTGAAATTTATGAGTTCTACCATCTGATTCATGTTGGGGCCGGTCCTCACCGGAGCGCCTTCCTGTCGTCCTTCTTTACGTTGGTAGGCACGCATGGTCTTCACGTGACGTTCGGTATCATTTGGTTGCTGACTCTGGTATTCCAGTTGCGTAAAAGCGGCTTGATTGAGGCCAATAATCGTCGGTTGATGTGCCTGTCGATGTTCTGGCACTTCCTGGACCTGATTTGGATCTGCGTTTTCTCGTTTGTTTATTTGATGGGGGTTTTGGAATGAGTGAGCATGGTCATCACGCCAAATCAGGCCACGGCACATTGAATGAGTATATTGTTGGCTTTGTGCTTTCGGTCATTCTTACGGTCATACCATTCTGGTTGGTTATGGCTGATGTACTGGATAGCAAAACTGCCACGGTAGGCTGGATTTTGGGCCTGGGGTTAGCACAAATGATTGTGCACTTGGTGTTCTTCTTGCATCTCAAGCCCAATACAGAGGACGGATGGACATTGGTCACTTTGGTCGGTACGGTTCTGACAGTGGCTGTTTGCTTGGTTGGATCTATTTGGATTGTCAATAAGCTGCATAACCACATGCGTCCGCACCACAATTTTGAGTATGTGCCTGAAAGTGCTCGAGACGTTATTCGTCGCTGATTCGATTGACGTGTTTTGGGTTTTATTTTGAAGAATGCCCTGCTGATGAAAATCGGCAGGGTTTTCTTTTTTGCTATTGTTTTTATGGCTGATGTAATTTCTGCTTCGAATATTTTTGGCGGCTCTGAATCCGTTGATCCGCAAATTGCTAATCTTCGCCTGCCCCCTCAGTCGGTTGAGGCGGAGCAAAGCGTTCTTGGAGGGTTGCTGCTAGATAATATGATGTGGGAGCGGGTTTCCGACCTGCTCCAGTCTAGCGATTTCTATCGTAATGAGCATCAGAAAATTTACGCGGCTATTGCAACCTTACTAGAAAATGATCGACCGGCAGATGTGGTGACGGTATTTGATTATTTGAGGGGGACAGGGGTAGCGGAGGAAATTGGAGGGATCGAATATTTGAATGCATTGGCGCAATACGTTCCAAGCGCAGCGAATATTCGTCGATATGCTGAAATTATTCGTGAGCGGGCCATTCTGCGAAAACTGATTGCTGCCAGTGATGAAATTGCCTCCGACGCTTTTAGTCCGAAGGGGAAGGAGGTCGGGCAGATCTTGGATGAGGCAGAGGCTAAAGTTTTCAGCATTGCAGAGGAAAGCTCGCGCATGAAGCAGGGCTTCCAGTCTTTGGATGGTCTTGTGGTGCAGTTATTGGATCATGTGGAGGAAATGTCGCAAAGCCCGCATGATATTACTGGCGTACCTACCGGATTTAATGATCTGGATCGGATGACCAGTGGCCTACAACCAGGGGATCTTGTTGTTTTGGCTGCGCGTCCCTCTATGGGGAAAACGGCTTTTGCAATCAATATTGCAGAACATGTGGCTTTGCATGAATGTCTGCCTGTAGCCATTTTTTCCATGGAAATGGGGGCGACACAGTTGGCAGTGCGTATCGTTGGCTCTATTGGGCGCATCAATCAGCAGCGATTGCGCACGGGGCGTTTAAGCGACGAAGAATGGCCTCGTTTGACAGAGGCGGTCGAGAGACTGCGTAATGTTTCCATGCATATTGATGAAACACCAGGTTTAACCCCTACTGAGTTGCGTGCGAATGCGCGTCGGTTGGCGCGCCAATGCGGTCGCTTGGGGTTAATCGTGGTGGATTATTTACAACTTATGAGTGGCTCGGGCAATTCTTCAGAGGAGAATCGGGCTACCGAGCTGGGGGAAATATCACGTGGTTTGAAAATGCTTGCCAAAGAACTGCAATGTCCCGTGATTGCGCTTTCACAGCTCAATCGAAGCGTTGAGCAGCGTACAGATAAGCGTCCCATGATGAGTGATTTGCGTGAGTCGGGAGCTATCGAGCAAGATGCGGACGTAATTATGTTTATTTATCGGGATGACTATTACAATAAAGAAAATAGCAAGGCGCCGAATCAGGCGGAAATTATTATTGGGAAACAACGGAATGGGCCAACTGGAACGGTGAATTTGTATTTTCAGAAAGATCAAACACGTTTCGAAAATTTGGCTCTTGGAGATGAGCCGTCTTTCTGATTTTTAATGGATTTTGGGTTGTATGAGTCACTCGCATCAGTTCAAGATGTTAGCCTTCGATTGGGATGGCACGCTGTTTGATTCCACTGCATTGATTGCTTTGAGTATTCAAGATGCTGTGCGCGACTTGGGTGAGGAGGCGCCAACATTAGAGGAAGCCCGCTGGGTCATTGGAATGGAGTTGAATTCGGCTCTTGCCAAGGTGGCGCCGAATTTGTCGCCAAAAGCCTACACAGATTTGGCAAATCGTTATCGCTACCACTATCTTCGCAGACAGGAAGATATTGTATTTTTCGATGGTGTTATTCCGATGCTGCAAGGCTTGAAAGAGCGTGGATTTTTGTTGACAGTGGCGACGGGGAAAAGTCGGCGGGGGTTGGACCATTTGTTGAAATGCCATGGTTTGCAAGATTTATTTCATGATAGCCGAACTGCCGATGAAACAGCAGGTAAGCCCAATCCATTGATGTTGGAAGAGCTGATGCAAGTGTGGGGTGTACTGCCTAATCAATTGTTGATGATTGGAGATACCAGTCATGATTTGCAAATGGCTTATAACGCGAATAGTCCAAGTCTCGGTGTGACATATGGTGCCCATGCAGAGCAGGAATTGCGAGTTTGGAGCCCCTTGGCTGTTCTGGATTCAATTGCTGATCTGGATATGTGGCTAAGTTCTCAGGTAGGGAAAGCTTAATAATTGATTTTGTTTTTAGAAGAGGTATATTATGAAGCCTTACCAAGAGTCTGTGGCTGACGATGTTTGGAAAGAGCGCCCGGGACAAGTTGAGAATAAAAAGAACCGCTGGGAGCGAGATATGCTTGAAAAGCTGGCATTCGCTAGTTTAAGAGAGCAGCAGCGCGCGCGTCGTTGGCGAATATTTTTCCTATTGTTGTTCGCGAGTTATATTGCCTTCATTACTTGGAAGGCTATGGGAGGCAGTGTGAGTGGCTCTTCAAAGGTAGAGGAGCACACGGCTTTTGTCCGTGTTCATGGAACTATCGTGGAAGGTCAGGATGCGAGTGCTCGCTATCTTGTACCTGCGCTGCGAAAGGCGTTTGAAGCTGAAGGTGCAAAAGCCGTTGTTTTGGCCATTAACTCGCCAGGCGGAAGCCCCGTGCAGGCAGGAATTGTCCATGATGAAATTCTGCGGCTTAAAGAAAAGCACAAAAAACCCGTCTATGCAGTTATCAGCGATATCGGCGCATCAGGTGGGTATTACGTGGCGGTTGCCGCGGATCGTATTTATGTGGATAAGGCAAGCATCGTTGGCAGCATTGGTGTTTTGATGAATGGTTTTGGGTTCACGGAAACCATGGGGAAATTGGGGGTTGAGCGGCGTTTGCTCTCGGCTGGCGACCACAAAGGATTTTTGGATCCTTTCAGCCCGGAAAATCAGGATGATGTGTTGCATGCAAAAAAAATGTTGCGTCAAATCCATCAACAGTTTATTGCCGTGGTAAGGGCTGGCCGAGGAAACCGTTTAAAGGAAACGCCGGATATGTTCTCGGGACTGGTGTGGACAGGAGAAGAGGCGATTGCTTTGGGGCTTGCTGACCAGCTCGGGTCAATGTATGCCGTTGCGCGTGATATCGTCCAGCACGAGCGCCTGGTGGATTACAGCCCGCATAAAAACTGGGTTGATAAAGTGGCGGCGCGGCTAAGTGCTTCCGTAGGGGCTGGTGTTGTAGGTGGGGCAATGCAGGAAGCTCGAATGCAAGCAGCGCGATTGCAATGATCAGGATTTTTTGGAGAGGGTGCTGCCAAGCCATTGGGCAAAGGGCGCAGCGACATGTACGGCCGAAATGGCGTAAATGGCCGGAATGTCATAGGGATGGTGCTCAGCGAGCACGGCTTGCAACAGCGCGTAATGGGCCTCATCGGTTTTGAACGCCAAACGCCACTCACGTTCGTTGACCATCGCGCCTTGCCACTCGTACAGGCTTTCTATGGAATCGATGTGAACGCATGCCGTGAGCCTCTTGGCCAAGGCGATTTCGGCAAGGCGGCGTGCATCGGCTTCATTGCCGACGGTGGTGAAAACAATCAAAAGGCTCATGGGCGATGCAGGGATAGATGTAAAGAGGGTTTTGCTATAATCCGCGGCTTTGCAGCGTAGTCGCTGGCCGGGTGGTCATGTCGCGTGTCTCAAACGCTGTTTTTGTGGTGGCCTATTGGGTTCACCCTTTCCTCGAAGGAATACTGGCAAATGGTCGTTATCAGACTCTCCCGCGGCGGCTCCAAAGCTCGCCCTTTTTACAACATTGTCGTGGCCGATAAGCGCGTGCGCCGTGATGGTCGCTTTATTGAGCGTATCGGTTATTACAACCCCAATGCACGTGGTGCCGAGCAGGGCCTGCGTATTGACCATGATCGCTTGACATACTGGAAGGGTGTTGGCGCTCAGGCATCTGATACGGTGGTGCGCTTGATCAAGCAAGCAGCTAAGCAGCAAGTTGCGGCCTAACTCCCGTAGCAAGCTTTGATGAAGGCAGGCATTGTCGCTTTGGGCGCAATGCCTGTTTTTTTGCGTTTATTTCTGTGTGGGATCTGAATGAGCAAAGCGTATAAAACTTTCGAACCGTCGTTGCCTGAACAGCCTGCAACCGAGATGCCCAAAGGCTCTTTGCTTGGCCAAGAAAAAGAGAAAACCATCCGGGGGCTTTTGGCCTCGCTGGCAAAGCCTGCGCCAAGCGAGGCGTTGATTGATCTGGCTTATATCGCAGGCGCTTTCGGGGTGAAGGGATGGGTTCGCATCAGTCCTTTCAGCGCCGATGCAGATGCTTTGCATGAAGTGCGGGAATGGTTTCTTGCGCCTCCACAAGGCGCCCATGCGCGTGGTGCGCCATGGCTGACCTCCCATTTGCATGTGCGTGTTCAACAATTGAAATTCCAAAGTGATGGGCTGGTTGCGAAATTCGAGGGGGTGGATGATCGTGATGTCGCCCATGCATTGAGAGGCGCCACGATTGCCTTGCCGCGCAGTGCCTTCCCCGTGTTGCCCGAAGGGGAGTTTTACTGGGTGGACTTGATGGGTCTGGATGTGCGCAATCGCCAGGGCATTCGGCTGGGGCAAGTGGAAAAACTGTTTTCCAACGGGCCGCAGTCCGTGCTGGTGGTGCAGGGTGAAGTGCAAGGCAAGCCCAAAGAGCACTTGATCCCTTTTGTGGGGGTGTATGTCGATACAGTTGATTTGTCAGACCGGTACATCACGGTGGATTGGCAACCCGATTATTGATATGCGTTTTGACGTCATTACGCTATTTCCTGAATTGATTTCGCCTTACCTGGAGCACGGCGTGAATCGCCGTGCCTTGGCGCTAGGCGTGCAGGTGCATTTATGGAATCCGCGAGATTTCGCCGATGGCGCTTATCGGCGCATTGACGATCGCCCCTTTGGCGGCGGGCCTGGCATGGTGATGCTGGCCGAGCCGCTGGCCCGATGCGTGGATGCCATCCGCTTGGCGCGAGGCGAAGTCGCTGGCGTGAAGTCCTTGCCCGATGCCGAAGATCGGGCGCCGCTGGTGTTTTTCACGCCCGTGGGCGATCCGCTCCAGCACACATTGATTGCTCGCTTTGCCCAGCCGCAACCGGGGGCGCGAGGGCAGGGCGCCGTGCTGTTGTGCGGGCGTTATGAAGGGGTGGATCAACGCTTTGTGGATGCATACGTGGACTGCCAAATCAGCCTTGGTGACTTTGTGCTCTCAGGCGGAGAGGTTGCGGCGGCGGCTTTTCTGGATGCGGTATTGCGTTTGCAGCCGGAAGTTTTGCACGATGCGCAAAGCCATATGCAAGACAGCTTCCACCCCAGCATAGGCGGATTGCTGGACTGCCCCCATTACACGCGACCGGAGAACTGGCGCGGCCAAAGCGTGCCGGATGTGCTGTTGAGCGGTGACCATGCGCGTATTGCCGTTTGGCGCCGCCAGCAAAGTCTGGCGTTGAGTGCACAGCGCAGGCCCGATTTGTTGGCTAAAGCCGAGCAGGCCGGGCAATTGAGTGGGCAAGAGCGGGGTTGGCTGGCTGAGCTGAAACGCAGTACCGTGTAAGGCGCGTGTGCGCTGGTTATAATCGGCGGTTTTTCGATCCTCTACAGGGGCGCATACGCCTGGGCTGCAAAGGCTCGGGGCCAATTCCGGCATTGATACAACCCTTGCCCTTGCAAGATCGGACAGGACGACACATGAACTTGATCCAGACCCTGGAAGCCGAAGAAATTGCGCGGTTGAACAAAAGCATTCCCGATTTTTCCCCCGGTGATACCGTGGTGGTCAACGTGAACGTGGTGGAAGGCAACCGCAAGCGTGTGCAGGCTTACGAAGGCGTGGTGATTGCCAAGCGCAACCGCAGCCTCAACAGCAGCTTCACGGTGCGCAAAATCTCCAGCGGCGAAGGCGTTGAGCGTACTTTCCAAACCTACAGTCCCCTGATTGCCAGCATCACTGTGAAGCGCCGTGGTGATGTGCGTCGCGCCAAGCTGTACTACTTGCGCCAACGCAGCGGCAAGTCTGCGCGTATCAAGGAAAAACTGCCTTCGCGCGTCAAGGTGGCAGATTAAGCCCTGCGCGGCTTTGCCTTGCAAATTCAAACCGTGAAACACCGCCGCATGGCCTTTTGGCCGTTGCGGCGGTTTTCTTATGGCGAGAGCATACAGAGCGCCGGCTTTCTTGATTTCAATTCAAAGGAAATAAAACAATGTTATTTCGGCATGATGGATAATGAATTGATTTTCTCTTGAATTGAAATTTTTTGTTCTTTCCGCCTGGCCTGTATTTGTTCATGTCGCCCGATAAAAAACCTCCGTCGGAACCCAGGCCGCCGCAAAGGCCGCGCATTCGGCTGCCGCAAGGCTTGCGTCCGCAGGATGTGCCTGTCATTCAAGTTGATCGGCATTTGCTGGCCGTGCCCGATGCGGCGCAGTCCATCGCAGCGCTGCGCGAGCGTTTTGAGCGCCAGCCGGTGTGGACGCCGGAATGGGTGACGGAGAGTCAATGGCTGGATTTCGCGCCGGGCTTCACTCCCATTGCTGCGGCCGTTCTGATCCCCATCGTGGCGCAGCCGCAGCCCACCGTGTTGTTGACGCGGCGTTCCTCACGCCTCAACACCCATTCGGGCCAGGTGGCTTTCCCGGGCGGGCGTTTGGATCCGGGTGAGGACGTTGTCGCCGCGGCTTTGAGAGAGGCGCAAGAAGAAGTCGCCTTGCAGCCGGAGCGGGTGCAGGTGCTGGGCCAGTTGCCCAGCTATCTGACAGGTACGGGATTTGAGGTGACACCAGTTGTGGGAATCGTGCCGCCGGGGTTGCCCTTGCAGGCCAACCCGCATGAGGTGGATGAGATTTTTGAGGTGCCGCTGCGTTTTTTGCTGAATCCGGCCAACCACCGCCACCATGTGTTCCAGATGGACGGCATGGAGCGGCGCTGGCTTTCCATGCCTTATATGGAAAAAGAGCGGGAATATTTTATCTGGGGCGTGACGGCCAGTATTTTGAGGAATTTTTATTGGTTTATGCAGGCGCCTTATTCAAAGATTTGAAATCGGCTTTTGCGTATTCGGTTTTCTTGATTTTCAGGGGGTTGGATGCATTCAACTTTTATCCGCGCTCAACAGCGCGCCGCCAATACGTTGCGTCCCGTGCGCATTGAACGCGGCTATACCATGCATGCCGAGGGATCGGTTTTGGTGGCATTTGGCCATACGCAGGTTTTATGTACGGCTTCGGTGGAAGAACGTGTGCCGCCGCATCAGAAAGGCTCCGGACAGGGCTGGGTGACGGCTGAATACGGGATGTTGCCGCGTGCTACGCATACGCGCAGCCAGCGCGAGGCGGCCAAGGGCAAACAAACCGGGCGTACACAGGAAATTCAGCGTTTGATTGGCCGCTCCTTGCGCGCCGTGTTCGATTTGGCGCAGTTGGGCGAGCGCACCATTCATTTGGATTGCGATGTTTTGCAGGCCGATGGCGGCACGCGCACAGCAGCTATTACGGGCGCTTATGTTGCCGCGCATGATGCAGTGACGTGGCTGCTTCGGCAGGGGATGATTGCGCAAAATCCCATCCGCGAAGCAGTGGCGGCGGTTTCTGTAGGGATCGTGCAAGGCCGGGCTTTATTGGACTTGGAATATTCGGAGGACAGCGCCTGCGATACGGACATGAATATCGTCATGACGGCATCGGGCCATTTTGTGGAGGTCCAGGGTACGGCAGAAGGTGCGGCTTTTTCACGCACCCAAATGGATGCATTGCTGGATTTGGCCAGCCAAGGTATTGAACAGTTGTTTGCGTTACAGCAAGACGCGCTGAGCAGGCCATGAGGGGGCACATTACAATCTGCGGCTTCAAACAGGATTGGAGGATTGCAAGATGCCTGTCCTTGAACTGATAGGTTTTGCGCTTGCGATTGGATAGTGGCGGCGGTTTGGCGTCGATATGGGGTAATCCATGAGCAAAAAAACATGGTTGATGTGCGTTTGCAGCCTCGTGCTCAGCGGGGTGTGCGGCACAGCGAGGGCCGACGAGGCCTCGGTCACGCTGCAACTGCGCCGTCTGGTTGCAGGGGTGATTGAGTATTCCCAATGGCCACAAATGAAGGCCCCATTGCTGGTGTGCGTGGCCGGGCATGATGCCTTGGCAAGATCGCTCAGGGAACATCCCTTGCGCTCGCGCCATGGTGAATTGAGTATTCGGCGCGTGCCTATTGCGGATACGGGTAATCTGGACGAGTGCGAGGTGCTGTATGTGGGCAATTTGTCTGATGCCTATGCAGAGAATTTGCTCAAACCATTGGTTGGCAAACCGGTGGTGACCATTCGGCAAAATCCGACGCATTGCAGTGAAATTTCTTTCTTTTGTATTTATCTCTATGCAATGCCGGCAGCATTTGAGGTGAATCTGGATTTGGTGGCGCGCAGTGGGGTGCGGCTGAATCCGTGGGTATTAACGCTGGCGCAACCCGATGCACAACAACAACAGCCCTGAATCTTGTTGGGTGCAGCTTCACAATTGATTTTCGTACCATGCTTTTCTTTTTGCGTTCTTTTTTCCTTGCCCTGGCCGCCCTGGTATTGACGGCATGCCAGACGGCTCCACAAACGCACGCCAGTGGCTTGACTACTGAGCAAATTCATGCGTTGGAGGAATTCGGTTTTGTGCATATCGATAAAGGGATGTCCTACGATTTGGCTGGAAAAATTCTCTTTGAAACGGATTCGTCCGATCTCGGTGAGGAGGCCAAAGCAGTGATTGCCCGGGTAACGGGGTTGTTCAATGAGATTGGCATTGGCTTCTTGAAACTGGAGGGGCATACCGATAATCGCGGGGCTGACCAGTACAACCAGCGTTTGTCGGAGCAGCGTGCGCAGGCGGTGGCCGATGAGATGGTGGCGCTTGGCCAGGATGTGCGCAAGCTCAAGGTAGAGGGCAAGGGCGCTTTCGCTCCCATTGCGGATAATGCAACGCCTGAGGGGCGTGCGGAAAATCGCCGGGTGACGCTGGTGGTGGGTGTGGCTGGCGGGCTTGTGCCGGCTGCGAAATAAAAGGATTTTCGGACTGTATTTTTGAGGAAGGTGTGATGGGTTTTGGGATGGGTTGAAGCAACAGTGCTTGATTCATCAGGATTTTTCAAAAATGCAGCAAATGACAAAGGGGCGCGTGATGCGCCCCTTTGTCATTTCTCCTCCAGGTCATGGCTTGCTGCCTCTGCCGTGGGTGGCTTGAGGCTGTTTTGCAGCCGTTGCAGAGACTGTTGTTTCAATAAATTACAAATCAAAGGAAACAAAATTAACTTGTTTCGGCAATGTGGTAAATGATTTGATTTTCCTTTGAAATGGATTTATGTTGTGCTTCGCCCTCGCTCCAAAACGTCGCGCAGATAGCGCCCGGTATGGCTGGCGGGGTGCTGGGCAATGTCCTCGGGTGTGCCCTGGGCGATGACTTGGCCGCCGCCCTGGCCGCCTTCGGGGCCCATGTCGATGATCCAGTCGGCGATTTTGATGACGTCCAGGTTGTGCTCAATGACGACGACGGTGTTGCCCGCGTCGCGCAAGCGTTGCAGGACTTGGACGAGCAGGGCGATGTCGGCAAAGTGCAGGCCGGTGGTGGGTTCGTCCAGGATGTAGAGCGTGCGGCCGGTGTCGCGGCGCGAGAGTTCGTGCGCCAGCTTCACGCGCTGCGCCTCGCCGCCCGAAAGGGTGGTGGCGCTTTGGCCCAACTGGATGTAGCTCAGGCCCACGTCCATCAGCGTTTGCAGTTTGCGCGCGATGGGCGGCACGGCTTGCATGAAGTGCAGGGCTTCTTCCACGGTCATGCGCAAAATCTCGGCGATGTTTTTGCCCTTGTATGGCACCTCCAGCGTTTCGCGGTTGTAGCGCTGGCCGTGGCAGATGTCGCAGGGCACGTACACATCGGGCAGAAAGTGCATTTCGACTTTGACCATGCCATCGCCCTGGCAGGCTTCGCAGCGCCCGCCGGCGACGTTGAAGGAAAAGCGCCCGGGGCCGTAGCCGCGCTCTTGCGCGGTGGGCACTTGCGCCAGCAGATCGCGGATGGGGGTCATCAGGCCGGTGTAGGTGGCGGGGTTGCTGCGCGGGGTGCGGCCGATGGGGGCTTGATCGACGTTGATGACTTTGTCCAGCCACTCCAGGCCGAGCAGTTCCTGGTGCGGCGCGGGTTCGGTGTGGGCGCGGTAGAGGCGCTGGGCGACGGCGGCGTACAGCGTGTCGTTGACCAGGGTGCTTTTGCCGGAGCCGGATACGCCGGTGACGCAGGTGATGAGGCCGACGGGGATGTCCACATCGACGTGGCGCAGGTTGTTGCCGTGGGCGCCGGCGATGCGCAGGGCCTGGTAGGCGTCGGGGGATGGTGTGGCTTCCGGGGATGAGGAAACCGGGAAGGGCGCGCCAGCGTTGGCCCGGGCGGCGGGTATGGCCTGCCAGGGCGTGCGCGCGGCGGGCACGTCGATGCGCAGCGCGCCAGAGAGGTAGCGCCCGGTGAGCGAGTCGGTGTGGGCGCAGATGGCGGCGAAATCGCCTTGGGCAACGACCTGGCCGCCATGCACGCCTGCGCCGGGGCCCATGTCGATGATGTGGTCGGCCGCGCGCATCATGTCTTCGTCGTGCTCGACCACGATGACGCTGTTGCCGATGTCGCGCAGGTGCTTCAGGGTGGCGATGAGGCGGTCGTTGTCGCGCTGGTGCAGGCCGATGCTGGGTTCGTCCAGCACGTACATGACGCCGGTCAGGCCCGAGCCGATCTGGCTGGCCAGGCGGATGCGCTGGGCTTCGCCGCCCGAGAGGGTGTCGGCGCTGCGCTCCAGGCTGAGGTAGTCCAGGCCGACGTTGTTGAGAAAGCGCAGGCGCGTGGCGATTTCGCGCCCGATTTTGGCGGCGATCTCGGCCTTGGCGCCGCTCAGTTGCAGTTGCTCGAACCAGCGCAGCGCCTGGGCCAGCGTATCGTGCACGACGTGCTGGATGGGGCGCGCTTGCGCGCCCTCGCCGACTTTGACGTGCAGCGCCTCCTGGCGCAGGCGCGCGCCTTGGCAGGCGGGGCAGGTTTGCGTGCTGCGGTATTTGGCCAGCTCCTCGCGCACGGCGGTGGAGTCGCTCTCGCGGTAACGGCGCGCGAAGTGGGGCACGATGCCTTCAAAAGGCCGCATGCGGATGTTGGACTGACCTTTGCCGGGGCCGCTTTCGGTGATGTGGGTAAAGAGGATTTCTTCCTGGCCAGAGCCGTGCAGGATGACTTCGCGCACGCGGGCGGGCAGCGCCTCGAAGGGCGTGTGCTCGGCGTCAAAGCCGTAATGCGCGGCCAGGCTTTGGATTTGGCCGAAGTAGTAGGCGTTGCGCCTGTCCCAACCCTTGATGGCGCCAGCGGCCAGGCTGAGCGAGGGGAAGGCGACGATGCGCGCGGGGTCGAACACCTCGCTCACGCCCAGGCCGTCGCAACTGGGGCAGGCGCCAGTGGGGGAATTGAAGGAGAACAGGCGTGGCTCCAGCTCGGGCAGGCTGTAGTCGCAATGCGGGCAGGCGAATTTGGCGCTGAAGCTATGCTCGACGCCGCTGTCCATCTCCAGCGCGATGACGCGCCCGCTGGCGTTGGCGCCGCCGATGCCCAAAGCCGTTTCAAAGCTCTCGGCCAGGCGCTGGCGCATGTCGGGGCGGACTTTGAGGCGATCGACGACGACGTCGATATCGTGGCGGTCGTTCTTTTTGAGGGCGGGCAGGTCTTCTTCGCTCACCGTCTGCCCATCGACGCGAAAGCGCACAAAGCCGCGGGCGCGCATGGCTTCAAACAGATCGGCAAATTCGCCCTTTTTGCCGCGCGCGACGGGGGCCAGCAGCATCAGCTTGGTGCCCTCGGGCAGCGCCAGGATGGCATCGACCATCTGGCTGACGGTTTGCGCGGCCAGCGGCAACTGGTGCGTGGGGCAATAGGGCGTGCCCGCGCGTGCGTAGAGCAGGCGCAGGTAATCGCTGATCTCGGTGACGGTGCCGACGGTGGAGCGCGGGTTGTGGCTGGTGGCTTTTTGCTCGATGGAGATGGCTGGCGAGAGGCCCTCGATCATGTCCACATCGGGCTTGTCCAGCCGCCCCAGGAACTGGCGGGCGTAAGCGGAGAGGCTTTCCACATAACGCCGCTGGCCTTCGGCGTAGAGCGTGTCGAACGCCAGCGAGGACTTGCCCGAGCCGGACATGCCGGTGATGACGATGAGCTTGTGGCGCGGGATATCGAGATCGATGTTTTTCAGGTTGTGGGTGCGCGCGCCACGGATGCTGATGCAGTCGTGCCCATGCGAAGGTGCGCAAACTGCGGGCGTGGCGGCGGAATTGGTGGTGGAACTCATCCCAGTGCAGGCAAGAAAAAAAATGCAACCGGGCATGATAGCAAGGGCGCCTGGGCAGGGGCCAGGTCTGCGGGGGGCACGCCACGGAGTCAGGGATTGACCCTAGTTGTGACAAAGTGTGATAGCGTATGCCTTATTGATTTTTTGACAAACCTATCCAAAGGAGTGACAGATGAAGCTGAACGTTGGTGGTATCGATCGAATCTTGCGCATCGTGGTCGGCGTGGTGCTGATTGCCTTGGCTGTGTTCAATGTCGTGGGCTGGTGGGGCTATCTGGGCATCGTGCCTCTGGTGACGGGGCTGTTCAGCTTCTGCCCGCTGTACCCGCTGCTGGGAATTAACACTTGCCCGCTGGATAAGCGTTGAGCTTGCGCCGGCGCGCATAGGAACGCATAGGAAAAAAGGCGGCCCGTAGTGGCCGCCTTTTCGTGTCAAGATATTTCTTTCAAAGGAAATTTGGCTGTATGCCTATCATGCCGAAACAGGGCGACTATTTTTCCTTTTGATTGGTAATCATGAAGATGTTTTTTTATGCGGCGGGCAAAAAGCCTTCGACGGAAAGGTAACGCTCGCCCGTGTCGTAGTTAAAGCCCAGCACGCGCGCGCCATCGGGCAATTGGGGTAACTGCTGCGCAATGGCGGCCAGCGTGGCGCCGGAGGAAATGCCCACCAGCAGCCCTTCCTGCGCGGCGCAGCGGCGGGCGTATTCGCGGGCGGCTTCGGCTTCGACCTGGAGCACGCCATCGAGCAGGCTGACATCCAGGTTTTTCGGGATAAAACCTGCGCCCAGCCCCTGGATGGGGTGCGGCGCGGGCTGGCCGCCGGAGATGACGGGCGAGTCTTTCGGTTCCACCGCAAACACTTTCAGTTGCGGCCAGCGCGCCTTGAGCGCGCGCGCCACGCCGGTGAGGTGCCCGCCCGTGCCCACGCCGGTGATGATGGCGTCCAGCCCATCGGGGAAGTCGGCGGCGATCTCCTCGGCAGTGGTGCGCATGTGCACTTCGATGTTGGCGGGGTTGTCAAACTGCTGGGCGATCCACGCGCCGGGCGTTTGGGCCTTTAGCTCTTCGGCGCGAGCGATGGCGCCTTTCATGCCCGCCGCTTTGGGGGTGAGTTCAAAACGCGCGCCGTAGGCCAGCATCAGGCGGCGGCGCTCCAGCGACATGCTCTCGGGCATGACCAGAATCAGGCGATAGCCTTTGACGGCGGCCACCAGCGCCAGGCCGATGCCGGTGTTGCCCGAAGTGGGTTCGATGATGGTGCCGCCGGGCTGAAGCTCGCCGCTGCGCTCGGCGGCCTCGACCATTGCCAGCGCGATGCGGTCTTTGATGGAGCCGCCGGGGTTGGTGCGCTCGGCCTTGATCCAGACCTTGGCCTCGGGGCCAAACAGGCGGTTGATGCGGATGTGCGGCGTGCGGCCAATGGTTTCGAGGACGTTTTGGTAGGGCATGGCGTTTCCTTCAAGAGAAAGGGCGCTGCCGCAGTGTCTTGCGGCAGCGCCCTTGAACACAACGGCGCCCATTGTGTGCCCTTTGCCCGGCCAGGGAAACGATATTTATCTTCTATCGATATGCCACAGCTCCATATGCGCGGCAAGGGCGGGGGCTGTGTGCGGGGCGGCCGGATCACTGCTCGACCAGCAGCGAGCGCAGCATCCACGCGGTTTGCTCATGCACGGCCAGGCGCTGTGTGAGCAAGTCGGCGGTGGGTTCATCGCTGGCTTTTTCGGCCAGGGGGAAGATGTCGCGCGCGGTGCGGGCCACGCTTTCATGGCCTTCGATGAGGATGCGCACCATCTCCAGCGCCGCTGGCGGCTGGGCGGGCGCGTCGGCCAGCGAGGTCAGGCGACCGAACTCGGCGTAAGAGCCGGGGGCGAAATGGCCCAGCGAGCGGATGCGCTCGGCGATGGGGTCGATGGCGTTCCACAGCTCGGTGTACTGATCCATGAACATCGCGTGCAGGGTGTTGAACATCGGGCCGGTGACGTTCCAGTGGAAGTTGTGCGTGGTCAGGTACAGCGTGGTGGTGTCGGCCAGCAGGCGCGAGAGGCTGGAGGCAATGGCCGCGCGGTCTTTGTCGTTGATGCCGATGTTGATGGCAGGCGCGCCGGTGGCCGTGCGCTTGGTGGTGGCGGTTGTTTTGGTGGTTTTGCTGGTTTTGGACATGGATGGCTCCTCTGGTTGAAAACATGCGATGCGCCGGGAAGGCGATTGGCTTCCTCAGCGTTTGGTTGGCGCCCGTTTGCGGGTGGTGCCGCTATTGTCGTGCGTGATGGCGGCCAAGGCCAATGAAGTTTGGCAATGGCGGCGATAGGTAGAGCGGCTGGAGCATCAGCGGCTGGAGCAAATCGTCAGGCGGGCGGCGGCACGATGCTTGCGGTAGTTTTTATTTCAATTCAAAAGAATAAAAATATGCCTGTTTCGGCAATTCCGTAATGAAATATTTTTTACATTGAAATGTAATTTCATGATGGGGCTTGAAAACAATTGTTGCGATTGCATCGGGTGAGCACTTGGAAAGGAAAAGGGTGCGAGGGCTAGAATGTCCGGCTTTGGCTGCGGGGCATGGAGGCGGACGAAGCCTGTCCATGCCCGCTTATTGTTTTGCAAGGAGGTGATTCGCATGCGTAAAACAGCAATTTGGGGCGCACTGGCCCTGGGTGCAATGGCTTTGACGGGCTGCCAGACAACGGGCTTGCAGCTCGGCGGCGGCAACACGATGGCCACAGGCGGGGCGGCTGGCAGCCATGCGGCTGGCGCGAATTCGCAACTGGAGCGTTGTGATGCGCCTTTGGGCACGGTGTCGCTGGTGGAAAACCAGGACGCTGGCTGGTACACCATCTTGCGCGGCGAATACCAACTGCCGCCCACTTCCAACCTGCTGCGCCTGTTGATTCAGCAATCCAACTGTTTTGTGGTGGTCGAGCGCGGCGCTGCGGGCATGAATGCGATGCAGCGCGAGCGCGCGCTGATGCGAAGCGGCCAAATGCGCGGGGGCAGCAACTTCGGCGGCGGGCAAATGGTCGCCTCTGATTACGCCTTGCAGCCCGAGGTGGTGTTCAGCTCCGACAACACCGGCGGCTGGATGGGGGCCGTGGGCGGCCTCATCGGCGGCGGCGGCGGCCAGGCCCTGGCGGCCATTGGCGCCAATACCAAGCGTCGTGAAGCCGCAGCCATGCTGACTTTGGTGGATAACCGCTCGGGCGTGCAGGTTTCGGCCTCGCAAGGCAGCGCGGGCAAGACCGATTTGGGCGGCTTTGGCTCGCTGTTCGGCGGCGGCGCTGGCGCAGGTTTGGGCGGCTACAGCAACACCCCGCAAGGCCAGTTGCTGACGGCTGCTTTCATGGATGCCTACAACCAAATGGTGCGTTCGCTGCGCAACTACCAGGCGCAGACCGTGAAAGGGCAGGGCCTGGGCGGCGGCGGCCGCCTGGGTGTGGATGGCGGCGTTGCCCCTTCCCAAACCCATGTGAAAGGCCCGCGCGTGAGCGTGCGCTCGGCGCAGCAAATGCTCAACGACATGGGCTACGACGCGGGCTCGCCGGACGGCAAGATGGGCCAGCGCACGGTCAATGCCCTGCGCGCGTTCCAGCGCGATAACGGCCTGGCGGTCACCGGGCGTTTGGACAAGGCCACGATGCAGGCTTTGTCGGAACAGTAAGAACAGTCGGCCTCAAGCCATTGGCGCATTGCGGCCCCGTTGGGGGCCATGACGATCAGGCGGTCTAGCAAAGTAGGCCGCCTTTTTTGTGCCCTTGCAAAACGGTTTTGCAGATCCATCGTTGGTTATTGACGACACGGAAAACATCGTTGTCAATTGAGGCCCGCGCCGGCTTTCAGAACGGACTAGCGGGTGGCTGCAAGCGGGGGTTGGAGGGCGATAATTGCAGGCATTCGTATCTGCTTGCGAGGAAATGTAAACGTGGATATCACCCAACTGCTGGCATTCAGCGTCAAGAACAAAGCCTCCGACCTGCACCTCTCCGCAGGCCTGCCGCCCATGATTCGCGTCAACGGCGATGTGCGGCGCATCAACGTCGAGCCGCTCGACCACCGCGCGGTGTTTTCCATGATTTACGACATCATGAGCGATGCCCAGCGCAAGACGTATGAGGAGTTCCTGGAGGTGGATTTCTCCTTTGAGGTCGATGGCCTGGCGCGCTTTCGGGTCAATGCTTTCAACCAGAACCGCGGCGCGGCGGCGGTGTTTCGGACCATTCCGAGCAAGGTGCTGACGCTGGAGCAGCTCAATGCGCCCAGGATTTTTGCCGAGCTGGCGCTCAAGCCGCGTGGACTGATCTTGGTGACGGGGCCGACCGGCTCGGGCAAGTCCACCACGCTGGCCGCGATGATCAACCACCTCAACGAGAGCGAGTACGGCCACATCCTGACGGTGGAGGATCCGATCGAATTCGTGCACGAATCGAAAAAGTGCCTGATTAACCAGCGCGAGGTCGGGCCGATGACGCACTCGTTCACGGCCGCGCTGCGCTCCGCATTGCGGGAAGACCCGGACGCCATTTTGGTGGGCGAGCTGCGCGATCTGGAGACCATCCGCCTGGCTTTGACGGCGGCGGAGACGGGGCACTTGGTGTTTGGCACGCTGCACACCTCCAGCGCGGCCAAAACCATTGACCGGGTGATTGACGTGTTCCCAGCAGAAGAAAAAGAAATGGTGCGCTCCATGCTGTCTGAATCGCTGGAGGCGGTGATTTCGCAAACCCTGCTCAAGACCAAGGACGGCACGGGCCGTGTGGCCGCGCATGAAATCATGCTGGGCACGCCAGCGATTCGCAACCTGATCCGCGAGGCCAAGGTGGCGCAGATGTATTCCACCATCCAGACCAGCCAAAGCATGGGCATGCAGACGCTGGACCAAAACCTGGTGGAGCTGGTGCGGCGCAACGTTATCAGCGCGCGTGATGCGCGCATGAAAGCCAAGATCCCAGAGAACTTCCCCCTGTAATCGGGAGCACAGCGCGTGTGGTGGAATCGCTCTAAAAAATCAGCGCAGGAGCCTGCGCCCCCGCCTGTTGCGTCGCCAGCGCCGCCGCCGGATGGCATGGATGCGGCGGAGGACTATCGCGCAGGCGTGGCGGGCGAATCCGTCTTGTTTCAATCGCTGCTCGCCCCGCGTGGCCCGGGCGCGGGGCTTGTCGTGCCGTGGCAAATCCGGGCGGACAATCTGGGCGCCAAGCGCCTGGGGCGCGACAGAGGCATTGTGCTGTTGCAAACCGCCTGGGCGCACCAAGGCCCCAATCAGCCTTTTAACCGCCAGGAACTCAGCGCCCTGGGGATGTTTTGGGATTACTTCCATGTGGCGGCCGACCGCGAAGTCATCCAGCAAGGCGAATACGGCGATTACATGCTGGTGCAGCTCACCGGCGCAATGGCCGTGGAGCGGCTGGATGCCGCCGGGAAAAACATGCGCCTGGCCGAGACCAGCGTGGGCGATTTGATTGGCGAAATGTCGCTGCTCGATCATGGCTTGCGCTTTTCTTCCTGCGTCAGCCTCACGCCCTGTGACCTGGCCGTGCTCACGCGCGAGGGGTTGGAGGAGATGCTGCACAATCAACCGCAATTGGCGGCCCGCTTGATACTGGTGCTGGCGCGCAAGCTCTCCATCCGGCTGCGCTCGCTCAGCGCCAAACTTGGCTCGTAACCGCAGGCAGCGCCGCCACCGCAATTTTCAGCCGCCCCAGGGCCGGGCCACAGAGGAGAAATCATGGAACGCGATCAGGCCAGTAAATTCATCAACGACTTGCTCAAGCTGATGGTCAGCCGCAACGGCAGCGACTTGTTCATCACGGCCGACTTCCCGCCCGCGATCAAGGTGGACGGCAAGATCACCAAGGTATCCCCCCAGCCGCTCACGCCCGCGCACACGCTGGCGTTGGCGCGCTCCATCATGAGCGACAAGCAGGCGGCGGAGTTCGAGCGCACGAAGGAGGCCAACTTCGCCATTTCGCCAGCCGGGGTCGGGCGCTTCCGGGTCAACGCCTTTATCCAGCAAGGGCATGTGGGGCTGGTGTTGCGGGTGATTCCCTTGACCCTGCCCACCATCGATGGCCTGGGGCTGCCGCAAATTCTCAAGGACATTGCCATGACCAAGCGCGGCCTGTGCATTTTGGTGGGAGCGACCGGCTCGGGTAAATCGACCTCGCTGGCCGCGATGGTGGATTGGCGCAATGAGCACTCCCACGGCCACATCGTCACGATTGAAGATCCGGTGGAATTCGTGCACGCCCACAAGAATTGCGTCGTCACCCAGCGCGAAGTGGGGCTGGATACGGACTCCTGGGACGTGGCCCTGAAAAACTCCCTGCGCCAGGCGCCGGACGTGATCTTGATGGGCGAGATCCGCGACCGCGAGACTATGGAAAACGCCATCGTCTTTGCCGAAACCGGCCACTTGTGCCTGGCCACGCTGCACGCCAACAGCGCCAATCAGGCGATGGACCGCATCATCAACTTCTTTCCGGAGGAGCGCCGCGCGCAACTGCTGATGGATATCTCGCTGAACCTGCGCGCCATCATGTCGCAGCGCCTGGTCACGCGCCAGGACGGCAAGGGCCGCGTCGCCGCCATTGAGATTCTCATCAACACGCCGCGCGTGGCCGATTTGATCTTCAAGGGCGAAGTCGCCGAGATCAAAGAAGCCATGAAGCTCAGCCGCAACCAGGGCATGCAAACCTTCGACCAGGCCCTGTTCGACCTGTTCGAGGCCAACGTCATCAGCTACGAAGACGCCCTGCGCAATGCCGACTCGCTCAACGACTTGCGCCTGCAAATCAAGCTGCACAGCAACCGCGCGCGCACGAAAGACCTGGCCGCAGGCACGGAGCACCTGTCGGTGATTTGAGTGCGCTCTGGCGCGGCAGGTCAGGGCCCGGGTGGGCTTGGCGGGATATAGCGCAAATGCGGCACAATCGCGCCCCGATTCGCCCCGGCCTGCGCCCCGCGCCTGCCTCGCCCCGTTGTTCAACCCCGCTCCCCTCAGGCTTTTGCATGCACTCCCCTCGCTCTTGTGCCATCGCCTTTCTGGTTGCCGCCGCTTTGGCCGCTTGCGCCAACCAGTCCCCAATCGCTTCCGGCCTGGCAGTGGGCGCCAGCCAGGCCCAAGCGCGCGGCTTTTGGGGCGAACCGCTGGCCGTCTATGCCAGCGGGCAGGGCAGCATCTGGTTTTACGACACGGGCGTGCGGACGTTGCAGCGCCAGCGTGTCGTGTTTGACGCCCAGGGCCGCATGCAACAACAAGGCCCTGCATGGAGCCGGGTGGCCTTTGCGCAAGTCCAGCCGGGCTGGGATAGCCAGCAGGTGCTGCACCACTTGGGCCCGCCGATCCGGCAAGAAGCGCCGCGCAGCTCCATCCTGCGAGAGCGCGACGATGCGCCCCAAGAGCGCCTCCGCGCCAGCCGCCCGCCAGCGACAGCCCAAGCCAAACACTGGCTGTATGGATTTCGGGAGCACACGCGCTACTACGCCGTCGTGCTCACCGTCGAGAACGGGAGGGTGACGGCCATCAACATCCAGGAAGACATGCCGCAAAACCCACTCTAATTACAAATCAAAAGAAAATAAATAACCTTGTTTTGGCATAACTGATATGAATTGAGATTTCTTTTGATTTGAAATAATGATTAACTGGAAAATTTTTGCCCCATGCGCCTTGCTTTTGCTGGAACCCCTGAATTTGCCCAAACCGCCCTCGCCGCCCTGTTGCAGGCAGGGCTGACGCCCGCAGTGGCGCTCACCCAGCCCGATCGCCCGGCCGGGCGCGGCATGCGTGAACAGCCCTCGCCCGTCAAACAATTGGCGCAAGCCCACGGCATCCCCGTGCTGCAACCGCGCGGCCTGCGCCTGGATGGCCGCTTCGCCGATGACGCCCGGGCCGCGCAAGCCGAGCTGGCTGCGCTGGATCTGGATGTGATGGTGGTTGCGGCCTACGGCCTCATCCTGCCGGCTTGGGTGCTGGGGCTGCCCCGCCTGGGTTGCCTGAACATCCACGCCAGCTTGCTGCCGCGCTGGCGTGGCGCGGCGCCCATCCACCGCGCCATTGAGGCTGGCGACACCCGGACGGGCATCAGCATCATGCAAATGGATGAAGGGCTGGATACCGGCGACACGATCGAGATGACGCCCCTGGCCATCGGCGCGGACGAAACCACCGCCGAACTGCACGACCGCCTGGCCGCGCTGGGCGGCCAATGCATCGTGCGCGTGTTGCAGCAATGCCCGGCAGGCCCCACGGGCGGGCGCGTGCGCTGGGCCGCCACGCCGCAGCCCGAAGCGGGTGTGAGCTACGCCCACAAAATCAGCCGCGCGGAAAGCGCCCTGGATTGGCGCCGCAGCGCCGAGGCCCTGGCCCGCCAAATCCGCGCCTTCAACCCTTTCCCGGCCGCGCAGGCAGAGTTTCTGGGGGCATTGCACGCGCAAGAACAAGGTGGCGAGACCAGCGCCCGTGGCGAAACCCTGAAAATCTGGCGCGCCCACGCCATCGCGCCCGAGGCGGCGGCAGCGGCTGCTGCGGGCGCGCAGCCCGGGCAAATCCTGTCGGTGGACCGCAAGCAAGGCATTGTGGTGGCCTGCGGCCAAGGCGCGCTGTGCTTGACGGAACTGCAACGCGCGGGCGGCAAGCGTTTGCAAGCCGGGCCTTTCCTCAGCGGCTTTGCGATGGCGGCGGGCGAGCGGTTCGCACTGCCGCATTAGCCGCTCGCCCATACGCCTTCGCGGCACGCACATTCAGGCCGGCGGCACTGCCAGCGCCGCCCCTTTGGCTCCAGTTTCCGTTTCCCCTCAGCGCGTTGAAGAAGATATGAATATCGCTTCACTTCTCTTGCTCATCCTGGTCTTGTGGCTGGTTGTGCGCGGGCGCAGCCAGGCGCGGCGCATTCGGCTGCTGGCCGAAAATTTGTCCGGCCTGCAAATCGAGCAGCACATGCAAACCCTCACCACTGGCTATTTGCGCGCCATTCACGAGCCGGATTTGGCGCGCCAGGAACAAATCTGGCCGACCTTTGCCGCTACAGAGCGCGCTTTGGCTGCACAAACCGAACATTTGGCGCGCGCGCTGGCGCGCGTGCCAGCCGAGCAAACGCGCATGGGGCGTCTGGCGCTGGATTTCCCCTGCATCGAGAGCTGGGTGCCCGGCACAACGCGCGACTTTCGCGCCCTGCTGAAGCTGCACGCCGAGGGCATTCGCCAAGCGGTGGACAACGTGCAAAACCTGGGCCCCAAAGATCGCGCCTATTGCCTGATGGCTGAATGGCTGCTGTTTCAGCACAGTTGTCATTGGTTTTGCAAGTCCCGCAATACGGCCGATGCCCGCCTGGTGATCCGCCATCAGGTCACACGCGAAAAAGCCCTGGACTCGGTCAGCCCCAGCACGCGCCAAGCCTACCAGCGTTGGCTGGAAACGTGAATATTCTAAATCAAAAGATATAAAAAAACCGATTTCGGCATGATGGTGTTGAAGTAATCGGTTTTTTGATTTGTAAAATCAGGCGCGCCCTTGCGGCAGCTCCTCAAAAATGTGCTTGTAAAGCGCATAGCGCGATGGGGCAATGCCGGGGGGGGAGGCGGCATTGGGCGCTGCCTCCGCAGGCTCCTGGGGCAGCACGGCAGCGCGCACCACGCAATGCGGTTCGTGGATGTGCGTGCAGTTGTGGAAGCGGCAGCCCGTGGCGTGGCGGGCGATGTCGGGCATCCAGCGTGTCAGCGCCTGGCGGTCGATGTGGTGCAGGCCAAATTCCTGAAAGCCCGGCGAGTCGAGCACGGCGCTGCCGCGTTCGCGCCCCAGCCAATACCAGGTGGTGGTGGTGGTGGTGTGGCGGCCGCTGTTGAGCGCGCGGGAGATTTCAGCCGTTTGCGCCTGGGCATCGGGGATGAGGCGGTTGATGAGCGTGCTTTTGCCCACGCCCGATGGCCCCAGCACCAAGGTGGCGCGCCCTTGCAGCAGGGCCTGCAATTGGGGGAAGTCATCGCCGCCGTGCGCGGCGTCCAGTTGCAGGCGCAGCACGGGGTAGAGCGGGGCCGGGAGGTGTGCGCTGTCGCCAGCGGGGAGGATTTGGCGGTATGCGGCCAGGCGTTGCCAGGCGCTGGCGTAGGCCGGGCCCAGATCCTGCTTGTTCAGGCCGATGAGCGCGGGGATGCCCGCAGCTTCTGCGGCAATCAGGGCTTTGGCCAGTTGCCGCTCGGAGAACACCGGCTCGGCGGCGATGAGGATGAGGATTTGGTCGATGTTGGCGGCAAAGGCCTTGGTGCGCATTGCGTCCTGCCGGTAAAACAGGTTGCGTCGGGGGGCGATGTGCTCGATGCTGCCTTCGTCGCCCTGGCCGGGCCTGGGGGCTTGCCATTGCACCTGGTCGCCCACAACGGCCTGGCTTTTTTTGCCGCGCGGGTGGCAGAGGTGGCGCTGGCCGCCCGCGCTTTCAACGATGTAGTGGCGGCCGTGGCTGGTGACGATCAGGCCCTCGTGCAAGCCATCTGGCAAGGGGGCTGCGGGTGGTGCGGGGCGAGGGCGGCGCATGGCGTTAGCTGGCTGCGCCCGCGGGCAGGGTTTGCATGCGCGCCAGGCGCTCGGCGGCGGGCGGGTGGGAGTAGTAAAAGCGCGCGTACAGCGGGTCGGGCGTGAGGGTGGAGGCGTTGTCCTCATACAGCTTGAGCAGCGCCGAGGCCAGCTCTTGCGCGCTGGCTTGCTCGGCGGCGTAGGCATCGGCTTCAAACTCCTGGCGGCGCGAGAGCTGCGCCCACAGCGGTTGCAGCAGGCCGCCAAAGACTCCCGCCAGCAGGCCAAACAGCACCAGGGCCAGGGCGCTGTTGGCGCGGGGATCGAGCGCGCCGCTGGCGGCATCCAGCGCGGGCTGCACGCCCAGCGCCAGGTAAAAGCCGCTTTGCTGCATCAGCCAGCCCAGCAGCGCAAAGCCCAGCAGGCTGAGCGCGCTGAAGGCGGCCAGGCGCTTGGCGATGTGGCGGCGCTTGAAGTGGCCCAGTTCGTGGGCCAGCACGGCTTCAATCTCGCCAGCGGTGAGCTTGCCCAGCAAGGTGTCGAAAAACACCACGCGCTTGGCGGCGCCCAGGCCGGTGAAATAGGCGTTGGCGTGGGCGCTGCGGCGGCTGCCATCCATCACGAACAGCCCCTGCACGGTAAAGCCGCTGCGCTGCATCAGCGCCAGGATGCGGGCCTTGACGGCTTCGTCGGCCAGTGGTTCGAAGCGGTTGAACAGCGGGGCGATGACGGTGGGCGCCAGCCACATCATCAGCAACTGAAAGCCTACCCACAGCGCCCAGGCCCACAGCCACCACAGGTTGCCTGCGGCCTGCATCAGCGCCAGCACGGCGGCCAGCAGCGGCACGCCCAGCGCCAGGGCGAGGAGCGCGCCGCGGCAGGCATCGGCCAGCCACAGGCGCAGGCTCATGCGGTTGAAGCCGTGGCGTTGCTCGATGACGAAGATTTTGTACAGGCTCCAGGGCAGGCCCAGCAGGGCGGAAATGGCGCCAAAGGCCAGCAGCAGCGCCAATTGCTGCGCAAAGCCTGTGCCCAGCCAGTGCAGCAAGGTGTGGTTGAGGGCGTCCAGCCCGCCCAGCAAGGTCCAGCCCAGCAGCACCAGGGTGGAGAAGGTGGCCTCCAGCATGCCCAGGCGCAGGCTGTCGGTGGTGTAGTCGGCCGCGCGCTGGTGGGCCTGCAAGCTGATGGCGCTGGCAAAGGCCGCTGGCACGCTGGCGCGGTGGCGCTGGACGTGGCGGGCCTGGCGCGCGGCCAGCCAGAGGGTGAGCAGCAAATGCAGCGTCAGGCCCGCGGCGAAGGCGGCCAGGAGCCACCAGGCCAGCGGCGTCCAGGGCGAGGGGGCGATCAAGGTGTGTGTGGGCATGCAGGGGAAGGGGAGCGGGGCGCAGCGGGGCACGAGGGGCGGTATGAGGCGTGATGCTTGGCTGCGCGCGGATACAGGGTGTGAGCGTGGGTTTGGGTTGGGTTATATTCTAATTCAAAGTAAAAATAACTTTAATCAAATATTGCCAAAACAAGGTTATTTTGTTTCTTTTGAATTGTAATTAAACCAGTCTTGCGGCCTCCAGCTCTTTCTTCAGATAAGCGTAGAACAGCGGGGCGGCCACCAGTCCGGCGGGGCCGAATACGGCTTCGCTGAGGAACATCACGGAGAGCAGCTCCCAAACGGCGATATGGGTTTTTTCGCCCACCACTTTGGCGTTGATGAAGTATTCGGCTTTGTGGATGAGCACCAGAAAGCCCAGGCAGACGGCTGCCGTCATGGGCGAGACGGACAGGCCCACGATGGTGATGACGACGTTGCACAGCAGGTTGCCCACGATGGGGATCAGCCCGGCCACAAACGTCAGCGTAATCAGCGCGGGCGTGTAGGGCAGCTTGAGCTGAAACAGCGGCAGCGCCACCAGCAGGAAGATGGCGGTGAGCAAGGTGTTGAACGTGGCAATCCAGAACTGCGCGGCCACGATTTGCCGAAACGCATCGCCAAAGCGTGCCACGCGCACTTTGAGCGCATCGGTCAGCGGCGCATTCCATTTGTGCTGCGCGCGCACGGCGGCCAGCGAGCCGATGAGCAGACCGATGTAGGCGTACAAAAAGCCCAGTAGCCAGATACGCCCGGCATTGGCCATGGCCGAGGCTTTGGAGAGCAGGTAAAACGCGACGCTGCGCTGCACGTCCTCCGCCTCGGCGGGCAGCATGGCGGCCAGGTCGGGCGGCAGCCGGTCTTTGAACTCCAGCACGGTGCGGGCGACGTAATCGGTCAACTCGCTGAATTGGTGCGGCGCGGTGAGCAATACGCTGCGGTAATGGCTGAAGGTGATGCTGAGGGCGACGATGGGGCCAAACACCACCAGCGTGGCTGCCAGGGCGGGCAGCCACCGCAGCACGGCGTGCGGCGGGCTTTTCCAGCGCAGGCGCAACACATACACGGCCACGGCATTGATCCAGCGCGTGAGCAAAAAGCCCAGGCAGGCGGCCAGCAGCCCCGGCAGCAGCCCGACAAACATCACCAGCAGCAGCCCTGCGGCCATCAGCAAATAGCTGCTGATGCGCACGGGCAGGGACACGTGGGCATCGGGCGCGGCCTCGGGCGGGGCCAATTGGGCCACTTCCGGGCCAAGGCGGATGGGGTCGTCGGCGGCGGGCATGGGGTGGGGGCGTTCGCGCGGCGGGGCGTCAGTGTGTCAATGCGCAAAGTTTCTCAAGCGGTGGCGGGAGGCGGTTTGCGCTCCCTGAATGGCGGTTCGCAATCGCTGCTCGGGCGGTGTGCGGTGCGGCAGGCATGCGCCAGCGCCGCTCGCTCGCGCCCGGAGGGTTTTTCGTCCACTTGCGTCAAGCCTGGAAACACGCTTGAGGCCATTGTTCAGGCTATTTGCACAGCCTGGGCGCCGCGCGCGCCGATGGCGCCGATGCGGTACACCGTCTCGCCCTGCGCGCGCAGGGTTTGGGCGGTGGCTTCGGCCTCGCCGGCGGCGACGATGACGACCATGCCGATGCCGTTGTTGAAGGTGCGGTTCATCTCCTGCGCGTCAATGCCCGCCGTGGCTTGCAGCCAGGCGAACAGCTCGCTTTGCGGCCAACTGCCCGCTTGCAGGTGCGCGCCCAGGTGGGCCGGCAGGATGCGGGGGATGTTCTCCAGCAGCCCGCCGCCGGTGATGTGCGCCAGCCCTTTGACGGGGTGTTGCGCCAGCGCCGCCAGCACGCTTTTGACGTACAGCCGCGTGGGGGCCATGATGGCTTCGCGAAATGGCTTGCCATCGAGCGTTTGCGGCAACTGGCTGCCAGCGCGCTCAATGCATTTGCGCACCAGCGAAAAGCCGTTGGAATGCACGCCGCTGCTGGCCAGGCCCAGCAGCACGTCGCCTTCGGCGATGCGCGTGCCGTCAAGGATGCGCGATTTCTCCACCACCCCGACGGCAAAGCCGGCCAGGTCGTACTCGCCATCGGGGTACATGCCGGGCATTTCCGCCGTTTCGCCGCCGATGAGCGCGCAGCCCGACAGCTCGCAGCCGCGCGCAATGCCGCCCACGACGGCCGCTGCGGTATCCACATGCAGCTTGCCGCAGGCAAAGTAATCCAGGAAGAACAGCGGCTCGGCGCCTTGCACCAGCACGTCGTTCACGCTCATGGCCACCAGGTCAATGCCCACGGTGTCGTGCATGTTCCACTCAAAGGCGAGTTTGAGCTTGGTGCCCACGCCATCGGTGCCCGAGACCAGCACCGGCTCCCGGTAGCGTTTGGGAACTTCAAACAAGGCGCCAAAGCCGCCAATGCCGCCGAGCACGCCCTCGCGCAGCGTTTTGCGCGCCAGCGGCTTGATGCGATCGACCAGGGCATCGCCAGCATCGATATCAACGCCAGCGTCTTTGTAGGTAATGGGGGAGGTGGTGCTCATGGCAAACAGCAAGGGGGAAAAACGACCATGCGCCCTCGTGGGGCAGCATGGTCTTGTCACTAGAATGCGCGGCATTATGCCGTTGCGGCAATGCCCGTAAGGGGGCTTGTTGGCACTTTCTTTCCACGTCTTCTCGCGCTCACCATCATGCAATTGGTTCTGGACATTGGTCTGGCCCCCGAACCCAGCTTTGCCCGCTTTCTGCCCGCCGGCAATGAGGCTGCCGTGCAATGCCTGCAACAAGGCGTGGCGGCGTTGGCGGCGGCTCAGTCCGATGCGCTGCTGCCGGTTTACCTGTGGGGCAGCCCCGGCACGGGCAAAACCCATTTGCTGCATGCGGTGGCGCGCGCCTTGCAGGCCCAGGGCCAGGCGGTGGGCTGGCTGGGCGCTGACGCCGCCAGCGGCGGCGGCGGGGAATTCTCCCCGCACTGGCGCGCCGTGCTGCTCGACGATGTGCAGGACTACGACAGCCAGCGCCAGCAGCGCGCTTTCAACTGGTGGATCAACGCGCGCCATCGCAGCAGCGGCGAGGCGCCGTGCTGGGTCGTCGCCGCGGGCAGCCTGCCGCCGGTGGATTTGCCCTTGCGCGAGGATTTGCGCACGCGCCTGGGCTCGGGCCTGAGCTTTGAGCTGCAACCCTTGAGCGACGCCCAGCGCCAGCAAGTGCTGCAAAGCCAGGCGCAAGAGCGCGGCCTGCATTTGAGCGACGAGGCGGCGCAATATTTGCTTAACCGTTTTGCGCGCGACCTCAGCAGCCTCAGCGCCTTGCTGACGCGGCTGGACGTGCACGCCTTGCGCACCCAGCGGGCGCTGACCATCCCGCTATTGCGCGAAGTGCTGCAAGAGCAGGCCGGACGCTGAGCGCCGCCGCTGCCACCACGCCCGCATTGCCATTTGCCTTGCCTATCTCATTGAAAGGAGAGCTTGCCATGATCATGAATTACATCCGCAGCCAGTTCATTGACGTCATCGAATGGACGGACGACTCGCGCGATACCTTGTCGTTTCGCTGGCCCGACGAAGACAAGGAAATCAAAAACGGCGCGCAGCTCATCGTGCGCGAATCGCAGCAGGTGCAATTCGTCGCCGCCGGGCAGTTTGCCGACCATTTCGGCCCCGGCAAGCACACGCTGACGACAGAAAACATCCCCATCCTCTCCACCATCCTGGGCTGGAAGTACGGCTTTCAATCGCCCTTCAAGTGCGATGTGTACTACCTCAACACGCGCCTGTTCACCGGCAACAAATGGGGCACCTCCAACCCCGTGATGATGCGCGACCAGGACTTTGGCGTGGTGCGCCTGCGCGCCTTTGGCACCTATGACTTCCGCATCGTCGATGCGCCCAGGTTCCTCAAGGAAGTGGCCGGCACGGACCAGAACTTCCGCCTCGACGAATTCAACGACACCATGCGCTCGCGCATCGTCAGCGTGTTCACCGAGGCGCTGGCCAAGGCCCATGTGCCAGTGCTGGATATCGCCCAGCGCTATGCCGAGCTGGGCGATGCGCTGCTGCCCATCATCAACCCGGCCATCCGCGACAAGTACGGCCTGGAGGTCAGCAGCTTCATCCTGGAAAACGTCTCGGTGCCGCCAGAGGTCGAGCAGGCCATCGACAAGCGTTCGAGCATGAGCGTGATCGGCAACCTCAACGACTACGTCAAATACCAGATGGGCCAGGCCATGGGCCAGGGCGGCGAGGCCGGCGCGGCCGCCGCCATGCCGGCGCAAATGGCCATGGGCTTTGGCATGGCGCAGGAAATGATGCGCAGCATGCAGGGCGCGCCTGGCGTGCCGGGCGCTGCGCCAGCAGGTGCATCGGCAGTCATGGCGCCCGCTGCCGCGCCGGCCGCCAGCGCGGGCGCGGCGGGGTTGGAAGTGCTTACGCCCGAGCAGGCCGCGCAGCTTTTGAGCGTATCCGTGGAAGATGTGATGGCCGCCATCGCCGCAGGCGATTTGAAAGCGCGCAAGCTCGGCAACGCCACCCGCATCGCCCGCAGCGCGCTGGAGGAGTTTCTCAAGGGCTGAAAAGAGCGGGCTGACCGGCAACGGCGGGCATCAGGGTTTCCGCGGGCAGCAACCGTGAATGGCGGCGACGCAGTACCGCCCTGCGTCAATTGGTCAGAGAGCCTTCTGCCACCGCCAGCGGCGGATAGCGCGTTCCAGGCTGGATGGCGGGCCAAGTCTGCAAACATACAATGCCGCCCTTGTTTCAAGAACATTTCGAGGATTTCCCATGCATACACTGAAATGGATGGCGCCGTTGCTGGCGGCTTTGCTTGCAAGTGCTTGTGTCAGCCTGGACAGCGTCAGCAGCCCGGGGGCCGGGGCGTACCGGCTGGACGGCAATTACCGCGCCTTTCATTGCGACAACGGTTACCGGGTGAGCATCAAGTACAAAAGCCCCAGGCAAATCAGCATCAACTTCAGTACGGGCAAGGACATTTTTGTGGCCATCGCCAACAGTGCGCCGTCGGCTTCTGGCGATCAGTACGTGAACGATCTGGGCAATTTGCGCTGGCAGGAGCGCGGTGACGCCGCCCATTTCACCTACCCCGCCAGCGATTGGCGCAGCAGCGGCCGCCTGCTGGAAACCACTTGCCGCCTCAAATGAGCCTGGTCGCTCGGTGCTGGCACCCGGGCGATGAGGGTGCGGCGCGAGCCTGAAGCCTGCGATGCCCTCGCAGGCTTTTTTGATGGCGCAGCGCCTGCGCGCAGCTTCAGCCCGGTTGCGCCAGGGGACGGCGTGGGGTGGTTTCCGTGGCATCTGCAAGGCTAGAGCGTGTGATGCACTTTGCGCTCTCGCGGGGGGCGGAAAGTTCATAACACGCTCTAGAAGCGTGCCATGCCTCTTGTTACACTGCTTTGGCAGCCCTGCTGCACGCACCGCCAGCCGCCGCCAGCTCTTGCGTACCGTCCCGTTCTTTTGTGAAGGAGCCGCACATGAGCCAGAAAATTTCCCCCGCAGCAGTCAGCAGCCTTTCTGCCACGCTGTTGATTCCGCTGTGGGCCAAGGCGGTGGAATTTGCTCACCCAGCGCCCCTGTTGCGCGATGCCCAGGCGCAGCGCATGCTGGATTTGATCGACTTCGACTTTTCCATCTTCGCCAGCGCCAAAGCCTCGCAAGCGGGTTGCTGCGCGCGCGCGGCCCTGCTGGATGAATACGCCCGGGCGTTTCTCGACCAGCGCCCTGATGCTGTCGTCGTACACGTGGGCGCCGGGCTGGATGCGCGCTACGAACGCCTGGGCCGCCCGTCCGTGACGGCCTGGTACGAACTGGATTTGCCCCCGGTCATCGAGTTACGGCGTCAACTGCTGCCCGAGTCGGGCAATGTGTATCTGGCCGGATCGATGCTGGACGAGGACTGGATGGACATCGCCGCGGCCCACGGCAAGCCCGTGTTGCTGGTGACCGAGGGCGTGGTGATGTATTTCGGCGCTGCCACGATGCGTGACTGGTTTGCCCGCTTGGCGCGCAAGCTGCCCCAGGCGCACCTGGTCTTTGATGTGCTGCCCAAAATGCTGGTGGGCAAGCAAAAGCAGCACGATTCGCTGAAAAAACTGGGCCAAACCCCGCCCGAATTCAAATGGGGCGTTGCCGATGTGGCCGAGCTGGCCGATTTCGGCCTGGAGGTGCTGGCGCACAAGCATCTCTCCAGCCGCTGTCGCAAGCGTTACCCGCTGCCGATGCGCTTGGCATTTCTCAGCGGTTGGTGCCAGCGCCACATGGATATGCAGATGGTTTGGGCGCGGTTTCGCAACGCCGCAGGCCACCCGAATTGATGTTGCGTACCTGTCACACCCCGCGTGCGCGGTCGGCGGCAAATTGCTGGCGGAAGGCAGCAAAGCGGCCCTGCTCCAGCGCCTCGCGCACTTCGCGCATCAGATTCAAGTAGTAGTGCAGGTTGTGGATGGTGGTGAGCATGGGGCCGAGCATTTCGCCGCAGCGGTCCAGGTGGTGCAGGTAGGCGCGCGAGAAGCCTTCGCGCCCGCCGTTTTCCCAGCTCACGCCGCTGCTGCCCGCGCAGGCGTGGCAGGTGCAGGAAGGATCCAGCGGCTGGTGGTCGGCCTTGTGGCGCGCGTTGCGGATTTTCAGGTCGCCATAGCGGGTGAAGATGGTGCCGTTGCGCGCGTTGCGCGTGGGCATGACGCAGTCGAACATGTCCACGCCGCAGGCCACGCCCTCGACCAAATCCTCGGGCGTGCCCACGCCCATCAGATAGCGCGGCTTCTCGCGCGGCAGGCGGTGCGGCGTGTGGGCCATGATGCGGCGCATCTCCTCCTTGGGCTCGCCCACGCTGACGCCGCCGACGGCGTAGCCGGGAAAGTCCATCGCCACCAGTTGCTCCAGCGATTCCTGGCGCAGGTGCTCGAACATGCCGCCTTGCACGATGCCAAACAGCGCATTGGGGTTGTTCAGGCGGGCGAATTCTTCCTGGCTGCGGCGCGCCCAGCGCAGGCTCATTTCCATGGATTGGCGCGCCTGGGCCTCGGTGGTGATGTGGCCCTTGGTTTCATAGGGCGTGCATTCGTCGAGCTGCATGACGATGTCCGAATTCAGCGCGGTCTGGATTTGCATGCTGACCTCGGGCGACATGAACAGCTTGTCGCCATTGACGGGGCTGGCGAAATGCACGCCTTGCTCGGTGATCTTGCGCATGCTTCCTAAGCTCCAGACTTGAAAGCCGCCGCTGTCGGTCAGGATGGGCTTGTGCCACTGCTCGAAAGCGTGCAGTCCGCCAAAGGAGCGCATTACATCCAGCCCGGGGCGCATCCACAGGTGGAAGGTGTTGCCCAGGATGATTTGTGCGCCCATTTCATGCAGGCTGCGCGGCATCACGCCCTTGACGGTGCCATAAGTGCCCACGGGCATGAAGATGGGCGTTTGCACCACGCCGTGGTTGAGTGTGAGTGCGCCACGGCGGGCGTGGCTGGATGGGTCGGTGGCGAGAAGCTGGAATTGCAACATGGCGGGCGTGGGCGGGCAGATTTGATATTTACAAATCAATGTAAATATGATTTGTTTACTGTATTGCCGAAATAGGGTGATTTTTTATCTTTTTGATGTGTAATTTGTGTGGGGTTTGAAGCTACTGGTTGTTTGCGCGGGCGGCTTTTTCGGCCAGGCCGCTCAAGCCCTCGCGTCGGGCCAGCTCGTGGATCACGTCTGCGCCGCTGAGGTTGAAATGCGAGAGGGCCACCAGGGTGTGAAACCACACATCGGCCACTTCATAGACCAGGGCGGCGCGGCTTTGGGCGGCTTCGGCGCAGTGGGGGCCTGTGCCGTTGGCTTCGGCCGTGGCGAGCGCGTGCTGGGCATCCTTGGCGGCCATGACCAGCTCGGCGGCTTCTTCGCCGATTTTTTTCAGAAAAGCGTCGGGCGCCTTGCCATCGGCCAGCAAACGGGCCACGTAGCTGTGCGCCGGATCGCCGCCCCGGTGGGGTTTGCGCGATTCAAAAACTTCGGCCAGATGGGCGAACAGGGCGTCGGCGGTTGGGGTGTCGGGCATGGTGCGTTATTTGCTGTAAATGCGCTGCGGGTCTTTCAGCACGGGATCGGCGGCTTGCCAGTGCGGGGCGGGGGAGGCGGGGTTTTCCAGCCGTTGGTAAAAGCAACTGTGGCGGCCGGTGTGGCAGGCGATGGAGGGCTGGTGGCCGTGCTGGGTGATGGTCAGCAAGATGACGTCGCTGTCGCAGTCGGTGCGGATGGCGTGCACGGTTTGGAAGTGGCCCGATTCCTCGCCTTTGTGCCAGAGCTTGCCGCGCGAGCGGCTGTAGTAAACGGCCTGGCCTTTTTGCGCCGTCTGGCGCAGGGCTTCGCGGTTCATCCAGGCGAGCATGAGGATGTCGCCCGTGTCTTTTTCCTGCGCGATGGCGGGCACGAGGCCGTTGGCGTCCCAGGCGATGGCGTCCAGCCAGGCGTCGCTGGGGGCTTGGGGTGTGTTGAGGGTGTCGGCGTTCATTTTTCGGAGGCGCTTCAGAGCCGCACGGGGATGCCGCGTGCGGCCATGTGGCGTTTGGCTTGCTCGATGGTGTAGGCGCCGAAGTGGAAGATGCTGGCGGCCAGCACGGCGTCGGCGCCGCCGGCGGTGATGCCGTCGGCCAAGTGCTCGAGCGTGCCCACGCCGCCGCTGGCGATGACGGGCACGGGCACGGCGTCGGCCACGGCGCGGGTGAGTTCGAGGTCAAAGCCGCTTTGCGTGCCGTCGCGGTCCATGCTGGTGAGCAGGATTTCGCCTGCGCCGCGCCGGGCCATTTCACGCGCCCAGCGCAGCGCGTCCAGGCCCGTGTCTTTGCGGCCGCCGTGGCTGTAAACGTTCCAGCCGGGGCCAAGGGGCTGGCCGTCGGGGCCGGGGGCTTGTTCGGCCTCGGGGGTGCGGCGTTTGGCGTCGATGGCGACGACGATGCATTGCGAGCCGTATTTGCCGCTGGTGTCGTTGACCAGCTCGGGGTTGGCGATGGCGGCGGAGTTGATGCTGACTTTGTCGGCCCCGGCGCTCAGCAGGCGGCGCACGTCGGCGACGCTGCGCACGCCGCCGCCGACGGTCAGCGGGATGAACACTTGCGAGGCGACGGCTTCGATGATGGGCAGGATCAGATCGCGCGCGTCGCTGGTGGCGGTGATGTCGAGGAAGGTGAGTTCGTCGGCGCCTTGTTCGTCGTAGCGGGCGGCGATTTCGACGGGATCGCCCGCGTCGCGCAGCTCAACGAAGTTGACGCCTTTGACGACGCGGCCGCCGGTGACGTCCAGGCAGGGGATGATGCGTTTGGCAAGCATGGTTGGGCAGTATGGGTGTTTTACAAATCAATGTAAATTGGATTTAAATACTATCATGCCGAAACATTTGATATTTATTTCCTTTTGATTTGTAATTTTGCGGGTTTCAGCGGCTGGCGGGGCCGAACAGGGCGATTTCGTCGGTGATGATGCCGTCGGTGCCCAGGGCGATGAGGTGGCGGGCGGCGGCGGGGTCGTTGACGGTGTAGCTCAGGGCGCGCAGGCCGTTCTGGTGGGCCGCGCTGACGCGCGCGGCGTCCCACAGCGGGTAGTGGCAGATCAGGGCCTGACAGCCCAGGATGCGGGCGTGTGCGAGGCTGTCGTCCTCCCACGCATCCAGCAGCAGGGCGCGGGGCTGCTCGGGCCGGGCGGCTTGTGCGCCTTGCAGGGCCGGGCGCTGGAAGGAGGAGAGCAGCGGCGGCGGCAAATGCGACGGCCAGATGGCGGCGACGAGTTCGGCCACGGCCTGGCCGGTGGCGTATTCGGCGCCGGGGATGGGCTTGATTTCGATGTTGAGCAGAAGGTGGTTGGCGATGCACCAGCGCAGCAGGTTTTCCAGCGCGGGCAGGGGTTCGCCCGCCCAGCGGCGCGAGTGCCAGGCGCCTGCGTCGAGGCGGGCCAGGGCGCTCCAGGGCAGCTCGGCGGCAGGGCCTTGGCCGTTGGTGGTGCGATCCAGCGTGGCGTCGTGCATGAGGTAGGGCACGCCGTCGTGGCTGAGCTTGGCGTCGCACTCGAACATGCGCCAGCCGTGCGCCGCGCCGCTGCGGAAGGCGGCCAGGGTGTTTTCAGGGGCATGCTTGCCGGCGCCGCGGTGGGCGATCCAGAAGGGGTAGGGCCAGGCGGTGGCTGGGGACATGGGGCGAATGGGGAATCAGGGTTGCGCGGGGGCGGAGCCGGGAGAGGGCGCTGGCGGTGCGTCGCCTGCGGGGGCTGTGGCGGTGGGGGGGATGTCTTCGGGTGCGGCGGCTTCTGGCGCTGCTGCTGCGGTCGTGGCGGGCATGACAGCCGTAGCAGCCGGCGCGGCGGCGGGCTGTGCATTGGCGGGCTGGGCGCTGGCGGGTTGGTCCGCTGCTTTGTTTTCGCCCTCATCCCCGTCTGCATCGTCATCGTCTTTTTCCGGCGCCATTTTCGGGGTGGCCAGTTGCAGGGCGTTGAGGCTGCGGGGCACGTCTTCACCGCGCTGGCGGGCGCGAAAGAGGGCGGCGCGCATGAGCAGGATGGTGGTGACGGGCGCGGTGATGGCAATGAACAGGCCCAGCAGCAGGATGTTGAGCGCGGGCTTGCCCGTTTGCACGGAGAAGTAGGTGATGGTGGCCAGCATCAGGCACCAGATGCCCGCAGTAGTGATGAGCGCGGGGGCGTGGATGCGTGCAAAAAAGGTGGGCAGGCGCACCATGCCGGAGGCGCCCAGCAGGCTGATGATGCCGCCGCCGAGGGCAAAGAAGGCCACCAGGATTTCCGCCCACAAGGGCAGGGTGGGGGCGGCGCTCATTCGATGACCTCGCCGCGCAGCAGGAATTTGGCCATGGCGGTGCTGCTGACAAAGCCCAGCAGGGCGATGAGCAGGGCTGCCTCAAAATAGGCGGTGCTGTCGTAGTAGATGGAGAGACTGAGCATGACGTACATGCCCAGCACGTACAGCGCGTCCAGCGCCAGGATGCGGTCTTGCACGTGGGGGCCGATGAACAGCCGCACCGATGCCAGCGCCATGGACAGCAGCAGCATGACGAGGGTGATGGGCATGGCCCAGGCGAGGATTTGTCCGTTCATTCAAAAATCTCCATCAGGGGGCGCTCGTAGCGTTCTTTGACGGTGCGGATGACCAGTTCGGGGTCGATGCGCCCGTCGAAGACGTGCAGCAGCAAAGCACTGCGGTCCATGGACAGTTCCGCCCAGGCATTGCCGGGGGTGATGGTGGTGATGACGGCCAGCGCAGCCAGGCCGTTGGGGTCGCGCATTTGCAGCGGGATGCGCACGAAGACGCCCTCGGCCTCGCGCGCCAGGCGCGGTTGCAGCAGGATGCGGATGACCATGAGGTTGGAATGCCACGCATCGACCATCACCACAAAGCACAGCCGGATGATGCGCAAAGGCTTGCGCACGCGCACGTGCAGGGGGCGCAAGCTGGCGCTGAAGATGGGCATGCCCAAGCCCAGGATGACGGCCAGGGTGAGGTTGGCGAGGGTGTAACTTTGCGTCATCACCAGCCACAGCGGTACCAGCAGCAGCGACAGCAGCGGCGCAGGCAGCAGGGTTTTGAGGATGGAGCGCAGCAGCTTTTTCATGGCGCGCCTTTCTCGGCCGCAGCGGCCGCTGGAGCCGCAGCCGGTGCCGTGCCAGGCGCGGCTTCAGGCGCTGGGCGGGGCAGATCGGCCGGGTCGGAAACGGTGGGCTGGTACTGGGAAGGATAGGGTTTGACCTGGGTTTGCAGCACGGACTGGATGTAGTCATCGGGCGCGTACAGCGCATTGGAAGTGGCCTTCATGTAGCGCATCACGCCATCGGCCTGCACGGTCAGCGCCACGCAAGCGCCTAGCAGGAGGGCCAATGGCAAGCCTTCGATGATTTTGACCTCTGGCGGGCTGCGGTCGTGCGAGGCCCAGAAGTGGCGGATGCCCGCGCGCGAAAACGCAATCAGCGCCATCAGCCCGGAGGCGATCAGCAAGGCCATCAGCGCCCAGCCATCCACGCCGGGCGTTTGCCCGATGGAGGCGCCCATGCCCAGGGGGTTGAGCAAGGCGGTGAGCATGGCGAATTTGCCGATAAAGCCCGATAGCGGCGGCAGCCCCGCAATGAGCAGGGTGCAGGCCAAAAAGCACATGCCCAGCAAGGCCACGGCTGCTGGCATGGCGCGCCCGACCAGGGCCTGCTGGCGCTCGTCGAGGTTCCACGCTTGCAACTGGCCTTTGAGATCGGCGGTGAGAAAGGGCGCTTCGTCCTCTGCTTCGTAGGGGGCGTAATCTTTGCCGTCGTTGCGCCAGCGATCCATCAAATCGGCGAGCAAAAAGCAGGCGCTCACGGCCAAGGTGGAGGTCACCAGGTAATACAGCAGGCTGGCGGTGAGCAGGTTTTGCCCAAAGCCGAGCGCGGCCAGCAGCGTGCCGGAGGACACGATGGCGCTGTAACCGGCCAGGTTGCCGATTTTTTGCGAGCTGAGCACGCCCAGCGCCCCCACCGCGATGGTGGCCATGCCCAGGTAGCTCAGCCATTGGCCGCCGTATTGAGCGGAGGTGCCCGCGTCGTAGCCGAACAGCAGCGTCCACAACCGCAGCACCATGTAGATGCCGACCTTGGTCATGATGGCGAACAAGGCGGCCGATGGCGCGGTGGCGGCGCTGTAGGCGCGCGTGAGCCAGAAGTTCATGGGCCAGACGGCGGCTTTGGTGAGGATGGCAATGGCCAGAATGCCCACGGCGGCGTGCAGCAGCGGCCGGTCCTGATCGGCCACGTCAGGGATGGCGCTGGCGATGCCCGCCAAATTGAGGGTGCCGGTGAGGCCGTAGAACATGGAGATGCCGATCAGCAGCATGGACGACGCCACCAGGTTGATGGCGATGTAGTGCAGCCCCGCTTGCACGCGCTGGCGCCCCGAGCCATGCAGCAGCAGGCCGTAGGAGGCGGCCAGCAGGATCTCGATAAAGACGAACAGGTTGAACAAATCGCCCGTCAGGAACACGCCGTTCAACCCCATGAGCTGCAATTGAAACAGGCCGTGGAAGTTCACCCCGGCGCGGTGCCAGCGCGCGGCGGCATAAAGGGCTGCCGACAGGGCCAGCACAGCCGTGAGCGCCAGCATCAGGGCCGAGAGCCGATCGAGCACCAGCATGATGCCGAAATCGGCGGGCCAGTTGCCCACGAGGTAAATGCTCATGGTCGAGGCCGCGCCTTGCTGGTCGCTCCACAGCAGCAGGTGAACAGCAACGGCGAGGGTGACGATGCAGGAAAAAACGTTGAGGTAGAGCTTGATGCGCTGGCGTTCCTCACGCAAAAAGAGCACCAGGGCGGCAGTGACCATGGGTACCAAAATGGGCGCCAGGATCATGTGGGGGGCAAGCTGTTGCAGCCAATCGGTCATCATGGTGTGCAGTTCGCTCTCACGCGTCGTGTTTTTCCGCGGCCAGGGAGCCATCCACGTGGTCGGTGCCGCTCATGCCGCGCAGCGCCAGCAGCACGACGAGAAAAAGCGCGGTGGTGGCAAAGCCGATCACGATGGCCGTGAGCACCAGGGCCTGGGGCAGCGGGTCGGCATAGTGCAGCAGGTCCTGGGGCACGCCCGGGCGCAAGACCGGCTCGCGGTCGATGGCCAGGCCCAGGCGGCCCATGGAGAAAATGAACAAATTGACGGCATAGCTCAGCAGGCCCAGGCCGATGATGAGCTGGAAGGTGCGCGGGCGCAGCAGTAGCCACACGCCAGCGCCGGTCAGTACGCCAATGGCAATGGCCAGGATGATTTCCATGGTTGTCTCCTGTCCTTATCTCGGGGTGGGGGGCTGCCTGTTGAGGCGAGCGATTTCTGCATAAGCGGCGGCGGCCTGCTTGGCGCGGGCGATGGCAGCCTCTTTGGCCTCGGCTTCGTCTTCGAGCTTGCGCGCGTGGTAGCGGTGGCCGCGGGTGGATTGGTGGGCCAGCGCGGTGAGGATGAGCAGCACCGAGCCGACAACGACGGCAAACACCGCCAGGTCAAAAAACATGGCGCTGGCGATGTGGATTTCTTCGTTCAGATAGGGCAGGTGCACATGCATCATGTGCGTGGTCATGAAGGGGTAGTCAAAGTACAGCGAGCCGGCCCCGGTGACGATGGCGCACAGCAGGCCGAAGGCGATCCAGCGGCGCGGATAAAGCGTGATGTTGGCCTCAACCCACTCGGTGCCCGAGATGATGTATTGCAGCAGCAGGCCCAGCGAAAAGATCAGCCCGGCCACAAAGCCGCCGCCCGGCTCGTTGTGGCCGCGCAGGAAGAAATACACCGCCACCATGGTGGTGATGGGCAGCAGCAGGCGCACCAGCACCGCGGGGACGGTGAGGTAGCCAATGGCCGTGTCTTTGGCCTGGCGGGGGTTGAACAGGTCGGTAATCAAGTCGCCGGGCAGCACGCGCTGCTGCATGGGCAAATCCATGGTTTCGCGCGCGGGGCGGAAGCGCCGCAGCAAGGCGTACACCGTCAGGCCGACGATGGCCAGCACCACGATTTCCCCGAAAGTGTCGAACGCGCGGAAATCCACCAGCATCACGTTGACGACGTTGGTGCCGCCGCCTTCGCTGAGCGCGCGCTCCAGGAAGAAGGTGGAGGTGCTTTCGGCAAACGGGCGGCTGAGCATGGCATAGGTCAGCAAGGCCATGCCGCAACCGGCCACCAGGGCGATGAGAAAGTCGCGCGCGCGCCGCGCCTGGGCGATGCTCAAATCCACCTCGCGCACCACGGGGCGGATGGTTTTGTCGCGCACGGGCAGCCAGCGCAGGCCCAGCAGCAGCAAGATGGTGGTGACGATTTCCACCGTCAACTGCGTCAGCCCCAGATCGGGGGCGGAAAACCACAAGAACGTGATGGCCACGCACAGCCCGGTGGCGCCCAGCAGGGTCATTGCGGCCAGGCGGTGGTATTTGGCTTGCCAGGCGGCAGCGATGGCGCAGAGCATGCCCAGGAACCACAGGGTGGAAAAGCCCGGCGAGTGCGTCATCATGGGCCGCTCGCCAATCGTCAGCCCGTCTTTCCACAGGGGCAGGCCCACGGCCAGGAACGTCACCATCATCAGCCAGAACATTTGCCATTGCAGGCGCTGCGTTGTCAGGCGCGAGCGCAGGGCGCGGCTTTTGCGCGAAGTCCAGGCCAGCAGGTATTCAAAAATGCGCTTGCCGGTCAACGTCCAGGTAAAGGCGTAATCCTTGAAGTAGTTTTTGCCGCGCAGCGGACGGATGACGAGGAAGAACAGCGCCAACCCCACGCCCAGGGCGACCATGCTCATCTGGAACGGCCGGTTCCAGCCGTGCCAGACGGCCAGGCTGTATTCAGGCAGATCGCCCACCACAGGCTGGGCGGCCACGGCCAGGAAATTGCCCACCATCAGGGCGGGGAAAGCGCCCACCAGCAGGCACAGCACAACCAGCAAGCCCACGGGCACGTTCATCCAGATGGGCGGGTCGTGCGGGGTCTTGGGCAAATCTTCCGCTGGCGGGCCAAAGAACACGTCGTAGGCAAAATGCAGCGAGTAAATGACGCTGAAAATGCCAAACAGCACGGCCAATACCGGCAGGCTGGCCTGGATGTAGGCGGGCGCGTGTACCAGCACGGTTTCCGCGAAGAACATTTCTTTGGAGAGAAAGCCGTTGAAAAACGGCACGCCTGCCATGGCCATGGTGGCCACGATGGCCAGCGTCCCCGTCAGGGGCATGAGCTTGTACAGGCCCGAGAGGCGGCGAATGTCGCGCGTGCCGGTTTCATGGTCCACGATGCCCACCACCATGAACAGCGACGCTTTGAAGGTGGCGTGGTTGATGATGTGAAACACCGCTGCCACGGCCGCCAGCTCGCGGTTCAGGCCCAGCAGCAGCGTAATCAGCCCCAGGTGGGAGATGGTCGAATAGGCCAGCAGCCCTTTGAGATCGTTCTGGAACATGGCCATGAACGAGCCAAACAGCAGCGTGGCAGCGCCCATGCTGCTGACCAGCCAAAACCATTCTTCGGTGCCGCTGAGCACAGGCCAGAAGCGCGCCAGCAGAAACACTCCCGCCTTGACCATGGTGGCCGAGTGTAAATACGCCGAGACGGGCGTGGGCGCGGCCATGGCGTTGGGCAGCCAGAAGTGAAACGGCACCTGGGCGCTTTTGCTGAATGCACCCAGCAGGATCAGGCATAAAGCGGTGGTGTAGGCGGGGTGGTTGCGGATTTGCGAGCCTGCCGCCAGCACGTTGTCCAGGTCGTAGCTGCCCACGATATGCCCCAGCAGCAGCATGCCTGCGAACAGGCACAGCCCGCCCGCGCCCGTGACGGTGAGGGCCATGCGCGCGCCGCGCCGCGCATCCTTGCGGTGGTGCCAGTAGCCAATCAGCAAGAAGGAGTAAATGCTGGTCAGCTCCCAGAAAAAGGAGAGCTGGATGATGTTGCCCGAGAGCACCACCCCCGCCATGGAGCCCATGAAGGCCAGCAAGAAGGAGAAAAAGCGCGGCACCGGGTCTTTGGGCGACATGTAATAGCGCGCGTACAGCACCACCAGCGCGCCAATGCCATAGACCAGCATGGCAAACATCCAGGCAAAGCCGTCCATGCGCAGATTGAGGTTCAACCCGTAGGAGGTCAGCCAGAGAAACTCTTGCTCGATCACTTCGCCGCCGCTGATGGCGGGATAGTGCAACCCCAGTTGCACCGCGCAAAACAGCGCGATCAACCCGGCCAGCGTCGATTCGCTATTGCGCGCATTGGACGGCAGGATGACGGCCAACAAGCTGCCGATGAACGGCAACAAAACAATGGTGCTGAGGGTGACGGGCTGCATAGGGCGCGGATTTTACGGGCAGCCATCTCTGCCAACCGTGAAGAAACGGCATAAATGGCTTTTTTTTCAAAGGGTTGCGAGCGAATCCACAGGCCCAAGCCCCTGTTTCAAAGAAGCGCGTGCCGCGCAGGGATTCTGAACAGGTTTTTATGCGCCTGTCCGCTCCAGGCGGACCCACCGCCCGTCTTGCAAAATTTCGCAAGGCAAAAAACGGGTTTTGTAGGCCATCTTGGCGCAGCCCTCAATCCAGTAGCCCAGATACACATGGGCCAGGCCCAACTGGCGTGCCCAATGGACGAGCCACAGAATGCTGAAAGTGCCCAGGCCGTTGATGGCGTCGTCGTAAAAGGTATAGACCGCTGACAGCCCCTGTTGCAATACATCGACCACGCTGACCATGCGCAGATGCGCTCCACTTTGCTCGCTGACAGCCCAGAACTCCACCAGTTGCGTATTGACGCGGCTACGCAGCAAAAGCTGCTCGTAATCGCTGGCACTGTCGCTATCCATCCCCCCGCCGCTGTGGCGCGCTTTCAGGTAACGCCGGTACAGCGCGTAATGCTCGGCTTGCATCCGGGGTGCAACGATGCGCACCGTTAGCCCCTGATGCTGCCGCCAGGTGCGCCGTTGGCTGCGGTTGGGTGCAAAAGACTGCACGGGCAGGCGCAGGGTTTGGCACGCATTGCAGCCTTGGCAGAGAGGGCGATAGGTAAACAGGCCGCTGCGCCGGAAACCTTTGTCCACCAATGCCGAATACACCTGGGTATCCACCACGTCCCCCGGCGTGACCAGCAGCGAGCGCGCCGTCGCCCCGGGCAGGTAACTGCATGGGTAAGGCGCGGTGACGGAAAGGGGCAGGAACGAGCGGGTGGTCATGGGCTGTATCGGCAAACGCCATCCTAACGCTGGCTGCGTTTGCGCAGGGCGCTGGCGCAAGCGGCGAGCAAGGCGCAGGCGGCGGCGATGGCAAACGCGGTTTGCGGGCCTTGCAGAACGTGCGGCGGGGGCAGAAAGGCGAATACGCCAGCGGCCAGGGCAGAGCCGAGCGATTGTCCCGTCAGGCGCGCCGTGCCTTGCATGCCGCCCGCAGCGCCGCTGCGCTCGGGCGGGCCGCTGGTGAGGATGATGTGGTTATTGGGCGTTTGAAACAGACCAAAGCCCGCGCCGCTGAGCGCCAGCGCGGCGCCCATCCACCAGGGCGAGGCGTACAGCGGCATCCAGGCCAGGGCGGTCATGCCCGCGGCGAGCATCAGCATCCCCGTCGCGCCCAGCAGGCTGCCGGGCCAGCGCCCGACCAGTCGCCCCGCCAGCGGCGCAATCAGGGCGATGCTGATGGGCCAAATGCTCACCAGCAGCCCAGTCCACAGCGGCGGGTGGTGCAGGATGGACATGCTCAAGAAAGGCAGGGCGATCATGGCGAGCATCTGGGCGCTGAAGGCGCTGATCGAGGCGCACATGGAGAGGGCAAACACCGGAATGCGCAGCAAATCCAGCGGCAGCAGCGGCGCGGGCAAATGCCATTGGCGCCGCACATACCAGGCCCCCAGCGCCAGCCCCAGAGCCAGCGCGGCGAGGGCCTGCCAGCCTTCGTCGGTGAGCCTGCCTTGCCCGAAGCCGTGGGCCACCAGCCGATCCAGCCCCCAAAACAGCAGGGCGAATGTGGCGATGTTGAGCAGCCAATCCAGCGCGGCCAGGGGCGGGGGCGTGGCAAGTGGCGGACGCGATGGCAGGTGGCGTCGGCCTTGCCAGAGGGTGAGGGCGGCCAGCGGCGCGCCCAGGGCGAACAGCCAGGGCCAATCCAGCGCGGAGAGGATGAGCGCGGCCAGCGTGGGGCCGGTGACGGCGGCGACGGCCACCGTGGTGGCGTTGAGCGCAAAGCCGCGCCCCAACAGGGCGGCAGGGTAGGTCAGGCGCACGATGGCGGGCGAAACGCCCATGATGGCCGCCCCCGCCGCGCCCACCAGCACGCGGCAGGCCACGAGCTGCCACAGGCTTTGCGCCAGCGTGCACAGCAGCGAGGCGGCGGCAAACACCGCCATGCCCCAGAGGTAAACGCGGCGGTAATCGAGCCGCTCGCCCAGCGAGGCCATGGGCAGGATGAGGCCGAGCACGGCCAACTGGTAGCCGGTGACGATCCACACGGCCGAGGAGGCGGAAGTCTCGAAAGTGCGGGCGATGCGGGGCAGGGCCAGGGTGACGATGGAGCTATCGAGCACGACCAGCGTCAGCCCCAGCAGGATGACGAAAACGCTGCGCCGCCGCGGGCCTGGCGGCAAGCCGTCGCCATAGCGGGCGCTGGAGGCGGGTGCAGGGCGGGCGGGCGCGGTGTTTCGGGGCATGGGAATTTTATCAATCAAAAGGAAAATAAATACCCTTGTTTTGGCATGATGGTATTGAAATTGATTTTCCTTTGATTTGTTTTTTGGGGTGGTGTTGCGCCTGTGCCCCTCATGCTGCTGGGGCGTTCAGGGCTGGGGCCTTCCTCCATCGGCGGCGCTGTTGGCGTTGCTGCCATCGCTGCCATCGGGGCGCTGGGCGGCTGGCTTGCGGCGTCTGCGGCGGCGTTTTTTGGCGGCGGGGGCATCGGTTGCGCCGTTGGCCTGCGGCGCTGCGGGCGGGGCGCTGTCGTCGCCGGCGGCGTTGGGGGCATCGGCGGCGTCGGCATTCGGCGTGGCAGCGGGCTTGCGCGTGCGGCGCGCGGATTTGCTTTTGCCGCTGCCGCCCGCCTGCTGGCTGTGCAGGCGGGCTTGTTCCAGCAGATCGGCGCGGGCGTCGTCATCGGCCAGGCTGAGTGCTTCCCACCACTGCACCAGCGCTTGCAGCGGCTCGCCAGTGCGTGCGCGCAGGCGCAAAAAGTCCAGCCCGGCGCGAAAGCGCGGCTGTTCAATGAGGTTGAGCGGGGCTTTGCCCGTGCGGCGCTCAAAGCGTGGCTGCATCATCCAGATTTCACGCATTTCCGCCCCCAGCTTGCCGCGGCCGGAGACTTCGCCAACGCGGCGCTCGAAGACGTCGCTGATGGCGTCAGACAGCGCGGGCGTGGGGTGCTCGCCCTGGGCCAGGGCGCGCTCCCATTGGGTTTGCACATCGTTCCACAGCAGGCAGGCGAGCAAGAAGCTGGGCGCCACGGGTTTGCCTTCGGCCACGCGGCGGTCGGTGTCTTGCAAGGCCAGGCGCACCAGCGGCCAGTCGGCGCGGGCCACGGCCAGATCGAGCAGGGGATAGACGCCACGGCCCAGCCCCAGCGCGCGCAACTGCGCTACCGAGGCCAGGGCATGGCCGGTTTGCAGCAGCTTGAGCATTTCGTCGAACATGCGGCTGGGGGGGATGTCTTCGAGCAGCGGCAGCAGCAGGGCGATGGGGCGGGCGGTGGCGCTGTCGAGGGTGAAGCCCAGCGCGTCGAGCTTGGCGGCAAAGCGGATGGCGCGCAGCATGCGCACGGGGTCTTCGCGGTAGCGCGTCTCGGCGTTGCCGATCATGCGGATGGTGCGCTGGCGGGCGTCGCCGATGCCGCCGTGGTAATCGACCACGGTTTGCGAGCGCGGGTCGTAGTACATGGCGTTGATGCTGAAGTCGCGCCGGGCGGCATCTTCTTGCTGGCTGCCCCAGACGTTGTCGCGCAGCACGCGCCCGCTGCTGTCCACGGCGTGGCGCACGCCCGCCAGGGCCTGGCGGCTGGTTTTTTCGTTGCCATGCACGCGCTCGGCGCTGGCGTTGTCGGTAAAGCCGCGGAAGGTGGTGACTTCGATGACCTCGTGCTCGCGCCCACGCCCAAAGACCACGTGCACGATGCGAAAGCGCCGTCCGATGATGAAGGCTCGCCTGAACAGGCTTTTGACCTGCTCGGGCGTGGCGTTGGTGGCGACGTCGAAATCCTTGGGGCGCAGGCCCAGCAACAGGTCGCGCACGGCGCCGCCGACGATGTAGGCCTCATAGCCTGCATCTTGCAGGGTGTGCACGACTTCCTGCGCGCGCCGATCCACCAGTGTGGGATCGATCCCGTGGGTGCGTGCGGGCACTTCGTTGCGTTGGCCCAGAGGGTGGCCCGCAGCCGGGGCTTTGGCCGCAGCAGGGCTGCGCCTAGCGCGCGGGGCGGCGGTGGAGGCGCCCGTGCGGCGTTTGCCCAGCAGCTTGTCGATGAATTGCTTGATCATGTCTTGGTGAATAAATCCAGAATGCGCCAGCCGCGCGCCAGGGCGTGCTGGCGCAGGCGCTCGTCGGGATTGGTGGCGACGGGGGTGTCCACTTTTTCCAGCAGCGGCAGGTCGTTGCTGGAATCGCTGTAGAAGGTGGTGTGCACATCGCCCCAATCCCAGCCGCGAGCGGCCAGCCATTGCGCCACGCGCGTGACTTTGCCTGCGCGCGAGGTGGGCACGCCTGCGATGCGCCCGTCGTACCAGCCGCTGGCATCGCGCTCCAGCTCCACGGCCAGCAGCTCGGGCACGTTCAGGGCCTGGGCGATGGGCTCGGTGACGAAGCGGTTGGTGGCGGTGACGATCAGCAGCGTATCGCCCGCTGCGCGGTGCCGCTGTAGCAGTTGCAGCGCGGGCGGCAGCAAGGCGGGCGCGATGACTTCGGCCATGAACTGGCGATGGGCCTGGGCGGCGGCCTCGGGGCCGATGCGGCGAATGGCCTCGGTGGCAAAGCGCACGTATTCGGCCAAATCCAGCGTGCCCTCTTTGTACTGCCGGAAAAACTCCGCATTGCGCCGGGCAAAGTCGGCGCCATCAACCAGCCCCTGGCGGGCGGTGAACTGGCCCCATTCATAGTCGGAATCGATGGGCAGCAGGGTGTGGTCCAGATCGAATAACGCCAGGCGGGGCCTGGCGCAGGAGAGAGAGGCGGTGGATTCGGTCATGCCAGAAAGGGGCAGGGCGGCCCAAGCATTGGGGCGATGCGAGTCGCCCGGCGCACGGCGTGCATGCCGTGGTTGCGTGCATGGGATGCCGCATTGGGGGAGGGGGAAAACCTGCGCGCGACGCCATGACGCGCCTGGGCAAAGCGGAGCATTTTCTCACGGATGGGCGCGGCCCTGAAGGGGGCTGGCCGGTTTGCGATAATCGCGGCCTTTTTCCCTTATAGGGCCAGCCATGCTTTCTCGCCTGCGAGCCGATATCCGATGCATTCTTGAGCGCGACCCTGCCGCGCGCAACGCTTGGGAGGTGTTGACCTGTTACCCAGGCTTGCACGCGATTTGGATGCATCGCCTTGCCCACTGGTTTTGGCTGCATGGCCTCAAATGGCTGGGGCGCTTTACCTCACACCTCAGCCGCATGGTGACGGGCATTGAAATCCACCCGGGCGCGCAATTGGGGCAAGGGGTGTTTATCGACCACGGTATGGGGGTGGTCATTGGCGAGACGGCCGAAGTGGGCGACGGCGTCACCATCTACCAAGGCGTGACGCTGGGCGGCACCTCTTTGCACAAAGGTAGCAAGCGCCACCCGAGCATTGGCGCGGGCGCCATCATCGGCGCCAATGCGCAAGTACTGGGCGGCTTCGAGGTGGGCGAAGGCGCCAAGATTGGCAGCAACGCCGTAGTCACCAAGCCGGTGCCTGCCGGCGCTACCGCAGTGGGCAATCCGGCGCGCATCATCCACGCCGAAAGCGATCAGCGCAGGGAGGAGGCGTCCGCCCGCATGGGCTTTAGGGCTTACGGCGTCACGCAAAGCGATGATCCCGTTTCGCAGGCGCTCAAGGGCTTGATCGATACGGCTGCGCAGTCGGAGGAGCAAATCCAGCGCTTGTGGCAGGCGCTGGAACAACTGCGCCAAAACCAGCCGACAGCGCCCAGCGCCGCCTCGCGCCAGGACGCGCCCCAAAGCGGGCCTGAAGGGCCAGGCCAAGGGGCCAGCGAACTGCAAAAGCTGCGCGAAATGATGGATGAATAAGCGCGGTCAGCGCCTGCCTGGGGGCCGTCCCGATGCGCACTTTTTTGCTTGTGACGCCGCCGTGAAAAAGCCCTGCAAGCTTTGTGAACAGGGGGACTGTCGCAAATCCTGGCGCATGGCAAGCCCCTCGGTTAATGCCACTTGGTTTCGTCTGTCAAGCCATTTCACTACTTGATATTTACAGGGGCTTGGGTGCAGAATACGCTGTTTTTCGCAACTACTGTTTCTTTTTCTCCCCCCTCTCAATACTGCTATGTCTACTATCGTGGTTCGACCCGCGACGCTGCGCGACGCCAAAGCCATTGCCCAAATCCATACTGCCGCCATGCAGGCCGCTTATAAAGGCGTGGTTCCAGACGAACACCTCAAATCGGTCACTGTTGAAAAACGCGTCGCCTATTGGCGCGAAGCCATTGAATATTGCGAGCCGCAAGTGAAAGTCGCGGTGGAAAACGACAAAATCGTCGGCTTTGTCGGTTTTGACCGCTCGCGCGATGAAAAAACGCGCCCGACGACGGGTGAAATCTGGGCCATTTATATCGCCCCCAACCACTGGAATAAAGGCGTAGGCGCTGCATTATGGGACGCCGCGCGCGAGGGGTTGCACGAAGAAGGTTGCACCAATGTCACCGCCTGGGTGCCCCTGCACAACGAACGCGCCCTGAAATTCCATGAAACCGCAGGCTTCGAGCGCGAAGTCAGCAGCGCCAAGATCGCCAGCATTGGCGGCACGAAGCTGGAGGAAATCCGCTTCAAACGCTCGCTGACCACGGGCCGCTGAGGCCAGGCCGCCGGCGCACAGGCCATGATGGATGCCGCGCCCTACGCGGGCGACATCACCCCGGAGACGGCTTGGCAGTGGGCCACGGCGGGCCAGGCCGTCATCATTGACGTGCGCACCCATGCTGAGTTGGTGTGGGTTGGTCAGGTGCCTGGCGCGCGCTCGGTGCCTTGGAGCCAGTGGCCTGACATGGCATTTAACGCCGATTTTGATGCGCAATTGCGCGCTGCTGCACCGCCCGACAAGAAAATCCTGATGTTATGCCGCAGTGGCGGTCGCTCGGTGGCAGCCGCTGCGCGTGCGGCGGCATTGGGATTTGAGGCTTTTAATATTCTGGAAGGTTTTGAAGGCAGTTTGGACAGAAATGGCCATCGCGGCACGCAAAATGGCTGGCGTTACCGGGGCTTGCCTTGGATTCAGTTTTGAATGGCGCAGTTGTGCATAGGGCTTGCGGCGGTTTGAGCCGATTCAACCGGAAAAATCAAGAAAACCCAGGCTTGTGTTTGGCCTGGGTTTTCTTTTTGCCCATTATTTTCGGGCTGGGGATTTTTGCCGCATTTTCCTTTTGCGCAGGGAAGGCCGATTGAAAATCGGGCTGCGCCTTCGGGATGCGATTTTCCCCATCGGGCCCCTCAAGGATGCTTTGCGTGCATTCAGGCCGGGTACGGCTGAGCAGGGCGGTATTTGCCCAAAGGGGAGAATTACAATTCAAAGTAAATTTGACTTATTACCTATGTTGCCGAAAAAGGCATATTTTTTTGCTTTTGATTTGTAATTTTATGGGGTGAGGGGGCTTGTTTCAGGCCCGGCCCGCTTTGTTGCTGGTTTCGTGCTCCAGCTTCAGCCCTTTGGGCAGGGGGAAGTGCATGGTTTCCACAATGCCATCCATTTTGCGCACGGAGACAGCGCCGAGCGAGCGCAGGCGCTCGATCACGGCTTTGACCAGCACTTCCGGCGCGGATGCACCTGCGGTCAGGCCCACGGTTTGGCGTTGCTCGAACCATTGCGCTTGCAGCTCGTCGGCGTTGTCCACCATGTAGGCGGGGGTGCCCAGGCGCTCGGCCAGGTCGCGCAGGCGGTTGCTGTTGGAGCTGGTGGGGCTGCCCACGACGATGACGATGTCCACCTGCTGGCTGAGCTGGCGCACGGCGTCTTGCCGGTTTTGCGTGGCGTAGCAGATGTCTTGCTGTTTGGGCTCGCGGATGTGGGGAAAGCGCGCTTTGACGGCGGCGGTGATTTCCGCGGCGTCGTCCACCGAGAGGGTGGTTTGCGTGACCACGGCCAGGCGCTCGGTTTGCGCGGGCTGGACGGTGGCGACGTCTTCGACGGTTTGCACCAGGTGGATGCCTTCCGATAGCTGGCCCATGGTGCCTTCCACTTCGGGGTGGCCGGCGTGGCCGATCATGAGAAATTCGTAGCCTTCGCGCGCGAGTTTGGCGACTTCGACGTGGACTTTGGTCACCAGCGGGCAGGTGGCGTCGAAAATCTGAAAGCCCCGCGCCTTGGCTTCGTTTTGCACGGCCTTGCTTACGCCGTGGGCGCTGAAGATGAGGGTGGCGCCTGCAGGGACTTCGGCCAGGTCTTCAATGAAGATGGCGCCTTTGGCCTTGAGGGTTTCGACGACGTAGGTGTTGTGCACGATTTCGTGGCGCACGTAGATGGGCGCGCCGAATTTGAGCAAGGCGCGCTCGACGATGTCGATGGCGCGATCCACGCCTGCGCAAAAGCCGCGCGGCTCGGCCAGCACGATGTCGCGGGCGCTCATTTCAAAGCACCCCGATGATGAGGACTTCAAAGCTCACGGGCTGGCCGGCCAGCGGGTGGCTGAAGTCGAACAGCACGGCGCCATCCTCGCGCACTTGCATGACGGTGCCTGCATAGCTGCCATCGCCGCTGGGGGTGAGAAATTCCACCACTTCGCCGGGGGTGTATTCGTCTTCAGGGTCGCCCTGTTCATCCAGCAGCTTGCGCGCAACCCATTGCTGCATTTGGGGGTTTTTCTCGCCAAAGGCTTCGCCCGGCGCAAGGCAGAAGCAGGCGCGCTGGCCTTCTTGCATGCCCATGAGGCGCTGCTCCAGCGCGGGCGAGAGGGCGCCGGTGCCCAGCGTGAGTGTGGAGGGTTGGCCGCCTTCAAAAGTGTTGACGATGTCGCCCTGCGGGCCGGCCAGGCGGTAGTGAAGCGTGAGGAAAGCGCCTGGGTGGACGGCTGCAGGGGCGGTAGCGTCGGAAGGGGCAGGGGCGTTCATAGGGTGCAGGTTCTGTGTATATAGGCATTGATAAACTGGGCGCGGATTGTACGTTTGCCCCTTTTTTTCTGCATTGCCCTATTGCCTATGCCCGTCAAGGATTTACCGCCCGAAGCGCGCCCGCGCGAGAAGTTGCTTGCGCGCGGCGCGGCGGCGCTCTCGGATACGGAGCTGCTGGCCATTATCTTGCGCACGGGGATTGCCGGGCGCAGTGTGTTGGCGCTGGCGGAGGATTTGCTGCGCTTGCCTGCGCGCAACGGTGCGCCCGCCGATGCCTCCAATCCGGCGGGCGCGGCAGGCGTGGCAGAGGGCGGCGGCTTTGGCGGCTTGAATGGCTTGCTGCATGCGCGCCATGAAGACCTGGCCCGCATCAAGGGGCTGGGGCCAGCCAAGCGCGCCGAGCTGCTGGCCATCATGGAGTTGGCGCGCCGCGCGCTGGCGCAGCAGTTGCAGGCAGGCGATGCGCTGGCCTCGCCCGCCGCGGCCAAAAGCTATTTGCAGGCCCAGTTGGCGCATCGGCCGCATGAGGTATTTGCGGTGGTGTTTCTGGATGCGCAGATGCGCATGATTGCGTTTGAGGAGCTGTTTCGCGGCACGCTCACGCACACCCAGGTCTATCCGCGCGAAATCGCCCTGCGCGCGCTGCATTGGCATGCCGAAAGCGTCATCCTGGCGCACAACCACCCCAGCGGCTCGGTGCAGCCATCGCCTGCCGATGTGAGCTTGACGCGGCACATCCGTGACGCCCTGGCGCTGTTGGGCATCCGTGTGCGCGATCACATCATCGTGGCGCAGGGGCAAAGCTGCTCGCTGGCCGATTCGGGGGTGTTATGAGCGGCGGTTCCGATCGCAAACCTGCGCGCCAGGCGCCCGCAGCGCCGGAGAAGGGGCAAGCGTTGCGCCTGCACGCCTTATCGGACTTGCGGCAGGTGTCCGCACTGCTCAAGCTTCAGCAGCAAATGCGCCAACGCCAGGCCGAGCTGGAAAAGGCCCGCCGGGCGGAGGAAGAACGCCAGCGCAACCTGTTTCGCCACACGGTCGGCCCCGTGCATGCGCTCAAAGCCCCGCCGCGCGTGCGCCTGGCGCCTGAACCTGCGCCGCCGCTGCCCTTGCAGTTGCAGCTTGATGAGCAGCGCGCGCTGCTCGAATCCATCAGCGACGATTTCGATGTCAGCTCCCTGCTCGACACCGACGAGGCCCTGAGCTACCGCCAAAGCGGCGTCGCGCCCGAGGTAGCGCGCAAGCTGCGCCTGGGGCACTGGAGCATCCAGGCCTCGCTGGACTTGCATGGCCTGCGCCTGGACGAAGCCCGCGAAGCGTTGGGGCAATTCATCCGCGCACAGCACCGCCGTGGCGTGCGTTGCGTGCGCATCATCCACGGCAAAGGCCACGGCTCGCCCGGGCGTGTGCCCGTGCTCAAAACGCGCGTGCAGCGCTGGCTGGTGCAGAAAAAAGAAGTGCTGGCTTTCGTGCAAGCGCGCGCTTGCGAGGGTGGGGCCGGCGCTGTCATCGTGCTGCTGGATCGGGCTCCCTGAGCTGCCCTATACGCAAACATGCGTTTGCGCAGTCCGCCAGGCCAATGCCCCTGGATTTTTCAAGGGTGCTCAGGCAACGCGGCCAATCAAGGCCACGCCCCTAAAATGCGCCCCCCGCGCGGAGGCGGCAAAACCGCCGAGCGCCGTTTTTCCTTGCAATGACACCAATTCACCGCATCCCATGACGGGCAAAACTCGCCTCCACGATTTGATTCAAGCCTTTGCTTATCCGCTGGACAAGGAGTCCAAAGCCAAGCCCTTCTCGCCCCAGCATTGGGCGATGCTGGACGGGTATTTGACGCGGGTGGAATTGAAGCAAGGGCAGACGCTGTTCCAGCGCGACCGCGATGAGCGCAGCTTGTACCTGCTCGAAAGCGGCCGCGTAACGGTGCATTACGAAAACGCCAAAGGCACGCTGCGCATGGGCTTTGTCTCGCCCGGCAGCGTGTTTGGCGAGGCCAGCTTTCTGGGTAACCTGCCGCGTCAGGCAAGCGCCACCGTGGCTGATGCGGGCGTGGCATGGGCGCTGAGCCGCATCAAGTTCATGGAGCTGTACCGCCGCGAGCCGGATTTGGGCATGGAGGTGGTGCAGATGGCCGCCTCCATCCTGGCGCGGCGCAGCCGCGACGCCCGCCGCCGGCGCGTGATTGCCTAGATCTTGCAAACCAAAGGAAATGAAAAAATGGCCCATGGCGCTTCTGTGTTGCCATGGGCCATTCATTTTTTCTTTGATTTGGAATCATGGGGCTTGCAACAGCCTTTGCACCTGCTCTTGCAGTATGCCGGGCGTTGTGGCGGAGCCATCCAGGGCGGGGCCGATGTGCAGGCCCACGCGGTTGAACAGGCCGCGGCGCAGGGGACGCACCATGGCGACGTTTTCGCCGTTGCGCACTTCAATGCGCGAGAAGAATGATCCCCAGAGATTGGTCAGCGCCATGGGCACGATGGGCACGTCCAGCCCTTGGGCGCGGGCGTCGGCGACGATTTTCTGGATGCCGCGGCGAAAGCGTTGCAATTGCCCGTCGCGCGTGATCGCGCCTTCGGGGAAGATGCCCAGCAAATCGCCGTTGCGCAGCACCTGCGTGGCCTGGGCAAAGGCGGCTTCGAAGGCTTGCGGATCGTCTTTTTGCGGCGCGATGGGGATGGCGCGCGCCATGCGGAAAACGTAGCCCAGCACGGGGATTTTGAAAATGCGCGCGTCCATGAGGAAGTAAATCGGGCGCGGGCTGGCGGCCATGAGCAAGATGGCATCGACAAAGCTGACGTGGTTGCACGCCAGCACGGCCGGGCCTTGGGCGGGGATGTGCTCGCGCCCGCGCACGCGGAAGCGGTACACCAGATGGGTGAGCACCCAGGCGATAAAGCGCAGCAGGTATTCGGGCACGAGCAAGAAGATGTAGCCCGCCACCACGGCGTTGGCGATGGCCAGAGTGAGGAAGATCTCCGCAATCTCCAGCCCCAGGTGCAGCAGGGCGGCGGTGATGAGGGCGCTGGCGATGATGAAAAGGGCGTTGAGGATGTTGTTGGCCGCGATGATGCGCGCGCGGTGCGTGGGTTGCGAGCGCGCCTGGATCAGCGCGTACATGGGCACGCTGTACAGCCCGGTGAACAGGCATAGCAGGAACAAGTCCGCCATCACGCGCCAGTTCGCGCCGAGGGCGAGAAACTGCGGCACGCTCAGCGGCGCAGCGGGCGCGGGCAGGCTGCGCGTGGCCAGATACAAATCGGCCAGAAAAACGCTCATGCCGATGGCGCCCACGGGCACCAGGCCGATTTCGATCTGCTTGCGCGAGAGCGCCTCGCACAGCAGCGAGCCGGTGCCAATGCCAGCGGCAAACACCGCCAGCAGCAGCGGCGCGACGTTGGGGCTGCCGTGCAGCACATCCTTGGCAATCACGGGGAATTGGCCCATTAGCACGGAGCCGATAAACCACATCCAGCTCGCGCCCAGCACGGAGCGAAACACCACCGTGTTGCCGTGTGCGAGTTTGAGGTTGCCCCACACCTCGCTGATGGGGTTCCAGTTGATGCGCAAGCCGGGGTCGGTGGCGGGCGCGGCAGGGATGGCGCGGCTGACCCGGTACCCCAGCAGCGCCAGGGCCAGGCAGGCAGCGGCCACGCACACATGCCCCAGCCAGTAAGCATGGTGGGCATTGCCCCCGGCGCTGTCCGCGCCTGCTGCGCCCGATACGCCTGCCGCGCTGGGCGCATCGCCGGTGAGGCCGATCAGCACGCCGCCGGCCAGGCTGCCCAGCACGATGGCGACGAACGTGCCCATCTCCACCATGCCGTTGCCGCCGGTCAGCTCCGAGGGGTGCAACTGCTGGGGCAGGTAGGCGTATTTGACAGGGCCGAAAAAGGCCGATTGCAGCCCCATGCCAAACACGCAGCCCAGCAGCAGCGCGGGCGAGCCCAGCCAAAAGCCCACGGCGGCGATCAGCATCAGGCCCACCTCCCATTGCTTCAGATAGCCGATGAGGCGGTGGTGCGGGTATTTGTCCGCCAACTGCCCGGCTGTGGCGGAAAACAGCAAAAACGGCAGGATGAACACGGCGCCGATGACCAGCCCGGCCATTTCATGCGGCAGCCAGTCCAGGTGCATCTGGTAGGTCACCATCACCGTGAGGGCGAACTTGAACAGGTTGTCGTTGGCGGCGCCGGTGAACTGCGTCCAGAAAAACGGGGCAAAGCGCGGCTGCGCCAGCAGTTTGAACTGGCTGACTTGCTCGGCTTTCAAAGGGGTTGCGCAATGGGGCATGGCAAAGCCTGACGTGCAGGGGATGTGAAGGGGGCAGGGTGGGGCGAAAGTATCGTGGCAGAGCCTGCCTCGCGGCGCTGGCATGGCGGTCGGTTTCTGAAACGCCACAATCCGCAAGGCGGCCGCCAGTGTTTCAGATTCGGTCGTCAAAGTGGCGCTATCTGTATCAAAATCCAGGATGAATCGACTTTAGGGATCGTATTGCGATACCTTTTTGCATTGGCCTTTTTGCCTTCTCCTTGCCCATGAGCACCACCCAGGACCTTATCGCCGTCATCAAAAAAGAACTCAAAGCCAACCGCATGACTTACGCCGATTTGGCGCAGGAGCTGGGCATGGCCGAATCCAGCGTCAAACGCATGCTGGCCAAGGGGGATATGGCGCTGTCGCGCATCGATGCCATTTGCCGTGCGCTGGGGGTGGAGTTTGCCGAGCTGGCGCGCCGCGTGGCCGACCAGCAGCCCATGCTGGCGCAGCTCAGCGTGGAGCAGGAGCGGGCGGTGATTGCCGACAAAAAGCTGCTGCTGGTGGCGGTGAACGCCATGAGTTTGTGGACGGTGGAGCAAATGGTCAGCGTCTATCGCCTCACCGAAGCCGAATGCGTGAAATACCTCGCCCAGCTCGACCGCCTGGGCATTCTGGAGTTGCGCCCGCTCAACCGCTATCGCCTCAAGCTCGCCAAGACTTTCAAATGGCGGCCCAACGGCCCGGTGATGCAGTTCTTCCGCGAGCATGTGGCGATGGATTACCTCGGCGGCGCGTTTGCGCACGACGATGAGGGCCTGTACCTGGTGCACGGCAGCATCAGCCGCGCCGCCGCGCCGGGCATGCTCGAGCGCATGCAAAAGCTGGGGCAGGATTTTTCCCAGCAGCATTTGAGCGACCAGAAGGTGCCCGCCAGCGAACGCGAGGGCTACACCATGATTTTGGCGCTGCGCCGCTGGGAATATGCGGCTTTCAGCGCCTTGAGGCGGTAATTTTACAATTCAAAAGGAAACAAAATCATGCTATTTCGGCATTATGGTATTGAAGTTTGTTTTCTTTTGATGTGATTATTGAGGGGGCTGGGCGGCGCGCTCGAGAAAGCGCCGGAAGGCTTGCAAAGTGGCCTCGCTGACGTGGTGCTCCATGCCCTCGGCATCGCGGCGGGCGGTGGCGGCATCGACCCCCAGGGCCAGCAGGAAGGCTTCGACCAACTGGTGCCGCTGGCGGCTGTAGAGGGCGGTGGCCTCGCCGCGCTCGGTCAGCAGCACGCCCTGGTAGGGGCGCAAATGCACATAGCCCTCGGCCTCCAGGCGCTTGAGCATTTTGGCCACCGTGGGTTGCGCTACCCCCAGGCGCTGCGCAATCTGCACCTGGCGCGCCTGGCCGGTGCTGCGCAGCAAGTCGGAGATCAGCTCCACGTAGTCTTCAATCAGCTCCAGCCGATGCGCCTGGCGCACTTGCTGGAAGCCGCTGATTTGCTCTTGCAGATCAGGCAAGCCGGCAGCGGCAGAAGGTGGGGGCGGGGGCGAGGCAGTCATGGGCGCAATATCCGGGAGGGCAGGGGCCGCGATTATTGATCCGAAAGCCGATCCGAAAGCGAAGGGCCTGCGCGCAACCCCGGCGCGCGGGGCGCTGAGCAAGACATTGAACAGGCGCTCAATCCGCTTCTGGGAGCGTTGGCAGTGCTGGCATGGCTTGCAATGCCTGCACTTGCTGGCGCAGGGCGGCGACTTCTTCCATCAAGTCGGCCGCGAGGGCGGCCAGTTGCGGATCGGCGTCGTAAATGCGCTCCAACTGGGCGAGGCGGCGCGCGCGGGTCAGGGCGGCGCTGGCAAAGCGCCATTCGGCGGCGCTGGCGCTGGCCGCGCCTTGCGCGGGGTGCAGCACGCCCGCTTCAACGCGGGCGTGAACCCATTGGGCGCTCATGGCGCAGCCGCAGGCCAGTTGGTGGATGTCGAGCGCGGCGTCGTCCAGCAGTTCAACCAGATCGGCCGTCAGCGTGAGGGTGGTGGGCATGGTGTTCTCTCCTGGGTGGGGCGCGCTCAGGCGCGGCGGGGATCGAAGCCGGGGTAGCTCTGGGCCAGGGCTTGCCAGGCGGCTTTTTGCGCTTCGGTGATGGCGCCGGGCACGGCAATGTCCAGCTCCAGATACAAATCGCCCGCCTGGCCGCTGGCGCTGCTGGCGGGGATGCCGCGGCCTTTGAGGCGCAGCTTGCGGCCCGAGCCTGAGCCTGCGGGCACGCCCACGTGCACGGTTTTGCCCTCGGGCGTGTGCACTTCGACTTCGCCGCCCAAGGCGGCTTCCCACGGCGTGACGCGCAGTTTCTGCGTCACATCGCGCCCCTCGACGCGCCAGCGCGGGTCGGGGCGCAGATGCACTTGCAGCAAAACGTCGCCTGCAGGGCCGCCGTCGAGGCCGGGGCTGCCCTGACCAGCCAGGCGAATCATTTGCCCCTCTTTCACCCCGGCGGGGATTTTCACGTGCAGCGTGCGTTCGTCGTGGACGATGCGGCCCTGCGCGTCCAGACGGGCGTCGCGCAGGGTGAACTGGCGCTCGGCGCCTCGGTAGGCGTCCAGCAGCTCCAGTTCGATGCGCGCGTGCTGATCCTGGCCGCGTCGGGGCGCGGTTTCGCGTGCGTGGGCTTCGCTTTGGGCGCGTGCGCGGGCCTGGCCGAACAGGTGTTCGAAGAAGTCGCTGTACTCGCCCCCGTCGCCACTCGCAAAGCCGCTTTGGCCAAAGTGGCGCGCGAAGTCTTCGGCGCTGGCGCCGCTGCTTTGATGCCAGCCGCTGTTCCAGCCCGGCGGCGGGCGCACATCGTCGCCCGAGCGCGCGCCTGCGGCCCAGGCCTGGGCGCCCACGGTGTCGTAGGCGGCGCGCTTTTCGGGGTCGCCCAGCACGGTGTTGGCCTCGTTGATTTCGGCCATGCGGGCGGCGGCGTCAGGCGCTTTGCTCACGTCGGGGTGGTATTGGCGCGCGAGCTTGCGGTAGGCCTTGCGGATGTCCTCCTGGCTGGCGTTTCTGGCCACGCCGAGGATGTCGTAGTAGTCCTTGAATTGCATGTGTCTGGGTGTGCTGAAAGTCCAAAACCATGAGTGATTTGGTGGCCAGAGCGGCCATTGCAAGCCTGTAGCCGCGCAGGCTGGCGCATGGTGGGGGAGGGCAAGAATGCCCTTTCGCGCGCACCTTGTAAACAGGTTCTGCGGGTGGTGCGACGATGGCAAGATGGCGGGCTTTGCCTTCTGGAGGACTTTGCCATGAGTGAACTCACGCTGTATTCGGCCCGCGGCACCTGCGCGCTGGCCACCCACATTGCCCTGCTGGAGGCGGGGGCGGAGTTCGATTTGGTGCTGCTCGATCTCAAGCAGCAAGTGCAGCGCAGTGCGGCGTATCTGGCGCTCAACCCCAAGGGGCGGGTGCCGCTGCTGCGCACGCCGCAAGGGGTGCTGACGGAAACCCCGGCGCTGCTGGCCTATGTGGCGCAGCGTTTTGCCAGGGCGCGGCTGGCGCCGCTGGAGGATGCGTTTGCCTTTGCGCAGATGCAGGCGTTCAACAGCTTTCTGGTCAGCACGGCGCACGTGGCCCACGCCCACGGCCTGCGCGCGGCGCGCTGGAGCGACGATGCCGCCGCCCAGCAAAGCATGGCGGCCAAGGTGCCGCAGAACATGCGCGATGCGTTTGCCTACATCGAGCAAAACTACCTGCCCGCTGGCAGCGATTGGGTGATGGGCGATGCCTATACGGTGGCCGATCCCTACCTGTTCACGGTGGCGGGCTGGCTGGCCAGCGATGGCGTGGAGATCGGGGAGTTCCCCAAAGTGGCGGCGCATTACGCGCGCATGCAGCAGCGCCCGGCGGTGCAGCAGGCGCTGGCGCAATTGGAGGCGCAGCCGCAGGCGCGTGTGTGAGGTTTGGTGGTTTTATCGATCAATAGGAAATTGGCCTATTGGCATATGTTGCCGAAAACGGGTGGTTTTGTTGCCTTTGGTTTGTGATTGTCTTTACAAATCCATAGGAAAAACGACTTGTTGCCCATTATGCCGAAATAAGGCGATTTCTTTTCTTTTTGATGTGTAAAAAAAACGGCGCCCAGGCGCCGTTTGCTTTGTGCGGGAGGTCAAGCGGCCGCTCAACGCACGCGCATGCCCGGCTGCGCGCCGGGGAAGGGCTCGAGCACGTAAATGCCCGGCTGGCTGGCCTCGTCGGCGTGGCTGGCGGCCAGCACCATGCCTTCGGAGAGGCCGAACTTCATCTTGCGCGGCGCGAGATTGGCGACCATGACGGTGAGCTTGCCCACGAGCTGCTCGGGCTGGTACATGCTGGCAATGCCGCTGAAGACGTTGCGGGTGATGGGTTGGCCGCTGGCGTCCCTCTCGCCCGCATCCAGCGTCAGTTGCAGCAGCTTGGTCGAGCCCTCCACACGCTGGCAGGCGAGGATTTTGGCGATGCGCAGGTCGATCTTGGCGAAGTCGTCGATGGTGATGGTTTGGCCCAGCGGCTCGCCGCCGGGGGCGTTGGGGTCGAAGGCGGGGGCGGTTTTCTTGCTGTCTTTCTTGCCGTCTTTTTTCGCCGCGGCTGGCGCTGGCGCGGCGGCATTGGCGTCGGCGGGCGGCTCGAACAGGGCCAGCAATTGCGCCTGCTCCACGCGCTGAATCAGGTGCTTGAAGCCGGCGATGACCTGGCCCGCGCCCAGCGGCGTTTGCGCATCGGCAAAGGTGAAGGGGGACACTTGCAAAAAGCCTTCGACCTGCGCGGCCAGCGCGGGCAGCACGGGCTTGAGGTAGATGGTGAGGATGCGAAAAGCCTCGATGCAGGTGGTGCAGACGTCGTGCAGGCGCTCGCCCTGGGCGGGGTCTTTGGCCAGCTCCCAGGGCTTGTTGGCGTCCACATATTCGTTGACGCGGTCGGCCAGCAGCATGACCTCGCGCAGCGCGCGGGCACTGTCGCGGCGCTCGAAAGCGTCGGCGATGTCATCGGCCTTGGCGCGCAGGGTTTGCAGCAGCGCGTGGCCGTCGCCCGAGGGCAGGCCCAGGCGGCCATCGAAGCGTTTGGCGATAAAGCCTGCGGCACGGCTGGCGATGTTGACGTATTTGCCCACCAAATCGGCGTTGACGCGGGCCATGAAGTCCTCGGCGTTGAAGTCCACGTCCTCATTGCGGCCGTTGAGCTTGGCGGCCAGGTAGTAGCGCAGCCACTCGGGGTTCATCTTGAGGTCGAGGTATTTGAGCGGATCCAGCCCGGTGCCGCGGCTTTTGCTCATCTTCTCGCCGTTGTTGACGGTGAGAAAGCCGTGCACGCAGATTTGGTCGGGCGTTTTGCGGCCACTGAAGTGCAGCATGGCGGGCCAGAACAGGGTGTGGAAGGTGACGATGTCTTTGCCGATGAAGTGCACCTGTTCGAGCTGCGGGTTGGCCATGTAGGCGTCGTAATCCTCGCCGCGCTGGGCCAGCAGGCTTTTGAGCGAGGCCAGATAGCCCACGGGGGCATCGAGCCAGACGTAGAAGTATTTGCCCGGCGCGCCGGGGATGGGGATGCCGAAGTAGGGCGCATCGCGACTGATGTCCCAATCGCCCAGGCCCTCGCTGGTGCTGCCGTCCGGGTTGGTGCGCACGGTGAACCATTCCTTGACCTTGTTGGCCACCTCCGGCTGCACGTGGCGGCCGTTTTGCGTCCACCCCTGCAAAAAGGCCACGCAACGCGGATCGGAGAGCTTGAAGAAGAAGTGCTCGGACTCCTTGAGCACGGGCCTGGCGCCCGAGAGCGCGGAGTACGGCTCGATCAAATCGGTGGGGGCGTACACGCTGGAGCAGACCTCGCAGTTGTCGCCGTACTGGTCTTTGGCGCGGCATTTGGGGCACTCGCCCTTGATGTAGCGGTCGGGCAGGAACATGCCCTTGTCGGGGTCGAAAAACTGCTCGATGGTGCGCGTCTCGATCAGGCCCGCTTGCTGCAAATCCCGGTAAATCTGCTGCGCCAGCTCGGTGTTCTCCGGGCTGTGGGTGCAGTGCCAGTGGTCAAAGGCGATGTGAAAACCCTCCAGATACGGCTTGCGGCCCGCGGCAATATCGGCCACGAACTGCTCGGGCGTTTTGCCCGCCTTCTCGGCCGCAATCATGATGGGCGCGCCGTGCGCGTCGTCCGCGCCGACGAAATCCACCCGGTGCCCGCGCATGCGCTGAAAGCGCACCCAGATATCGGCCTGGATGTACTCCATGATGTGGCCGATGTGAAAAGCGCCGTTGGCATACGGCAGGGCGGTGGTGGCAAAAATCGTGCGTTGGGTCATGGGATGGGCGCAGGCGCGTTGGGCTGTCTTGTCTCGGGCTGGCGCTGATTGCGCCGGGCAAAGCGCGCGATTCTAGAGGTTGTTGAGATTCAGTATTGCGGCGGTGTTTTCGGTCAAAACGCCGCATCTGCGGCGTTGAAAACGCTTGCCAGGTGTTCACGCCTTGTGCGCGTTTTCGCCTTTCATCTGCGGCTTTTGCCCCGAAAACTGCTTCGCAAACCAAATCTCAACAGCCTTTTCATCGCCCGCCACGTCTTTGACGGCAACATCAAGTTGTTTGCCTACTTGGTGTCGCTCAACGATCCCAACCCCTTCCCCCTGCTGGCGGTGGAGGAGCCGGAAAACCAGATCTACCCATTTGCCGGACTTTCTCAATGTGCTCACGCCGGATGAAATCTACTGCTTGCGCAAGGAGCAGGGCTTTACCCGCATCACCTGCGCCAGCGATTCGGCCAATTTGCGCGCGCTCTGCGAAGCCGGTGATTTGTCCGGCTACCTGTGGAAGCAGGGGCTGTTCAACATGCTTGCTAATTTGCCTAAACAAGGCAATATTTTTTCTTTTTGATCGATAAGAGCCCCTTGTGGCGGGCCGGGTGGGCTGCCGCAAGGGGGTGTGAGGTGTTGTCGTGAATGGCGTTTGCCGTTACGCCTGCACGGGGCCGGGCGCGGCGGGGGATGGCGTAGCGGCGACCGGCGCGGCGGGTTGCACCAGCGGCGCTGCGGCGCAGATGTCGCGCACGTGTACGTCCATTTGCGGGAAGGCGATTTCGATGCCGGCCTCGCCCAGCAGTTCGGTGATGCGGCGGTTGATGTCGTTGAGGGTGGGCATGCGCTCGGCCAGCGTGGCGACGTAAATGCGCAGTTCGAAGTCCAGCGTGCTGTTGCCCAGGGCGACGAACCAGGCGTTGGGGGCAGGCTCGCGCAGGACTTTGGGATGCTCGCTGGCGGCGCGTAGCAGCAGTTCGCGCACTTTGACGGGGTCGCTGCCGTAGGCGACGCCGACGTTGACGATCATGCGTGTGACGCTGTCGCTGAGCGTCCAGTTGGTGACCTGGCCGGTGATGAAGGCTTTGTTGGGGATGACGATTTCCTTGTTGTCGTAGTCCAGCACGGTGGTGGCGCGGGTGCGGATGCGGGTGACAGTGCCGGTCAGCCCGGCGCTGTCCACGGTGACGGTGTCGCCTACGCGGAAGGGGCGCTCGATCAGCAGAATCAGGCCGGAGACGAAGTTGGCGAAGATTTCCTGCAAGCCAAAGCCCAGGCCCACGGTGAGGGCGGCGGCCATCCATTGGAGCTGGCTCCAGCGCAGGCCGAACAGGCTGAAGGCCAGTAGCGCCCCGGCAATGGTGATGGCGTAGCGCACCAGGGTGGTGATGGTGTAGCGCGTGGCGCTGCTGACGTGGCGGGTGGAATTGAGCGCCAGCTCCAGCAGGCCGGGCAGGTTGCGCGCCATGCTGAAGGTCAGCACCAGCAGCGCCGCGCCCATGAGGACGGCCATGAGGGAGACGGGCATGGGTTCGGGCTTGCCGCTGGCGTTGATGGCGCTGCTGTGCCAGAGCACGATGTTGTCCAGGCGCAGCAGGGCGGGCAGCACGGCGGACCAGGCCCATAGCAGGCCAATGGCCAGCAGGAGGCGGCGCAGCAAGCTCAACATGCGACGCGATTGGGTGCTGACGGCGACCAGGGCGATTTCCTGTTGCGCTTCGGGGGGGATTTCGCCCGCTTCGGCGTCGGCGACGGCGCTGCTGGCGTTGTGGCGCTGTTCCATCAGGCGTTTATGGGCCAGGCGCTGCTCGCCCAGTAGCAGCCAGCGGCGCAGCAGGCCGTCAATGACCAGCACGGCCAGCACGACGGTGAGGCTGGTGAACAGGGCGTCGAAGACTTCGATGCCGCTGTAGATATAGCCGCCCAGGGCCAGCAGGCAGACGCTGGCAAAGCCCAGGGGCACGAGTTTGGCCAGGGCGCGCTGGAACCAGGTGATCTTGCGGTTGCCCGCAGGCATGAGCAGGCGTTGCAGCCACCAGGAGAGGGCGGCCAGCGATGCGGCGAGCACGATCAGGCTGGTGCGGCCCCAGGTGCTGATGGTGGTGTTGTCGCCATAGTGCATGGCGAGGATGACGCAAAAGCTCAGCGGCACGATCAGCATCATGGCCAAAGGCTGCGCGCGGCGCAGGGCCAGCACGGGTGTGGAAGGCCAGCCAAAGTGGGCTTGCGCCAGGCCGCCGGGTTGCACGAGCGCGCCCCACAGGCCGGTGAGCAGCAGCAGTTGTGCGATGCCTTCGAGGGTGTGGCCCATGGCTTCGATGGTGTGGAGGTGGCGGGCGCCGATCTCCTGCAATGCCGAACCAATGCCCCAGGCGGCGACGGCGCTGGGCAGGGCGATCAAGAGCGTCCACAGCAGCGCCTGGAGGGTGAGGATGAAGCTGTCCTGGCTGACATCGCGCATGCGTTCGCTGATGGCGCGCAGGCGTTTGGGCGCGCGCATGCGCAGGGCCAGCAGGCCCAGCAAGACCGCGCCGAGCATGAGGTAGGGCAGGGGGTTGGCGCCCATGTCGATGAGCATGAATTGCATCGCCTTGGCGATGTTGGCGGAGAAGACCACCGCTTCGGAAGCTTGCTCGCGCCATTGCGCCAGCCATTGCTGGTTGACGGGGCGGTGGCTGGGCGTCCAGAGCAGTTGCTGCTCCATCAGGTGCATCAGCTCCTGGCCGCGGGTGAGCATGGTTTGCAAGGCGGCGTCGGTTTGCTCGAGCACCGTGATGCGGCGGCGCAGCAGTTGCTCGGTCTGGTCGATCAGGGCGGCTTGCCGGGCTTGCCAGGGCATCAGCCGTGCATCACTGGCGGCGGTTTCGGCTGGGGCTTCGCCGCTGGTCATGGCGAGCTCGGCGATTTTGGCGATTTCGGCGGTATTGGCCTGGTTGAGGGCGTAGCGTGCCTCGGTATGGCTGTAGAGCTGCAAGCGCAGCTTGCTCAGGCGTTGTTGCACTTTGGATCGCTGGGCCTGGAGGGCCAGCAGCGAGGGCATGGCCGAGCGTTGCTGCCAGAGCCAGTAACCAATGTCGGCATCGCTGCTGCCCAGACGCAGGCGCGCCTGGGTATCACGCAGCGCGATGGTGATTTGTTCGCGCTGGCGCTCGTATTTCGTCAATTCTGCTTGTTCATCGGCCAGTTCCTGGGTGCTTTGCAGCAATTGGCTGGCCAGATCGGCATTGGCCTGCGCCAGCGCCAGCAGGGCAGGGTCGGCCTGCACGGCTTCGCGCTTGACCAGCTCGGCTTGTTCGCGGGCCTGGTCTTGCAGGCGTTGCAGGCGGTTGGCGCTGATGCGCTGGTTGAGCCATTCGATGCGGGGGGTGCGCAGCGATTTCTCTTGGCGCAGGGTTTGCAATTGCACTTCTAGCTGGCGCTGGCGGGATTCGGCGGTGGCTTGCTCGGTGTCGTAGAGGGCCAGTTCCACTAGCGCACGGCGGTGTTCGGCGGCGCGGCGCAGGCTGCGCGCTTCTTGCAGGGCGGCTGGCTCGCTGGAGTCGAGTTGCGGTTCGCCCGCGCTGGAATCGGCGCGCTGGCGCAGCGCGGCCATCTGCCCCAGGCGCTGGCTGGGGCGGGAGATGAGGTTGCTCAAATCATTGGCGGTGGAGTCGATGCGGGTTTTCAGCGTTTCCAGCGCGCTTCGCTCTTGCTGCAAGAGGTATTCCAAAGCCTCGTCGCTGGCGGGTTTGGGCAGGCGCGCCATCCATTGCGTGAACTGGTTTTGACGCTCCTCGGGCGTGAGGGCGGCGGGCATGCTGGCCTGGGCGGGGGCGTTGTTCGCCTGCTCTTGCAGGGCAGCCAGTTGCGAGGCCAGCGGCTCGGCCTCTTTTTCCAGCGCCAGTGCGCTGTCGAGCTGGGCTTTGGCCAGCTCGTGCTGGGTGCCGTTCAGTCCGGCGCTCTCCAGGGCTTTGAGCGCGGCTTCAATGGCTTGGGTTTGTGAAGCCGGAAGGGGGGCGCTGGCGTGCGCAAGGCCCATGCCTGCCGCGGCGATGAGCAAGGCGACTGTGATGAACAGCCAGCGCAGGGTGTAGGTGAGGAGGCGTGAGGCGCGGGTGCCAGGCCAGGGCGGATTGGTGCGGCCCGTTGTGCGGGGGAGGGAGGTATTTTGCATGGCGCGCTTTATAACGCGGTGCAAAAGCTGTTGCAGGCGAGGGTTTGTTCACACAATGCAAGCAGATGGCGTTGGGGCGCGGGCGGGCGGCGGGGCTGCGCAAACGGCGACAATGCGGGCCATGAACTTTCCATCTTTGCAAAACGATACTTTCCTGCGGGCTTGCCTGGGCCAGGCTACCGATTACACCCCTTTGTGGATGATGCGCCAGGCCGGGCGCTATCTCCCCGAATACCGGGCCACGCGCACCCGCGCGGGCAGCTTCATGGGGCTGGCTACCAATGTGGATTTCGCCACCGAGGTGACGCTCCAGCCGCTGGAACGCTACCCGCTGGATGCGGCGATTTTGTTTTCCGACATCCTCACCGTGCCCGATGCCATGGGCCTGGGCCTGCATTTCGTGGAAGGGGAGGGGCCGCGTTTTGAGCGCACGGCGGGTGATGAGGCGGCCATTGCCGAGCTGGCCGTGCCGGACATGGCGCGGCTGCGCTACGTGTTTGATGCGGTGACGTCGATCCGCCGTGCGTTGGGCGGGCGGGTGCCGCTGATTGGTTTTTCCGGCAGCCCGTGGACGTTGGGCTGCTACATGGTGGAAGGCGGCGGCAGCGCCGACTATCGCAAGGTCAAATCCCTGATGTATGCCCGGCCCGATCTCATGCATCGGCTGCTGACGGTCAATGCCGATGCCGTGGCGGCGTACCTGAACGCACAAATTGACGCTGGCGCGCAGGCCGTAATGGTGTTCGATAGCTGGGGCGGGGTGTTGGCGCACAGCCATTTTCAGGACTTCAGTTTGACCTATACGGCGCGTGTGCTGGCACAGCTCAAGCGCCAGGGGGCGGATGGGCAAGTGGTGCCCCGCATTGTGTTCACCAAGGGCGCGGGCCTGTGGCTGCAAGAAATGGCAGAGCTGGATTGCGACGTGCTGGGGGTGGATTGGACGGTCAGCCTGCGCCAGGCCCGTGAATGGGTAGGCACCCGCAATGGCCGCGCGGGCAAAGCCTTGCAGGGCAATTTGGACCCCTGTGTGCTGTTTGCTCCGCCTGCGGTGATTGAAAGCGAAGTGCAGCGCGTGCTGGATGATTTTGGCGCGCCCCATATGCAACAGGGCTGCGCTGGCCCGACGCATATCTTCAACCTCGGGCATGGCATCAGCCAATTCACGCCGCCGGAAAATGTGGCGCATTTCGTTGATGCCGTGCATCGGCTATCGAGACAAATGCGCAATGCCACAGCGGTGGGCTGAGGTGCGATGCCACCAAGCAATAGTGGGGCGCTATAGCGCCCCTTTTTTTGTGTTTGTATGGGGCGGGGCAGGCAAAGCGGCCAGGAAACGTCAAGGCGATGGCTCGTTGAACGATTTGGGGTCTTCGATAGGCTCCAAGTGCGTGATGACGCAGAGATGGGGCACGGCCTGTTGCAAAGCGGCCTCCAGCGCCTGCAACATATCGTGGCCTTGCTGCACCGTCCATGCGCCGGGCGCCAGGACGTGCATGGAGGCAAAGCCACGCGCGCCAGCCTGGCGCGTGCGCAGGGCGTGAAATGAAATCCCCTGCGCGCGAAAATCATCCAGCACGCGCTCGATTGCCCTCAGTTCGTGTGCGGGCAGGGCCTCGTCCATCAGCCCGGCGACGGAGCGGCGCACCAGCTTCAGCCCCTCACGCATGATGTGCAGGGCCACCAGCAGGGCCAAGAGCGGATCCATCCACCACCACCCCAAGGCCCATGCAGCCAGCAAGCCCAGCAATACGGCGGCAGACGTCCAGACATCCGCAAACAAATGCCGCGCATCGGCTTCCAGCGTGATGGAGCGATGGCGCCGGGCCGCACGCAGCAGCACGAAGCCTGTCGCGCCATTGATGGCTGAGGCCAGCGTCGACGCCAGCATGCCCGCTCCCAGGTTGTCCAGCGGCGCGGGCGCGAACAAGCGGTGCGCGCCTTCCCAAGCGATGGCGCAGGCCGCGCCCATGATCAGAAACCCCTCGAAGCCGCTGGAAAAATATTCGGCTTTGCTGTGGCCAAAAGCGTGGTCTTCATCGGCTGGACGCACGGCAATGCTGAGCATCCATAAAGCCATGCAAGCGCCCGCGAGATTAACCAGCGACTCCATGGCATCAGAAAACAAGCCCACTGAACCCGTTAATTGCCAAGCTGCGCCTTTGAGCGCGATGGTGGCCAAAGCAGCGGCGATAGAAAGCCGTGCGTAAAAGGTCAAAGAAGGGTTAGCCATTGCGGGAATATGGCAAATCAAGGGTTGTGGGTCATATTGAAGGGCTTGGTCGCGTCGTTAAATGTTTGGGCTTCCTGCAATTGGGCGGTATTGCGTATCGAAAATAGGCGCAGGCCAGAAAGAGCTCGTGCATGGCTGGCGCAGCGCGTGTGGTTGCAGCATTCACGCGCTTTGAAACGGGGTGAAAGGCGCCTGCGTGAAGCCTCTGTGCATGGCGCCCCGTTTTAGCGTTGCACTGGTGATGGGATTTTTAGCGCCTGGCGGATTGTGTGCGAAGAATGGGCAGACGCTCCAAAATAGCAATGGCCAGGGATGAGCCTGGCCATTGAATCGAATATCTCGCTGCGTAATTGAAGGGGTTTTTGCAAAATGGAGAGCGCAGCGTCCAGCCTCAGGTGCTGGAACTGGACGCAGCGATTTTTCAAACCCCATCAACGCACAGGCGAGAGACAAGCGAAAAGGGAAGATGCGTGTTATCAGGCGTTGGGGATTCTGAACTGCTCGAAATCCTTGTCCCGAATCCAGCGCGGGGGTTTGCCGCGACCAGTCCAGGTTTCTCCGGTTTCCTTGTTCATGAAACGGGGAGGCACTTTTTTGCCTGCCTGGGAAGAAGTCCGAGGGGTTTTGCCAAAAATATCGGCGGCGCTCAATTCGTGCAGATTTACCAGGCGCTGAATTTCGGCCAATGCCTGAGAGCGCTCTTGCTGGCGCAGTTGCCTGATTTGCTGGTCAAGGGCTTCGCGTTGCTGGAGGAGGTCGGTCAGTTGGTTCATGGCAGGCTTGCTAGGATGTAGGTGGTACAAAAAACATTGGGAAATTCCCGGGTGGACAGAAAATGCGGCTGCATCACCCTTCCACAAGGATATTGTGGCTATCTCCCAAAGTGGGGCGATTGTATAGGTATTTTTGGAGATTTTGCAAAATCCTATCTGCATGGAGCAGAGACAATAAATGGATTTGGCGTCCGCTGTGGCTGGTGTGGGGTGTTATAGGTCGGGCGATAAAGGCGCCAAAGCGTGTCTTTTTTTCTTTCAACGTCGATGGTAATGATCCTTGGAGAGCAATATGGCGGTTTACTGCGTGGGTGATGTGCAGGGGTGTGATGGCGCTTTGCGGCGCTTGATGGATGAGATTGGCTTTTCCGCCAGCCGGGACCATCTTTATTTATTGGGCGATCTTGTCAATCGCGGGCCAAACTCCACGGCGGTGCTGCGGCGCTGCATCTGTGCGGAAGGCAGTATTTCGGTGATTTTGGGCAACCACGATTTGCATTTGCTGGCCCGCTATTACGGGGTGAGAAAGTCCAGCCGCCGCGACACGATCGATCAGGTAATCCAGGCGCCCGATGTCGATGCCTTGATGGCGTGGTTGCGCCAGCAGCCGCTGGCGCGGCAAATTGCATTTCAGGATGGCCCTTTGTTAATGGTGCATGCAGGCGTTTTGCCACAGTGGACGGCGCAAAAAACCCTGGATTTGGCGCAGGAAGTGCATGCGGTATTGGCCGATGCCAAAGCGTGCCGTTCTTTTATTGAGCAGATGTATGGCAATCAGCCGGATCGTTGGAGCGATAAGCTCAAAGGGAAAGACCGTTTGCGCGCCATCGTCAATGCGCTGACGCGCTTGCGGTTTTGTTCGGCCGATGGGCGCATGGATTTTGAAAGCTCTGAAAATGCCGATAAAGCGCCGCCGGGATTAATGCCCTGGTTTGAGGTGCCAGGGCGAAAAAGTGCAGATACGACGATTGCGTTTGGCCATTGGTCCACGCTGGGTTTGCAAGATCGCGCCAATATCCTGGCCCTGGATACGGGGTGCGTATGGGGCGGCTGCTTGAGCGCCATGCGATTTGGCCTGCGCAAGGCCGACCGGGAGGTGATTCAGGTGCCGTGCGAGGCGGCGCAGAAACCGGGCTGAAGCCTGTGCAAAACTGCTTTCAGGCTCTTGGGATGTCTGCCGCTTGTGGCTTTTTGCAGTGTTGCTGGCTGTGGATGGGCGGTTTTCAATTTATAAATCAAAGGAAAATCGATTTATTGCCTATCATGCCGAAATAAGGTTATTTTATTTCCTTTTGATTCGTAATTTCTGGTGTGATTTTGCGCCTTCTTGCGGCTTTTGGGTGAGTGTGCGGGTTTCCTCGGGGGCGTTGGGTTACGCTCGCAGGCATGTCTGCTGCCAAGCCTTTCCCACCTGCCCAGTCTTTCCGTCCTTTCGGCCATTCGGGGCCGCTCGCGCCTTCGTCTGCGCCGCCGATTCGCATCCGTGGCGCGCGCCAGCACAATTTGCAGAATCTGGATCTGGACATCGCCCCCGGCACGCTGACGGTGGTCACCGGCCCCAGCGGCAGCGGCAAGTCCTCGCTGGTGTTCGACACGCTGTACGCCGAGGGCCAGCGCCGCTATGTGGAGACGTTCTCGGCCTACGCGCGGCAATTCCTCGACCGCATGGACAAGCCCGCGGTGGAGCGCATTGAGGGCGTGCCGCCGGCCATCGCCATCGACCAGACCAACCCGGTGCGCAACAGCCGCTCCACCGTGGGCACGATGACCGAGCTCAACGACCACCT
>JAUMYU010000053.1 GCA_030528485.1 Comamonadaceae bacterium
TGCGCAACATCAAGCCGGGCATGAGCGATGCGCAAACCCTCAAGGCCATGCGCATTGCCGTGCCGGTGTTCACGGTCATGGTGCTGGTCTATGCCATCAACATGGAAGGCAAATCGATTTACGAACTGGTGGCCGAGGCCTATCAACTGCCGCTGGTGGGCGCCTTTGTGCCGCTGGTGTTCGGCCTGTACTGGCAGCGCGCCACCACGCAAGGGGCGGTGTTGTCGGTGATTTTCGGCATTCTGGTGTGGGGCATGGTGGGCCTGTCCGGCCTGCTGGCCGCCAGCTACCCCGACACATGGGGCGCCAATGGCGCGGTAGCTGCGCTGGCGGCCTTTGGCGAACTGGTGCCGCAACAGCTTGCAGGCGTAGCCGGGGCGATCGTGGCCATGGTGGTCGGCTCGCTGATGCCGCAATTCATGCGCGACGTGAAAGAGAGGCCCCACCACCTGGAAGCGGCATCGCCTGTGGCGGCCTGAGCCGCCCGCGCGGGCGCGATACATCAAGCAGGGGTCGCCGTGCACTCCGCTGGCCCCAAGCCATCCCCCCGGCCCGCGCTTTGGCGCAGGCTGTTGCGCCGGTGCTGGCGTTGGGGCATGCGCGCACTGCTGGCACTGGCGTTGCTGGCAGCGGCCGCGCTGGCGGCGCTGCATGGCTGGCTGTTGCCGCGGCTAGACCAATGGCGGCCTGAGCTGGAGCGCGCCGTCAGCCGCGCCAGCGGTCTGCCCGTGCGCATTGGCGCTTTGCGCGCCGAATCCCCCCCGCAGGGCTGGGCCCTGCTGCCCACATTGATAGCGCATGACGTGCACGTCGGCCAGGCAGGCGACGCGCTGCATGTGCAGGTGGCGCAGGTGGAGCTGGGCGTGTCGCTGCCATCGCTGGCGCGCCTGGGCTGGGATTCGCTGCGCCTGCATGCGCCGCACATGGCAGTGAGCTGGCCCGATGGCGGGGCCGCGCCCGCAGCCCTGCCGTGGGCCGCTGTGCACTGGCTGCTGGATCAACCGCAGGTGCTGATGGAGCAAGGCCGCCTGACCGTGCACCCGCCCGACGGCCAAGCCGAGCCACTGGTTTTGCAGGCCATCGACCTCGCCCTGGAGCGCACGCTGCTGGGCCGCCACACGCTGGCGTTGCGCCTGCAACCGCATGCCAGGGGGACGGTGCACTTGCAGGCCGATTTGCAGGTCGATTTGCAGGCTGAATGGGCCGTGCGCCTCGGCCCCCATCCCCACGACTGGCCGCTGCTGCAAGGCCCTGTGCATTTGCAGGTGCACGGGGCCGATGTGCAGGTGGCTTTTGATACTGCCCTGGCGCATTGGCCTGCGCTGGCGGCAGCTTGGCCGGGGGCAGTGCCGCAGGGCCGAATGGACGCCCATCTCCAGGTGCAATTGGAAGCCACACGCGGGCAACAGCATGTCCGCGCGGCGGATCTCGATGCACGCTGGCATGCCCTTCAGGTGCCCGGCCCGGCCGCCCAACCCTTGCTGGCCTGGGATGAGGCGCGCCTGCAACTGCATGTCAACGGGCCGCAGCCGCATCGGCCGGCATGGCAGGTGACGCAGGCGCAACTGGAGGCGCGGCGCGGTCGCCAGCAATGGCGCAGCGGCCCCCTCTCAGCCGTGTTGGATTACCGCCCGGCCACACCCACCGCGCCCGGCCATTGGCGCCGCCTGGAGCTGCACGCGCCGCAGTGGGATTTGGCCTTTCTGGCCGCGCTGGGTGCGCCTGCCGCCCCCCAACCCCCGGCCCGCCCCGGCCCGGCTTGGCCCGAGCCGCCACGCTGGCAGGCCGCGCTGGCCCAGGCGCAGCAACATCTGGCGCGCTGGCAACCCACCGGCGTGTTGCGTGATGTGCGCGGGCACTGGCAACGCGAGCCATCTTCGGCAGGCGTTGGCGTTGGCGCTGCGCCATCGCAATGGTCGCTGGCTGCCACGCTGGAAGGCGTGGGCTGGGGCATGGTGCCTGCTGCGGGCGCTCCCTTGGGTGTGCGCCAGCTCAGCGGCACGGTGCAGGCGCAGGACAGCGGCGGCCAGGCCCAATTGCACATGGACGATGGCGCGGTGCACCTGCCCACGGTGTTCGAGCAGGCGCTGATCCCCGTGCAAATGCTGCGGGCGCAAGTGCAATGGCAGCACAGCGCCGATGGCGACCTCGCCGTGCAAGTGCAAGCGCCCCAGGTGCGCAACGCCCATGCCCAGGGCAGCGCCACGGTGCGCTGGCGCACGGCGACGCAGGAGGAAATGGCCCGCCACCCAGGGCTGGGCCGCTGGCCCGGCCATCTGGACTTGCAAGCCCAACTCACACGTGCCGATGCGGCCCAAACATGGCGCTACCTGCCCTTGTCCATCCCCGAAGCCGCGCGCCACTATGTGCGCGACAGCGTGCGCCAGGGGCGCGGGCAAAAAGTGGCATTCGAGGTGCGCGGGCTGCTGCGCGACTTTCCCTTTGACGGCGCACGCAGCGCGGACGCAGCATCGCCGGGGCGGTTTCGCATCGAGGCCGAGGCCGATCAAATCGCCTACCGCTACGTGCCCCATGCGCTGCTGGCCGGGCAGGAAGGGCGCGCGCAAGGCCAGGCGCAAGCTTCTCCCCGGGCCGTCTGGCCCGATCTGGCCGGTGTCAAGGCCCGGCTGCTGTTTGAGGGCTATGGCATGCATATCGATGTGCACGAAGGGCGCTTGCAGGCCGCCCCGCAAGTGCGCATAGGCCCCAGCCAGGCCCGTATTGAGGACTTTCGCCGCGCCCATTTGCAGGTGCAGGCCACGGCGCAAGGGCCGTTGCAGCCGCAACTGCAATTGCTGGCCACCACGCCCGCCGCGCGCATGACCGGCCACGCGCTCGACGACTGGCGCGGCACGGGCGAGATTGGCCTGCAACTGGCGCTGGGCATCCCTCTGGATACCCAGCCGTCCGGGTCGCAGGGTTACACCGTGGCAGGCCAGGTGCGCCTGCAAGGCAACGACATCCACGGCCAGACGTACATGCCCAGCCTGCACGGTGCACAAGGCACGGTGCGCTTCAGCGAAAAAGGCTTTGTCGCCAAAGGCATCACCGCGCAAGCCTTGGGCGGCCCCGTACGACTGGAGGTGCACATGCCTGATCTGGAGGAGCGCGACGCGCCCGCGCGCGTGCAGGTGCAGGCGCGCGGGCGCTTCAGCGCCGAAGGCGTGCAGCACTACGCCCGCCAGGCGCTGGGCGAAGGCGCGGGCCAGGAGCTGGCCGATCGCCTGCTGGCCGGGCTGTACGGCGCGAGCGATTACACGCTGGATGTGCACACCCTTGGCGCGCGCGCTTTCATCGACTTCGCCAGCAGCACCCAGGGCCTGGGCAGCCGCCTGCCCGCCCCCTTGCACAAAGCGGCCGATGCCGTCCAGCCCCTGCGCTTAACCCACACCCCGCCCAATGCCGAGGGCGATGAATGGGTGCAACTCGATTGGGGCGCGCGCCTGTATGCGCGCTACCGCCTGCGCCGCAGCGCGTCCAGCACACCCGGCGCATCGCCCCTAACGCCGACGGCCAGCGCGCCAGAGGCCAAGGCAACAGCGACAACGGCCGCCCCCCCTGCCGCGCCGGATTGGCAAGTGCGCGAGGGCGCGGTGCTGATTGGCGCGTTCAGCGATGACGAGCGGCGTCTCAACCGCTTCATCCCCCACCGCTTCGCCCCCGCCCCCGTGCCCGGCCATGTGCGCGCCACCATCGCCTGGGAGAGCTGGGATGCCTCCGCCTGGTTGCCCTGGCTGCAAGGCCCGCAAGCAGGCGCTTCCGCATCCAACGCTCCCCAGCCCATCGGTCAAGACGCCGCCAAAGCCCCCGAAAAAGCCGCCGAAGCTGCCACCGCCAGTGCAGACGCCCACAGCAGCCCCGCGGCCCGCTCCACGCCCCGCTCCTCGCCCCGCCCTGACGGCGTGACCCAGGCCCGCCCGCCCGCCCCGGTGGCCCCGCCGTCGAACCCATCATCGGCCCCCTCGGCATGGCCTGCGGGCCTTGGCGCCCTGATTCCCAGCGTGTGGTACGGCCAGTTCCAGCGCCTGCAATGGGGCGAGATGACGCTGCACGACGTGGCCGTGCAGGCCTACCAAAACGGCGGCGCGCAACGCCCGTTTTGGGTGGCCAACATCCATGCGGCCGAAATGCAGGGCCAGTTGGAATACCACCCCCACTATCTGGACGACACGGGCCTGCTGCGCGGCAAATTCGCGCGCGTGGAGCTGCCTGCCGACTTTGGCCAAACGCCCGCGCCTGATGCCGATGCCGCCCATGCCAAGGCCAGCGGCAGTGCCAGCGCGGACTGGGCCAGCGTGCGCCGCCTGCCCACGGTCGATCTGGAGATCGAGCGCCTGCTGTTTGCCGGACGCGACTGGGGCCAGGCCGCCCTGCAAGCGGTCAACCATAGGCCCGGCGGCCTGCTGCCGCACGAATGGCGCATCAACTACCTCACCCTGCACGTGCCCGAAGCGCGCCTGCATGCCCAAGGAAGCTGGCGCGCCGCCCGCCAGGCCCAGCCCGTCGCTCATTTGCTGGACGGCCACAAAGTCATGGACATGCGCTTTACCCTGGAGGTGGACGACGCAGGCCGCCTGCTCTCGCGCCTGGGCTGGCCCGGCGTACTGCATGCGGGCAAAGGCACGCTGCATGGCCGCCTGGGCTGGCGCGGCTCGCCCTTCAAGCTCGACCTGCCCACGCTGGGCGGCCGCTTTCACCTGGACATGCAAAAAGGCCAGTTCCTGCAAGTCGATGCCGGCGCTGCCCGCCTGCTGGGCGTCTTGAGCTTGCAAGCACTGCCCCGGCGGCTCAGCCTGGACTTTCGCGACATCTTCAGCGACGGCTTTGCCTTCGACTTCGTGCGCGGCGACGTGCAACTGCAAGAAGGCAAGGCCAGCACCAACAACATGCAAATGCAAGGCGTCAACGCCGGTGTCGTGCTCGAAGGCCAGGCCGACGTGCTGGGCGAGACGCAGGACATCAAAGTCACCGTCGTGCCCGAGCTGGACGCCATGACCGCCTCGCTCGTGGCCACCGCCATCAACCCCGCCGTGGGCGCGGGCACCTTCCTGGCCCAGCTCTTTCTGGGCAAGCCCCTGGCCCAATCGGCCGCGCGGGAATTTCACATCCACGGCGCCTGGAGCGCCCCCATCGTCGAGCGCGTGCAACGCCGCGCCGAGCCCCGCCAAACCACCATGCCGGAGGCGGGAGATGGGCCTTGATGGCCTTTGTTTTACAAATCAAAAGGAAATAAATAATGCTTTTTCGGCATGATTGCATTGAAATAATTTTTACTTTGAATGAAATAATGAAAAAGGGGCCATCCCGCCGTCCTGCCACCTCCAAGCACCCCACACCCCCATGCGCATTCTTCAGATTCGCCTGCAAAACCTCAACGCCCTGGCAGGGCGCTGGCTGGTGGATTTAAGCGGCGACGCCTATACCAACGAAGGCCTGTTCGCCATCACCGGCCCCACCGGCGCGGGCAAAAGCACGCTGCTGGACGCCATCTGCCTGGCCCTGTACGGCCAAACTCCGCGCCTGGACAAAATCACCAAAGGCAGCAACGACGTCATGGCCCGCCACACCGGCGAATGCTTTGCCGAAGTCACCTTCGAAACCCCGGCCGGGCGCTGGCGCTGCCACTGGAGCCAGCGCCGCGCCCACCGCAAACCCGACGGCGAGCTGCAAGCGCCCCGGCACGAACTCTCCAGCGCCGACGACGGGCGCATCCTCGCCAGCTCCGTGCGCGACGTCGCCGCCGAAGTCGAGCGCCTCACCGGCCTGGACTACGAACGCTTCACCCGCGCCATGCTGCTATCGCAGGGCGCATTCGACGCTTTTCTGAACGCCCCGCCCGCCGACCGCGCCCCGCTGCTGGAGCAGCTCACCGGCACCGCCCTCTACAGCCAAATCTCCATGCGCGTGCACGAGCGCCACAGCCAGGAACAGCACACCCTGGCCGAACTGCAAGCCCAGTTGCACCACCTCGCCCCGCTGGACGAAGCCCAGCGCCACGCCCTGGAGGCCCAGCGCGCCGCCCACGCCCACGCCGCCGCCGAGCTGGAGCAGCAGCGCGCCGCAGGCGAGCGCGCCCTGCAATGGGGCCAAAACCTGCTGCAACTGCACGAGCGGCAAGCCCGGCTCGCCCAAACCCGCCACACACTGGATGCGGATGCCGCCGCCTTCGCCCCCCGGCAAACCCAGCTAGCCGCCGCCTTGCGCGCGCTCGAACTGGCCGCCCAGCACAGCGCCCTGGCCGCCCTGCGCCAGGCCCAGCAAAACGACACCGCAGCAGCCGAGCGCCTGCACCACCAGCGCCCCGCCCGCGAAGCCGCGCTGGCGCAAGCCCAAAGCCAGGCCGACGCCGCCCAGCGCCAGCACCACAGCGCCCGGCAGCAATGGCAACAGGCCCAGCCCGCGCTGCGCCAGGCCCGCGCGCTGGACGTGCAAATCCGCGACAAACGCCACGCGCTGGACGAAGCCGCCGCCAGCGCCCAGGCCAGCGCCCAGCGCGAGCACACCCAGCGCGCCACGCTGGAGCAGCAGCACACCCAGCACGCCCAAGCCCAGGCCGCGCTGGCCCAAGCCCAGGCCGATTTGCAACGCACCCAGGGCGATGCCGACCTCATTACCGCCTGGCCCGAACTGCGCCCCCGCCTGCAAGACGCCGCCCAGGCCCAGCGCGCCGCGCAAGAGCGCCAGCAGCACATCCGGCAAGCCCGGCACGCCCTGGAGCAGCACGCCCAAACCCTTCAGGCCAGCCAGCAACACGCCGCCGCCCGGCAAGCCCACGCCCAGCAATTGCAAACGCAATGGGCGCAGCAACAGGCCGCCTTGGCCCAATGGCTGCACCACCGCCCGCTGGCCGACTGGCGCGCCGAGCTGGCCACCGCCCAACGCCGCGCCGATGCCTGGCGCGAGGCCATCGCCCTGCACCAAACCTGGCTGGCCGCCGAGCAGGCACACGCCGAGGCCCAAACCCAGCGCCAACACCTGCAAACCGCCCTGGCCAGCGCCCGCCACGCCCGCGAGCTGGCCGCGCTGCACACCCAAACCCAAAAGGCCGCGCTCGAACAACGCGAACGCCAGTGGCAGCTAGAGCTGCACATCCAGAACCTGGAAGAACTGCGCCACACCCTCAGCCCCGGCCAGCCCTGCCCCCTGTGCGGCTCCGGGCAGCACCCCTACGCCGCGCACCGCCCAGGCATCACCCCCGAAAGCACGCGGCAAGCCATCGAGCAGGCCCGCCAGCAATTGGAGCACTGGCGCGAACAAGCCACCCGGGCCCAGTTGGAAGAAGCCCGCCTGAGCGAAGCAGACGCCCACGCCCGCGCCCAAATCCAAAACCAGCAACAAGCCCGCCAGGCCGCCCAAACGCAGTGGGAAGCCCTGTTTGCCCAGGCGCTGCCGGACTCTCCCCCGCCCGAGCCGCTCGGCCCCAGCGCCACCTTGGCCGATTGGCTGGCGCAAGCCCGGGAGCGGCAGGCCCAACACCTGCGCCAATGCAGCGAGCGCCTGGCCCAGGCCGAAACCCTGCAAGCCGCCCTCGCCCCCTTGCGCGCCGAGCTGGACGCCGCCCTTGCCGCCGCCCAGCAGGCCGAGCGCGACGCCCACGCCCAGGCCCAGCAGCACAGCCAGGCCCAGGCCCGCCTGCACGCCTTGCAAGAAGCCGCCCAGGCCCCCGACGCCCATTGGCAACAGCAAAGCCAAACCCTGCTGGAGCAGGTGCGCCGCTTCGCCCCCAGGGCCCAACTGGCCGACGTGCAAGCGCCCCAGCCCCTGCTGGCCCAGCTCGGCCAGCGCCACGCCCAGCGCCAGCGGCAGGAGCAACAAGCCGCCGACGCCCGCCAGCAGGTGCAGGACAGCGCCCAGCGCCTGGCCCTGCACCAGCAGGAACTGGCCCATCTGCAAGCGCAAACCGCCCGCCACACTGTCGAAGAAACCACCGCCCGCCAAAGCTGGCAAACCCTCGTGGACGAGCGCCAGCGCCTGCTCGAGGGCCAAGCCGCCGACGCCTGCGAAGCGGCCCTGCTTGCCCGGATGCAACAGGCCGAAGCCGCCAGCGCCGTCGCCCGCCAAGATTGGCAGGCCGCCCGGCAGGCCCTGGAGCAACTGCACCAGCGCCAGCAAGACCTCGCCCAAGCCCTGGCCGAACGCGCCCCGCGCTTGCAGGACGGCGAAACCGCATTGACCCAGCGCCTGCATGCCCAAGGCTTTGCCAGCGAGGCCGAGTGGCGCGCCGCCTGCCTGCCCGAGCACGAACGCCAGCATTTGGGCCAGCAAGCCCAAGCCCTGGCCCAGCGCCAGGCCCTGTGGGAGCAGCAGCAGCGCGACACCGCCGCGCAACTGGCCGCGCTGCAAAGCCAGCCCAACCCCGTGTACGCCCAATGGCAGCAAGCCGCCAGCGCCGCCGCCCAGCCAGCGCAGGCCGAAACAACGCCCTTGGGCGCAGGGCCGGGCGTTCAGGCTGAAAGTGGGCAAGCGGATCTGGGCGATGCGATCTCCCCTCGCACTGCTGTGCCAGCGCCTGCGCCCTTGCCGTGGGATGCGCCGCAATGGGCCGCCGCGCTGCAAATCCTGCGCGCCCTCCAGCAGCAGCGCAGCGATGCGCAAGCCAAGCTGGCCCAGGCCCAGGGCGCGCTCCAGCAGCGTCTGGACGACGACTCCCGCCTGCGCCAGCGCCACGCCGCCCAGCTCGCCCACATCCAGCGCCAGCAGCGCCAATGCCGGCGCTGGGCGCTGCTGCACCAGCTCATCGGCTCGGCCGATGGCAAGAAGTACCGCAACTTCGTGCAAGGTTTGGGCTTTGAGGCCGTCATCGCCCACGCCAACGTGCAACTGCAAAGAATGACCGATCGCTACCTGCTGGTGCGCGATACGGCGCAGCCGCTGGCGCTCAACGTCATGGACCACTACCAGGGCGGCGAAATCCGCACCACGAAAAACCTCTCTGGCGGCGAGAGCTTTCTCGTCAGCCTGGCGCTGGCGCTGGGCCTCTCGCACATGGCCAGCCGCAACGTGCGCGTGGACTCGCTGTTTCTCGACGAAGGCTTTGGCACGCTGGACGAACAAACGCTGGATGTCGCCCTCGACGCCCTGGCAACCCTGCAACGCAGCGGCAAGCTCATCGGCGTCATCTCCCACGTCGCCGCGCTCAAAGACCGCATCGCCACCCAAATCGAAGTCACCCCCCAAAGCGGCGGGCGCAGCGCACTGCAAGGCCCTGGCGTGCAGCGGCTGGGCGATGGCAAGGCCCCGCGCAGCACAGGAAAATTACTAATCAAAAAGAAAAACAAAAAACCTGTTTAGGCAAGTCTGTATTGAAAAATATCAAAAATTAATGCGCATTGAATTGTAAATTCAAAAATCTGCCTAAAAAACAGGCAGGCTACCTGTCCCCATAGGGCCATCCCACGGCCACCCACGACTTATCCACAAGTTTGTGCACGGTTGTTGTGGATGGCGGGCAGGGCGCGAAAAGTGCATCGCACGCTCTAAACAGGCTTACAGCCCCTGCTGGGCGCGAAAGGCTTTGGCGGCGCTGAAATGGCCGCAGCCGATAAAAGGCCGCGGCCCGCGTCGTGCCGACAGCGGCGAGGGGTGGTTGGCCAGCAGCACCAGATGGCCGCGATCGGGCGGGATCAGGGCCTGCTTGGATTGCGCATGCGCCCCCCAGAGCATGAAGACCACCGGCCGCGGGCCTTGCGCCACCTGGGTGATAAGGGCATCGGTCAGCGCCTCCCAGCCCTTGCCGGCATGGCTGGCGGCCTGGCCTTCTTCCACCGTCAGGCAGGTGTTGAGCAGCAGCACGCCGTTTTGCGCCCAGCCGACCAGGCTGCCGCCAGGCTGGGGAAAAGCCGGGGGCGCAGCGCCCAAATCGCGTTGCATCTCTTCAAAAATATTGCGCAGCGAAGGCGGCAGCGGCACGCCTGGCGCGACGGAGAAGGCCAGCCCCTCGGCCTGGCCGCGGCCGTGGTAGGGATCCTGGCCGAGGATGACGATGCGCACGTCCTGCGGCGCGGTCAGCTCCAGCGCGCGCAGCGGCTGGGGCGGGAAGATGCTTGCGCCCGCATCCAGGCGTTGCTGGAGAAATTGCAGCAGCCGCTGGCCCGTGGGGCTGCCGAAAAACTGGTCTGTGGCGGCCATCCAGCCCGGGGCTACGGGCCAATCGACGGGGTCGGCGCTGAGGAGTTGGTCGGCGCGCATGGGATCCTTTCTGACTTTTGGGGTATGCAAGGCGGGGGAGTGTAGGGCGCGCGGCGCTGACCCATCTGGTGTGTCAAGGGGGATGCCTCGCTCAGCCCTGGCCGTGTTGCGGTGCAGGCGGGTTGGCGGTGCCGGTTGCTGGCAGGTCTTCGGTGGGGTTTGCCTCTGCGGGTGGTTCGGGTGGTTCAGGCGGCGCGGGCGCTTCGGAGGGGGAGGCGTGCAGCGCCTGCTGCATTAGCGCGGCGGTTTCCGCCTCCATTTCGCGCAGGCGCGCCGTGAGTTTTTCGTTGGCGTAGGCGGGCAAGTCGGGGTCGTGCATGTCGGCCAGTACATGCATGCGGTGGTCGCTGCGGCGGGTGTATAGCTCGGCCAGCTCGCGCGCTTTTTCCGGCGCGATGCCCAGGGCCTCCAGCGCCAAGCGGGCGCTGCGCATGGCGGCGTCGAAGGTTTCGCGGATGACGTGATCGGCGCCAGCGCGGTGTAGTTCGTAGCCGTTGCGCTGGTCGTAGGCGCGGGCGATGATGGGCAGCTTGGGGTAGTGCCGCCGCACGAACTGGATGATCTCCAGGGCGCGGTGCTGGTCGTCAATGGCCACGATGAGCAGTTTGGCGTCTTGCAGGCCGACCGAGGCCAGCAGCTCCGGGCGGTTGGCATCGCCGTAATAGGTTTTCAGGCCGAATTTGGTCAGCCCCTCCACGGTTTCGGCGTGGTAGTCGATCACCGTCGATTGGAAGCCGCAGGCGGCCAGCATGCTGTTGATTTGCACGCCGAACCGGCCATGCCCCAGCAAGATGATGGGCTTGCTGGCGGTGATGTCGTCTTGCGACCGCTCCTGCGCCTCCTCCTCTTTGACGCGGGCGGCCAGTTTGTCGTGGATGACAAACAGCAAGGGCGTGGCGACCATCGACAAGGCAATCACCAGCAGAAGGCGATCGGCAATCAGCGGTGGCAGCAAATGGCTTTGCTCGCTGATGGACAGCAGCACAAAGCCGAATTCGCCCGCCTGGGCCAGGCTGAAGACAAACAGCTTGTTGGCCGGGCCAGAGAGCTTGAATACCTGCCCCAGCAGGTACAGCACCAGCATTTTCAGCACGATCAAGCCAGCGGTGAGGCCCAGGATGGGCCAAAACTCCGCGCCCAGCAGCCGGAAATTGATACCCGCGCCTACGGTGATGAAAAACAGCCCCAGCAGCAGGCCCTTGAATGGTTCCAGATAGCTTTCCAGCTCATGCCGGTATGCGCTTTCGGCCAGTGCCACCCCGGCAATGAAGGTGCCCAGCGCGGGCGACAGGCCGATGACCGACATCAACTCGGCAATCCCGACCACCAGCATCAGGGTGAAGATGGTGAACATCTCGCGCAAATGCGTGCGGCCAATGTGGTGAAACATCGGTGGCACGATGCGGCGCACCCCGAACACGATGGTGAGCAACACCAGCGCGGTGGCGATGGCCTGGAGCCACACCGGCTCGCCCGCGAGCAAATTGATGGAGTGATCGACCCCTTCGGCCTTGGCCGCAGCGCCTGCGGCGCCCAGCAGCGGCAACAGCGCCAGCATGGGGATGGCGGCCACGTCCTGAAACAGCAGCACCATGAAGCCCGATTGCCCCCCTTGGCTGGAGAGCAAGCCCTTCTCCCCCAGGGTTTGCAGCACGATGGCGGTGGAGGACAGCGCCAGAATGCAACCGGCGGCCACGCCAATTTGCCAGCTCTGCCCCAGCAGCATGGCAGCGGCGGCAATCAGCGCGGCGGTCAGCCCCACTTGCAACCCGCCCAGACCCAGCAATTTATGCCGCAACTGCCACAGCTTGTGGGGCGCCAGCTCCAGCCCAACCAGAAACAGCATCATGACCACGCCAAACTCGGCCACTTGCTGGATGGTTTCCAGCTCCTTGCCCACCAGGCCCAGCACCGGCCCGATGATGATGCCCGCCACCAGATAGCCCAGCACCGAGCCAAGGCCAAAGCGCCTGGAAATCAGGATCGCCGCCACGGCTGCAAACAGGTAGATAAAAGCGTAGAGCAGGATCTGGGTCATGGGACTATTCCGAAAGCGCGAGGCGGTGAGGCCAAGTGGGCGGAAATTGTATTGAACAGGCCCTGAAATCAGCTCTCCCGCCCCATCTCCGCGCAGCTCTACAGCCTGGAGGCCAACGGGGTCATGGCGCTGTTTCATCCGCCAGAGGCCCCGGCCAGGCCAGAGGCGCAGACGCAGGCTTGAGTCCGGCCTTTGCCCCGCCGGCTGCGCCTGGGGAGCGCGCAACACGCTCTATGGTTTAATGCGCGCCTCACATTTCGAAGGGGAGTATCCCTGCGGTGCAGCGCCTTGACCGAGCGCGCTGAACGCCAAATGTGGCGCCCGTCAGTACGAGCGGCGCAAGCCCTCTTTTTTGTTGGAGAGGCTCGCGCAGGTTCCGGGCGTCGCGCTGCACGGGCGCGCGGCCAGAGGCCGCCCCGGGCAGGGGAGAGACTTTCGAGCCATTTACCCGATCCTCCTGCCTTGCTCCCCCTTGCTTATGGAATTTGCCCTGCCTGTTGAATTTGAAGTCGGCTCGCTGGTCGTGCTGACGCTGATCCTGGTTGCCGACTTGTTGCTCATCCTCAAGCGGCCCCACATCCCCTCCATGCGCGAAGCCTCGCTGTGGGTGACGTTTTACGTCGCCCTGGCGCTGGTGTTTGCCGGCCTGATGTGGTTTTTCGCCGGCCGCGAGTACGCCGGCCAGTTCGTGGCCGGCTGGCTGACCGAGTACTCCCTCTCCATCGACAACCTGTTCGTGTTCGTGCTGCTGCTGGCGCAGTTCAAGGTGCCGCGCCAATACCAGCAGGAAGTGCTGATGGTGGGCATCATCCTGGCGCTGGTGCTGCGCGGCATTTTCATCTTGCTGGGCGCGGCGCTGATCCAGAACTTCAGTTGGGTGTTCTACATCTTTGGCGCGTTTCTGGTTTACACCGCCTACAAGCAAGCCTTCCCCGGCGGCGATGAGCAGGAGCAAGACCTGGAGCCTGCCGTGGTGCGCTTTGCCCGCAAGCACATGGCCATCGCCCCCGACTACGACGGCGCCAGGGTGCGCACCGTGGTGGACGGCCGCAAGATGTGGACGCCCATGCTGATGGTCTTCATCGCCCTGGGCTTTACGGATTTGATCTTCGCCATCGACTCCATTCCCGCCATCTTCGGCATCACGCAAAGCCCGTTCATCGTCTTTACGGCCAACATCTTCGCCCTCATGGGCCTGCGCCAGTTGTACTTCCTGCTCGGCGGCCTGCTCGATCGCCTCAAATACCTGCACTACGGCATCGCCTTCATCCTGGCCTTCATCGGCGCCAAGCTGGTGCTGCACGCCATGCATGTCAACGAGCTGCCCTTCATCAACGGCGGCCAGCCCATCGAGTGGGCGCCGGAGATCTCCACCTGGGCATCGCTGGGCGTGATCGTGGCGTCGATGGTCGTGGCCACCGTAGCCAGCCTGATGAGCAAGGAGCCATCGCACCATTGATGCGCGGCAAGGCCGTTGCACGCAGATATTTTACAAATCAAAAAGAAACAAAAACACCTTGTTTTGGCATGATGTGCATAAAACATGTTTTATCTTGATTTGTAAATAAAGCGAATGGGCTTGAGACTCCCGAAACCACGCCTGGGCGTGGTTTCGGTTTTTTTGGGCAACGCAGCATCGCATTGCGCTCCCGGATTTTTCTGACTGTTGGACATTTGGACTTTGGGACTGTTGGATATGACCCCCACTGAAACGACGCCGAGCGCCCAGGTGCGCCCCTGGCTGATGGAATTGCAAACCCGCATCGTGGACGCCTTGCAGGCGCTGGAAGCGCAAGCGGGCAGCGCCGTGCAATTTGTGCGCGAGCCGTGGCAAAAAGCAGCGGGCGAGCCGCTGCAAGGCGATGGCATCACCTGCATCATCGAAGACGGCCAGGTGTTCGAGCGCGCCGGCATCGGCTTTTCGCACGTGAAGGGCGCCAGCCTGCCGCCCTCGGCCACGCAAAAACGCCCCGAACTGGCCGCCGCGCCGTTCGAGGCGCTGGGCGTGTCGCTGGTGTTTCACCCGCGCAACCCCTACGTGCCCACCGTCCACATGAATGTGCGCATGCTCACCGCCCGCCCGGCAGGCGCCGCGCCCGTGAACTGGTTTGGCGGCGGCATGGATTTGACGCCGTACTACGGCTATGAGGAGGACGCGCAGCACTTTCACCGCGTCTGCCAGGCCAGCGTGCAGCCCTTTGGCGCGGACAAATACCCGCGCTACAAAGCCTGGTGCGACGAATACTTCTACCTCAAGCACCGGGGCGAGCAGCGCGGCATTGGCGGCATCTTTTTCGACGATGTGTCGGAGCTGGGCTTTGAAGGCGGCTTCGCGCTCATCCAGTCGGTGGGCGAGCACTTTCTGCAAGCCTATTTGCCCATCGTGCAGCGCCGCCAGGCCCAGCCCTGGGGCGAGCGCGAGCAGCAGTTCCAGCGCTACCGGCGCGGGCGTTATGTGGAATTCAACCTGGTGTTCGACCGTGGCACGCACTTCGGCCTGCAATCGGGCGGGCGCACGGAATCCATCCTGCTGTCCATGCCGCCGCATGCCTGCTGGGCGTATCAAAAGTCATTCGCGGCAGGCTCGCGCGAGGCGGAGCTGACGGAAAAATTCCTGATCCGGCGCGATTGGCTGGCCGGTCATTGAAGAAGGGGTGTGTCGCAGCGCGGCGCGCCCTCTGGCGCCAACGGCCCAAAAAGAAAAGAGCTACGAGGCTACCCAAGGTGAAATTAGAGAGTGAGGGAGGAGAAGCACCTAGGGAATCGTCAACCGGGCAAGCCCGAAAGCCTCGTAGCTGGAAATACCAACCAAGTCTTGGCGACTGGCATCCGGTTCGACCTTTGCTTACAGGTTCCAAGTGGAACTTGTAAAAATCGGCCCAACCGTTACCCGCTGCCAAGGAGGAGACATTATTTTGACAAACTTGGGGCTTGTCAAGCGCCGCCACGCCGTTTTTGCACCGCTTGGGCCAGCAAAGCCAGGATTTGCTGCGATTCTTCCCAATCCACGCAGGCGTCGGTGATGCTTTTGCCGTATTCGAGCTGGCGCGGATCATCCTGCCCAGGGGTGAATTTCTGCGCGCCGGGCTTGAGGTGGCCTTCGATCATCAGGCCGAAGATGTGGCGCGAGCCGCCCGCGATTTGCGCTGCCACGTCTTGCGCCACGGCTTTTTGGCGCGTGTGGTCCTTGAGGCTGTTGGCGTGCGAGCAATCAATCATTACCGGCACCTGCAAACCGGCTTTGCCCAGTTCGTCGTATGCGGCCTGCACGTGCTGGGCCTCGTAGTTGGGCGTTTTGCCGCCGCGCAGGATGACGTGGCAATCCTCATTGCCTTCGGTGACGACGATGGCGACCTGGCCGGTTTTGTGCACGGAGAGAAAGTGGTGCGAGCGGCTGGCCGAGAGGATGGCGTCGGTGGCGATGCGGATGTTGCCGTCCGTGCCGTTCTTGAAGCCAATGGGCGAGGACAGGCCCGAGGCCAGTTCGCGGTGCACCTGGCTTTCCGTCGTGCGCGCGCCAATGGCGCCCCAGCTAATGAGGTCGCCAATGTATTGCGGCGAGATCACGTCCAGAAACTCGCTGGCCGCAGGCATGCCCAGGCGGTTGATGTCGATGAGCAACTGGCGCGCGATGCGCAAGCCCTCGTCGATGCGAAAGCTCCCGTCCAGGTACGGGTCGTTGATAAGCCCCTTCCAGCCCACGGTGGTGCGGGGCTTTTCGAAGTACACGCGCATGACGATTTCCAGCGTATCGGCGTATTGCTCGCGCACGGCGGTGAGTTTGCGGGCGTATTCCAGCGCGGCGGCGGGGTCGTGGATGCTGCACGGGCCGATGACGACCAGCAGCCGGTCGTCCTGCCCGCGCAGCATGGCGCGGATGCGCTCGCGCGTCTGGCTCACCAGGCGCTCGGTGCGCGTGCCTTTGATGGGGAAGAAGCGGATCAGGTGATCGGGGGGCGGCAGCACGTTGATCTCCTGAATGCGCTGGTCGTCGGTCTGGCTGGTTTTTTCAACGGGGTCAAGGTAGGGCATGGCCGGGAAAGATGAAAAGTGAGGAAGGTGGGAAAACAAAAGGCCAAACAAAAACCGCCGGGCTTGGGGCCTCGGCGGTTCAGGTATGGGGCTGGTTTGCTGTGCGCTTGCAGGTTCATCCCTCTCATCCGCCAAGGACCGAGATGTCAAACCAGAAAAAGTAAGCGCGTGTTGCAAACATGGGGCGGCAATGTAGCACAGTTCACCCCCGGCGTTCAGCGCACGCGCCGCGCGCCGGGCGGCAAGATGGCGCGGGCGATGACGCTGGAGAAAAACGGCTTGTCCAGCCACAGCCAGACCAGCACGGGCACCAGCGTGGGCACGATCAGCGTGCCGAGCTGGAAGCCGTACACGATGCCCTCCATCTGCCAGGCGCTGATGCGCAAATGGCCCAAATCGAGCTGGGCGGCGACGATGATTTCCTGCAAGACGAAAAACACCAGCGTGAAGGCCTGGAATGGCAGCAGCAGCAGGTACCCGGCCAGGGCTTTGCGCAGCAGGTGTTTTTGCCGCGCCGCCAACAGCAGGGCCAGAAAAATCGCCAGGCCGTAGGCGTAGCGGGCGGGGTCGGCCTCCAGCGCCAGTTCGGCGCGCTGGCCGCCGGAGTTGGGCACGGGGAAGTCGATGCGGGAGTTGACTTCCAGATGGTGCGGGTAGGGCAGCACCTGCGCATCGCGTACCCAGCCCGAAGCGCCTTTTTCCAGCGCCACGCTGGCGATGGCGGCGACGGGCCAGGAGGTCCAGGGCTTGACGTACACCCATGCGGCGATGAGCACGGCCATCCACGCGAACACGGTGGCGATGAAGACGGGCAGGCGCACCTGCCGTTTGTCGAACAGGACGGTGGCAGTAGGGGAGTTGGACATGGGCGGCGGCAAACAGGTCAACAAGCCCAATCAAGCATGGGCGGCAGGCGGGGGCGGCAGGGCCGCATCGTCGTTGGCATCGCTGGGCGCGTTGAGGCTGACGCGGCGCACCCACAGCAGCCAGACGATGAGCACGTCCAGCATGATGAGCGCAGACCAGAGGTATTCGTGGGCGAAGTCGAACACGGCCTTGTCCCACAGTTGCAGGTAAAACAGGCTGATGACGCGCGCGATGTTGACGATCTGGATGGCCACAAACCCCAGCGCCATGCCCCAGAGCTTGGCGCTCCAGCTCGATGGATAGGCCAGCACGGCGGCAAACAGCAGCAGGCAGGCTTCCACGCCGTTGCAGCCCGGCTCAATGGAGACGCCCAGGCCAGTGACGGGATCCCACAGCACCTTGCCCGAGGCCATGACGGTGTGGTCGAACGTGGTGACCAGCCAGGCGCAGATTTGCGCCAGCAAGGCCGTCCAGGGCAGAACCACGTTTTGCTGCACCACCTGAAGCATGTTCAGCCCGAACAGGACGGCGACCAGCGCGATGAAAACCAGAAAGAAACGCATGGCAGGACAAGGGAGCGATGGGGAGGGCAAGAGCCCGTTTAACGAGCTGGCAGCGGCCAGGCGCAGGATCGTACCAAAGCGTTGGCAGGGATGAGAGGCTTGTCGCGCAACATCCATTTTTACATATCATAGGAAATGAAATTTGCCTATTTCGGCATGTTGGTAAAGGAATCCATTTTTCCATGATTTGTAAATTAGCCGGCCCGTCTGGAGCGCGCCGCGCGGGCGGGAACACGCTCTACACTTCGCGTTTTCAATTTTGCGCCGATGCCATGACCACAAGATGGAAACCCAACGTCACCGTGGCCGCTGTGATTGAGCAGCAAGGGCGGTTTTTGCTGGTGGAAGAAGACACGCGCGATGGCTTGCGCCTGAATACGCCTGCGGGCCATCTTGACCCCGGCGAGGGTTTGCTCGACGCCTGCCGGCGCGAAGTGCGGGAGGAGACGGCCTACGACTTCGCCCCGATGGAGCTGGTGGGCATTTACCTCAACCGCTTTTGCCCCAGCGGCGCGGGCGAGGATTTGACCTACCTGCGCTTTACCTTTTGCGGCCAGCTCGGGCGGCACTTCCCCGAGCAGGCGCTCGATACCGGCATCGTGCGCACGCTGTGGCTGAGCCTGGAGCAATTGCAAGCCAGCCGCGAGCGCCACCGCTCGCCCGTCGTGCTGCGCTGCGTGCAAGACTATCTGGCCGGGCGGCGCTATCCGGCAGCGGCGGTTACGGTGGACCCCAGCATTTACCTCCCCGGCCCTGACGCCCAAGGCGGCGGTTTGTTGATCGCTTGAACAGCCTGGCAGGCCCGCGTGGCGGTATTCCAATCAAAGTAAATATGACTCCAATACCAACTTGCCAAAACAAAGCAATTTTGTTTCTTTTTGATTTGTAATAAATGGCGGTAGGACAAGGCTGGCATGGCAATGGCAGCCCCTCTGCAAGCGCCAACCGCCTTTGAACAGGCTTGCCGCCGCCCAACCACTGCCCCAGCCAGCGCAACGCTGTTGGCTTTTCCCCCTTCCTCCTGCATTCAACCCCATGCACATCCACATACTCGGCATTTGCGGCACCTTCATGGCGGGCGTGGCCGCGCTGGCCAAAGCCCAGGGCCACACCGTCACCGGCTGCGACGCCCAGGTCTATCCCCCCATGAGCGAGCAGCTCCAGGCGCTGGGCATCGCCCCCATCGAAGGCTACGGCGCCGACCAGACCGCGCTGGGCGCGGACGTGTACGTCATCGGCAACGTCGTTAGCCGCGCGCGCACCGCCGATGGCGCGCCGCGCTACCCGCTGATGGAGGCCATCCTCGACCAGGGCCTGCCCTACACCAG
>JAUMYU010000054.1 GCA_030528485.1 Comamonadaceae bacterium
CGCGCGCGGTGTAGGGCAGGCGCGCCCAGGCGCCGGGCGAGAGGGCTTCGACGGCAGAGCGCGCGTCGAAATAATCCAGCGCGGCGCCGGGCAGGGGTTTGCGGAAGGCGGTGTTCATGGGCAGGTCGTGGGCTGTGGGGCTGTTGGCGGAGGCGGCAAGCCCAGGCGGGGCTTGCGCGGGTTTTATTCCATATCAAAAAGAAAGAAAACTGCCTTGTTTCGGCATGCTGGAAAAGCGCATGGTTTTCTTTTTGATTGGTTTTGTTGTGGCAAGAAATAGCAGATCAATCGGCAAGAAAAGCGCGGCATTTCGGCATGGCGGGCATGCCGCGCAGTTTCCCTTGAAATGGAAAGGTGGTGGAGTCAGGCGCGCGCCTCGATGGGCACGAAGGCCAGGTTCTCCGGCCCGGTGTAGTGGGCGCTGGGGCGGATGATCTTGCCGTCCTGGCGCTGCTCGATCACGTGCGCGCTCCAGCCCGCAGTGCGCGCCAGCACGAACAGCGGCGTGAACTGCGCCGTGGGCACGCCCATCATGTGGTAGCTCACGGCGCTGAACCAGTCCAGGTTGGGGAACATGCGCTTGGCCTGCCACATCACCGCTTCGACGCGCTCGGCCACATCGAACAGGCGCATGGAGCCGGCCTCCTGCGAGAGCTGGCGCGCCACCTTCTTGATGACCTGGTTGCGCGGATCGGCAATGGTGTAAACCGGGTGGCCAAAGCCGATCACCACCTCCTTGGCCTCGACGCGGCGGCGGATGTCGGCCTCGGCCGCGTCCGGGTCGGCGTAGCGGCTCTGGATGTCGAAAGCCACCTCGTTGGCCCCGCCGTGCCTGGGCCCGCGCAGCGCGCCAATGGCCCCGGCGATGGCCGAATACATGTCGCTGCCCGTGCCGGTGATGACGCGGCTGGTGAAGGTGCTGGCGTTGAATTCGTGTTCGGCGTACAGGATCAGGCTGGTGTGCATGGCGCGCACCCAGGATTCGCTGGGGCGCTGGCCGTGCAGCAGGTGCAGGTAATGGCCGCCGATGGAGTCGTCATCGGTCAGCGCCTCAATGCGCCGCCCGTTGTGGGCGAAGTGGTACCAGTACAGCAGCGCCGAGCCCAGCGAGGCCAGCAGCTTGTCGGCAATGTCGCGCGCGCCGGCCAGGCTTTGCTCCTCTTTTTCCGGCTGCACCGTGCCCAGCATGGAGACGTAGGTGCGCAGCACATCCATCGGGTGGGCGCTGGCGGGCAGGGCTTCGAGCACCGCGCGCGCCTGCGCGGGCAGGCCACGCAGGCCGCGCAGCTTGCCCCGATAGGCCGCCAGCTCGGCCGGGTTGGGCAGCTTGCCGTGCACCAGCAAATGCGCCACTTCTTCAAAAGTGCAGTGCTCGGCCACGTCCAGAATGTCGTAGCCGCGGTAGTGCAAATCGTTGCCGCTGCGACCCACGGTGCACAGCGCGGTATTGCCCGCCGCCACGCCCGAGAGGGCGACGGATTTCTTGGGCTTTGCGGTGGCCGGGGCGGCCGGTGTGGCACAGGTGGCAGAGGCGGCAGGCGGGTTTTCCTGGGCGGTGGCGGTGGGGTTCATGGGGTTTTCTCCTGATCGGGATTGACGGCTTGGTTCACGGCCTTGGGCCTGCCGTGGGCATCGACGGCGACCATCTCAAACAAGCCTTGCAAGGCCAGCTCGGCGGGGATGCCCGGCGCTTGCTCGGCCAGGCCGTGCACGCACACCGTCATGGAGCTGCGGCCCACGCGCGCAACCCAGGCGCGCAGGCTGAGCGCGCTGCCCACGGCCACGGGGGCGAGAAATTGCACATCCACCACGCGGGCCATTACCACTTCGTTATGGGCAAATTGGCGGGCGCATAAATAGGCGCTCTTGGCCAGCATGCGCAGGCCATGACCGGCAAACAGGGTTTGGCGGTGGTTGGCATCTTGTGCAAGCACGATTTCCTGCACCTCGGTAGCACTGTCAAAGCTTGTCATGATTCGCAATGTACGCAAAAATCCTGGGTCGCATAAGAGCTGAAAAAGCGTAATGTTGCGAATGAAAATGCCGAATTTTGCAAATTTTGCGAATAACAAAAAGCGCGCCGTGCCGCGCTCCTTGCGAGCCTGCCAACGATGAAAAAAGTCTTTATGGGCGTGAAGCTGCGCCGCCTGCGCGATGAGCGCGGCCTCACACAAGCGGCGCTGGCCCAGGCGCTGGGCATCTCCACCAGCTACCTCAACCAGATCGAGCAAAACCAGCGCCCCCTGACGGTAGCCGTGCTGCTGAAAATCCACCGCGCGCTGGGGGTGGATATTCAGCAGTTTTCCGAAGACGAGCAGGCGCGCCTGATCGCCAGCTTGCGCGAGGCGCTGGTCGATGCGCCCGAGCCGATCAGCCTGCCGGAGCTGCAAGAAGTCGCCACGCAAATGCCCGCCCTGGGCCACGCGCTGCTGGCGCTGCACCGCCGCTATCAGGACGCGCTGGACAAACTCGAAGCCCTGGCCTTGCAACTGGGCGATGGCCGTGGCGCTACGCCCCAGGACGAGGCCGCTGGCGACAGCGCAAAAACTCCCTCGGCTGCTGCCGCCCGCGCAGCCCGCTCCGCCCAGCGCATCGCGCCCGCCGCCGCAGGCATCGCCGCGCCGCGCGCCACGCCGTTTGAAGCCGTGCGCGATTTTTTCTATGCCCATCAAAACCATTTCGACGCCATCGACCACGCCGCCGAGGCGCTGGCCGAACAAGCCCGGCAGGAGCAAAGCGCCCAGACCAGCGCCCACCACGCCAGCAGCCCGTTCGCCACGCCCGCCGCAGCCAACGCCCAATGGCTGGCGCGCCGTCTGGCGCAGGCGCATGGCATCACCGTCTTGCCCGCCCCGCCGGGCAGCGGCAGCAAGCGCCGCTTCGACCCGGCCGCGCGCACCTTGCTGCTGGATCGGCGGCTGGACGCCAGCCAGCGCAGCTTTCAAATGGCCACGCAATGGGCCTTGATCGAACACGCCCCGCTGCTCGACGCCCTCACCGAAGCTGCGCCCCTGGCCCACGACGAGCCAGCGCGGCGGCTGGCGCGCATCGGCCTGGCCAATTACTTTGCGGGCGCTTGGCTGCTGCCCTACCGGCGCTTTCTCGCCCAGGCCCAGGCGCTGCGCTACGACATCGACCTGCTGGCCGATGTCTTTGGCGTGGGCTTTGAAACCGTCTGCCACCGCCTCAGCACCTTGCAACGCCCCGGCGCGCCCGGCGTGCCGTTCTTCTTCGTGCGTGTGGACCGCGCGGGCAACATCAGCAAGCGCCAGTCGGCCACGCACTTTCACTTCAGCCGCACCGGCGGCACCTGCCCGCTGTGGAAGGTGTATGAGGCGTTCGAGCAACCCGGCCGCGTGCTCACCCAACTGGCCAGCATGCCCGATGGGCGCATTTACCTCTGGATCGCCCGCACCGTCACGCGCCGCGATCTGGGCGCGGGCGGCTGGGGCGCGCCGCGCACCATGTTCTCCATCGGTCTGGGCTGCGATGTGCGCCATGCCGGCCAACTGGTGTATTCGCGCGGCCTGGACTGCAAAGACCCGCAAGCGGCCACGCCCATCGGCATGGGGTGCAAAGTCTGCGAGCGCCAAGACTGCCGCCAGCGCGCCTTCCCGTTTCTGGGCAGCACCTTGGCAGTGGATGAGCGCCACAGCCACTTCAGCCCCTACGGCGCGGCGTAAGAGCCTGTTCAAAGTCTCTACACGGCGGTCAAGAGAACGGATTGGGGCGGCCTGCGGCGTTGCAAAGCCTCGCCATAGCGGGGGCTATGGCTGCGTTTTGCGCCTTGCAGCCCATCCCAAACCGCTTCTTGCCCGCTCGTGCCGAGACTTTGAACAGGCTCTAAGGGTTTGCCGGATTGGAGGGCGCGGCGATCTCCGTTCAGATCGTTTTCGGCCCTGCGCGCCAAGATCGTGCGTCTAGCGCAGCAGCAACTGTGCGAAAGCCTGTGCTTGCGCGTGCAACTGTGCGCGATCGCGCTGGATGCGCTCCATGACCGCCAGCCCGCGGGTGAAGGTCAGCACGGTCTGGGCCGTGGTCTGCGGCGGCAGGCGCAATTGCGTGCGCGCATCTGGTCTGTCCAGCCGCTGGGCCAACTGCGCTTGCAAACCTTGCAGAAACTGCTGCAAACGCTGGCGGATCGGGCCGTCATCGGCTTGCAGCTCCATGGCTGTGCGGGTGGTCAGGCAGCCGTGGGCCGGTCGGCCGCACATGTTGGATAAGGCCACATCGAAAAAGCCTTGCAACACGGCGGCTGCGTCAGCGTCGCCCGCGCCATCCGCAGCGCGCCAGGCGGTTTGCAATTTGCGCTCGAAGCGCCGTGCGTACAGATCGAAGGCGCGCAAAAACAGTGCCTGCTTGCTGCCAAAGGCGTGGTAGAGCGAGCCGCGCTGCACCTGGCTGGCCTGCGCCAGATCCTGCATGGAGCTGCCCTGCCAGCCCTTGGCGCGAAATACCTCCAGCATCTTGGGCACGATGGCCGCCTCGTCGAATTGTCGTACGCCGCTCACGCAAATTTCCTTTCTTGACATACCTGTCAAAATTGACAACACTGTCAAACATTCAAGCCGGCCGGGTTCTGTGCAACGCCCCGAGCCATGCTAACAAGCGCCGCTGAGGCGGCGTGGACGAAAGGCTTTGATGATGATGCAAACCAAGCGTTTCTGGCTGGGCGCGGCCTGTGGCGTCGGTTCCGCGCTGATATGGGGCGCCTTCCCGGTCATGACCCGCCTGAGTGTGGCCTATGCGCCGCTGGATGTGTTGGATATTGTCTTCATCCGCTACTTTTTCTCCGGCCTGCTGCTGGCGCCTTTTCTGCTGCGCAAGGGCCTGGGCGGCATCCCCTGGTGGGGGCTGGCGCTGATGGTGCTGGGCATTGGCGCACCTTACATGCTGGTGGTGGCGCAAGGGCTGCGCCAGGCGCCGGTGGAGCAGTTTGCCGCCATCGTCCCGGCCAGCATGATCGTGTTCTCGCTGGCCATTTCGATGCTGCTGCTGCGCACCCGGCTGCGCCGCAACGAATGGCTGGGCATTGCGCTGATCGTCATCGGCATGGCCGCCGTGGCGTTGCACAGCATGGGCGCGGCTGGCTTGGGCGCGGCGCGGGCCTATGGGCTGTTTCTGCTTGGCGGCTTGCTGTGGGCCGTGTACACCGTCACTGCCAAGGCGCTGTGCCGCTCGGCTTTGCATGCCACGGCCATTGTGTCGGTGCTCTCCATGCTGCTGTTCGCGCCGCTGTACTTTTATTGCAAGGGCTTGGCCCTGCTGGCGCAGCCATTGCCCGTGCTGCTGCCGCACATCGTCTATCAAGGTTTTTTCGTTTCCATCCTGGCTTTGTATCTGTACAGCCAGGCGGTGTTGCTGCTGGGGCCAGCCGTGGGCAGCTTGTTTGCCGCGCTGGTGCCGGGTCTGGCTACGGTGATTGCGGCCCTGTTCTTGCGCGAGCAACCGGCGCTGGTCACCATCGCCGGGCTGCTGCTGGTCATGCTGGGTATGGGCGTGGCCTTGTTCAGGGCGCAACCGGCACGGGGTTGATGACGTGCGTGAGAGCCTGTTGAATGCCTCTGCACAGCCGGCCAATGGGCAAGGCATGGCTTGCGTGCGACAGCGGTGAAAAGCGCAGGCGGCGCGTTCGCGGCGCCATGAATGGCTGCATGTAATGCGATTCTGGGTGGATTGCAACACATTGATTTGCAAATGAATTTTTGAAAATAAAAGGCTTTTTGCAAGGGTGGTTGGTTCAGGGTTTCTCATGATTGCTGCAATGTTTAGGCTTAAACAAAATGGTTGAAAAACCATTTTTTGCATGAACAGGAGGCGTTATGAAGCGATTGGGCGTGTGGGCGATAGCGGGTGTGTTGCTGGTGGCGGCAGGCGCTGCCACGGCAGGGGAAGTGACCTTGAAGGCGGTCAATGCGTTTGTGGCGGATACGTTTTTTGCCCGGCGTTTCGAGGCTTTTGTTCAGAAGGTCAATGAGGAAGGCAAGGGCCTGGTGCAAATCAAGGTCGTGGGCGGGCCGGAGGCGATTCCGGTCTTCGAGATTGGCAATGCGGTGCGCGCGGGCGTGGTGGATTTGGCCAATACCTCAGCGGTGTTCCATGCCAATTTGGTGCCCGAGGCGCTGGCGATGACGTTTACCGACCAGCCCATCCAGGCCCTGCGCGCCAATGGCGGCCACCAGTTGATGGATCGGCTGCACCAGCAAAAGGCCAATATGGTGTGGCTGGCGCGTGTCAGCGACGGGCTCGACTACCACATCTACAGCAACAAGAAGGTGGACAAGCCCGAGGATCTCAAGGGTTTGAAGCTGCGCAGCACGCCCATTTACCTGGCGTTTTTCCGCGCGCTGGGCGCATCGGCGCTGCAAGTGGCCCCAGGCGAGGTGTACACCGCGCTGGAGCGGGGTGTGGTCGATGGCTATGGCTGGCCGTCGGTGGGGGTGATGGATTTGGGTTGGCAGGAAAAAACCCGTTACCGCATCGATCCGGGCTTTTACAACGTGGAGGTCAGCCTGTTCATGAACAAGCGCAGTTGGGAGGGTTTGACGCCCGAGCAGCGCCAGTTCCTGGACAAGATGGTGCAGTGGGTGGAGGCCGATAACGCCCGCGATCCGGCCCTGGCAGCAGAAGAAAAACAGCGCTTGCAGCAAGCGGGCGTGCAAATCCTGCAATGGGCGCCGGAACAGGCCAAGGCGTTGCGGGAAGCGGCCTATGGCGCGGGCTGGGCGGCGATCAAAAAAGTCAATCCCAAAGATGCGCCGGAGATTGAAAAGCTCTTTCGCACGGGGCAGCCATAACAAGGGGCGATGATGGCGATGCAAATGCCTGCGCCGCAGGCGCACAACCCGCCCGAGCCTGCTGTGCGCGGTTGGTATGGCCGTTTGATGCAGGCCTGCGGCGCTTTGGCGGCGCTGCTGTTCGGCGCAATGGGCGTATTGATTGCCAGCGATGTGGTGCTGCGCAATCTGGGCTTGCACTGGATTGTGGCGAGCACGGAAATTTCGGAGTACATGCTGATGGTGGCCACTTTCATCGCCGCGCCCTGGCTGCTCTATCACAACGGGCATATCCGCATCGACCTGCTGGTGCAAACGCTGCCCTTGCGCTGGGCCTTGCGGCTGGAGCTGTTGTGCGATGCGCTGGCGTTTGCCGTATGTGCGGTGCTGGCCTGGCAATCGGTGCGCGTGGCCCGGGATGCGGCGCAGCAGGGGGCGATGGTGTTCAAGGAATGGATGTTTCCCGAGTGGTGGCTGAGTGTGCCCTTGCTGCTGGGGGCGGTATTGCTGGCGATGGAATTTGCGCGCCGTGCGCTGCGCGCCTGGCGCATGCTGGCGCGCACGGGAGGGTAGGGGCATGGAATGGCAGTGGGCGCTGGCCCTGATGCTGGGCTGCCTGTTTTTCTTCATGGGCATCGGCCTGCCCGTCGTGTTCGCTTTTCTGGGCGTCAACCTGATTGGCGCCTGGTGCTTCCTGGGTGGCGAGGCGGGACTGGCGCAATGGGTGCGCAATACCTCGTCGGCGCTGGTGAATTTTTCGCTGACGCCGATTCCGCTGTTCGTCTGGATGGGCGAAATCCTGCTGCAAAGCGGTCTGGCCTTCAAGGCCATCGGGGCGATCGAGCGTGTGATCCACCGCGTGCCGGGCAAGCTCTCCATCGTCACCATTCTGGGCGGAACCACGTTTGCCACGCTATCGGGCTCGTCCATTGCCAATACCGCCATGATGGGCAGCGTGATGCTGCCGGAGATGTTGCGCCGGGGCTACCACCCCTCCATGTCGATGGGGCCGATCATGGCCGTGGGCGGCATTGCCATGCTGATTCCGCCGTCGGCCCTGGCAGTGATGTTGGGCAGCCTGGCGGGTATTTCCATTGAGGGGCTGCTGATTGGCGGCATCGTGCCGGCGCTGCTGATGGCGGCCTTGTTTTTGCTGTATGTCGTGGCGCGCAGCTACTGGCGCGCGCAGGATGCGCCCGTGGCGCAGGAACACGATGAGCCGGATGTACGCGGCTGGGCGCGCTGGCAGCCGTTTTTCGTTCATGTGTTGCCGCTGCTGGGGATTTTTCTGGCGGTGGTCGGTTCGATGTTTGCGGGCTGGGCCTCGCCGACCGAATCGGCTGCCATTGGCGCCATGGCATCGCTGGCTGCGGCGCTGGCCTACCGCGCGCTGAGCTGGCAGGCGCTGTGCAAAAGCCTGGTGGAAACGGCCAAGGTTTCGGTGGTCATCCTGTTCGTGCTGGCGGCCTCCACGACCTTTGCCCAATTGCTCAGCTTCTCTGGCGCCAGTGCGGGGCTGCTGGGCCTGATCCATGCCATGGATTTCTCGCCCGCCATGCTGGCGCTGGGCATGCTGCTGATTTTGCTGGTGCTGGGCATGGTGCTGGACCAGATCAGCATGATGATGCTGACCCTGCCGTTTTTCATGCCGCTGGCGCAAAGCGCGGGCATCGACACCGTTTGGCTGGGCGTGATGATGCTGGTGGCGATGGAGATTGGCCTGCTCACGCCGCCGTTTGGCCTGCTGCTGCTGGTAATGCAAAGCGTGGCGCCCAAGGGCATAGAGCTGGCGCAGGTGTATCGCGCCGCGCTGCCGTTTGTGTTGCTGGAATTGCTGCTGCTGGCGCTGGTATTCATGCTGCCGGGCATTGCCACGGGTTTGCCCGGGTTGATGCGCTAGATGTTTTATTACAAATCAAAAGAAATAAAACAATGCCATTTAGGCATGTTGTTATTGGTATTGAAAAATACTTTGATTGGTAATTTTGATTTTTGCAAACATCCATTTTCCAGCGCACTAGGGTTTTACAGGATTCGAAAATGTTTGGGCCTAAATAAACTGGATCCAAAGCATGAGGCATGCAAAACTAGCGGGAAAGAACCACGATGGCAGAGCGATCTTTTGTTGAGGAAGTCAAGAAGCTGCGCTTGACGGAGGGCGAGGTGTTTCGCGGCGAGGGCATTCTGGCGGTGACCAAGGCCCTGCTGGAATCGGGCGTGGCCTACGTTGGGGGCTACCAGGGCTCGCCCATCTCGCACTTGATGGATGTGCTGGCCGATGCGCAGGACATCCTGGCCGAATACGGCATCCGCTTCGAAAACAGCGCCAGCGAGGCCACGGCGGCGGCCATGCTGGCGGCCTCGGTCAACTATCCGCTGCGCGGCGCGGTCACCTTCAAGGCCACGGTGGGCACCAACGTCGCCTCGGATGCGCTGGCCAACCTGGCCTCGGGCGGGGTGAAGGGCGGGGCGCTGGTGATCGTGGGCGAGGATTACGGCGAAGGCTCTTCCATCATGCAAGAGCGCAGCCATGCGTTTGCCATGAAGTCGCAGATGTGGCTGCTCGATCCGCGCCCCAATCTGGAGAGCATCGTCCAGGCCGTCAAGCAAGGCTTTGAGCTTTCCGAGGCCAGCCATACGCCGGTGATGCTGCAATTGCGCATCCGCGCCTGCCACGTGCATGGGCAGTTTGTGGCTTCGGACAACCAGCGCCCGCGCTTTACCGTGCAGGATGCGCTGGAGCAGCCCCAGCGCGATGTGCAACGCATCGTGTTGCCACCGGCGAGCTTTTTGCACGAGCAGGAAAAAATCCAGCAACGCTGGCCTGCCGCGCTGGAATTCATTGAAGCCAACGGCCTCAATGAATTCTTCGCCGCCGATGCCGACGACATCGGCATCATCGTGCAGGGCGGCACCTACAACACCCTGCTGCGCGTGCTCGAGCGCCTGGGCCTGGCCGATGTGTACGGCAACAGCCGCATTCCGCTGTACGTGATGAACGTGGCCTACCCGGTGGTGGACAAGGAGGTGCTGCGTTTTTGCCAGGGCAAGCGGGCGGTGCTGATGGTGGAGGAGGGGCAGCCCAACTTCATCGAGCAGAACATGGCCGCCATCCTGCGCCAGCACGGCCTGGCCTGCGCCTTGCACGGCAAGGACATGCTGCCCATGGCGGGCGAGTATGCGGCGCAGGTGCTGATGCAAGGGGTGCGCAGCTTTGCCCGGCGCTACGGGCGCTTGCCTGCCGAGCAATCCCCAACTCCGGCAGCGCAAGCCCAGGCGGCGCAGCCATCGCCGCAACCTGCGCGCAGGGTCATTCCCATCCTGCCGCAAGGCGAGCTGGCGCCGCTGGCGCAAAGCGTGCACGCCCGCCCGCCCGGGTTTTGCACGGGCTGCCCCGAGCGCCCCATCTTCAGCGCCATGAAGCTGCTGGAGCGCGAAATCGGCCCGCAGCACGTCAGCGCCGATATTGGCTGCCACTTGTTTTCCATCCTGCCGCCCTTCAACCTGGGCAATACCACCATGGGCTACGGCTTGGGCAGCGCAGGCTCGGCCGCGCTCAACACGGCCGGCGGCAAACGCGCCATTTCCATGATGGGCGACGGCGGCTTTTGGCACAACGGCTTGACCAGCGGCGTCGCCAACGCTGTTTTCAACCGCAGCGACAACCTGATCGTGGTGGTGGACAACAGCTACACCTCGGCCACGGGCGGGCAGGACATTCTTTCCTCCAAGGCGCTCAACCCCTCGCGCAGCACGGGGCACGCCATTGAGCAGGCCGTGCGCGGCGTGGGCGTGCAATGGGTGCGCACGGTGCGGCGCACCTACGACGTGGCCGCCATGCGCGACGCCATGAAGGAGGCGCTGACCACGCCCGACAAAGGCCCCAAGGTGGTGATCGCCCAGTCCGAGTGCATGCTCAACCGCCAGCGGCGCGAGAAACCGCTGATGCGCAAGGCCGCCGCCGAAGGCCGCCGCGTCGTGCGCGACAAATTCGGTGTGGACCACGACACCTGCACGGGCGACCACTCCTGCATCCGCATCTCGGGCTGCCCTTCGCTGTCCATCAAAAGCCATCCCGACCCGCTGCGCACCGATCCGGTGGCCACCGTGCTCGACAGTTGCGTGGGCTGCGGCCACTGCGGCGATGTGTCGCACGCGGCCGTGCTCTGCCCCTCCTTCTACCGGGCGCGCGTGGTCAGCAATCCCGGCTGGTGGGAGCGCCTGCGCGCGCGTGTGCGCCAGGCCCTGATTGGCCGCATGCAAGCGGCCCAGGCCCGCCGCCGCGCGCGTTATTCGTTCTGAAAGGGGCAGAGGTATGGGAGCGCAAGCCATCAAGATTGCCATCCTCGCCATGGGCGGCGAGGGTGGGGGCGTGCTGGCCGACTGGATCGTGAATCTGGGCGAGCACCAGGACTACATTGCCCAGACCACCTCGGTGCCGGGCGTGGCCCAGCGCACGGGGGCGACGATTTACTACGTCGAGTTATTCCCCAAGGCAGAGGCCGAGCGCGCTGGCCAACAACCCGTGCTGGCGCTGATGCCCTTGCCCGGCGATGTGGACGTGGTGCTGGCCTCGGAGTTGATGGAGGCCGGGCGCGCCGTGCAGCGCGGTCTGGTCACGCCCGATCGCACCACCTTGATTGCCTCCACCCATCGCGTTTATTCCATCGCGGAAAAAAGCGCCATGGGCGATGGCCGGGTGGACAGCCGCCAACTGCTGGCCCATGCCGATGCGGCGGCGCGGCGCTTCATCCATTTCGACATGGCCGAGGCAGCCCAGCAGGCCGGCAGCGTCATCAGCGCCGTGCTGTTTGGCGCCCTGGCTGGCAGCGGCGTGTTGCCTTTTACGCGCGAGCAGTTCGAGGCCACCATCGAGCGCGGCGGCATTGGCGTCAAGGCCAGCCTCAAGGCCTTTGGCGCCGCCTATGTCAAGGCGCAGAGTGCAGCAGAGGGCGATGATGTTGGCGCCGCCGAGGTCGGTTCGGCCCCTGCCGAGCCAGCGGAGCCGCCGCCGAGCAGCGATGAGCCAGAGCTGCGGGCGCTTATCGAGCAGGTGCAGCGCGACTTCCCCCCCATGCTCCATGCGCGGCTGTACCAGGGCCTGCGCCGTCTGGTGGACTACCAGGATCCGGCCTATGCCCGTCTGTATCTGGAGCGTTTGCAGGCTTTGCAGGCACAAGCTGGCCAAAGCGGCGGACAGGGCGGCGGACAGGGCGGCAGCGAAGTGCTGAACGAAACCGCCCGCCATCTGGCCCTGTGGATGTCCTACGAAGACACGCCGCGCGTGGCCGATCTGAAAACCCGCGCCAGCCGTTTCGAGCGCGTGCGCGCCGAGTCGCAGGCGGGCGAGCAGATGCTGCACATCCACGAATTCATGCACCCGCGCTTGCAGGAAGTGTGCGAAACCCTGCCCGCCCCGGCCGGTCGCTGGCTGATGCAATCGGGCCTGCCCCGGCGCATCGTCGAGCGCCTCACGCGCAAAGGGCGTGTCGTGCACACCAACTCGCTGCACGGCTATCTGCTGCTGCGCGCCGTGGCCTGGGCGGCGCGCTGGCGTCAGCGCACCACGCGCTACGCGCGCGAAAACGCCATGATCGAAGACTGGCTGGCCCGCATCACAGCCGCCGCCCAGGAGCAACCGGCCCTGGCCCTGGAAATCGCCCGTTGCCAAAACCTCGTCAAAGGCTATAGCGACACCCACGAGCGGGGCCAGCGCAATTACCGCGCGCTGCTGCAAGCCATCGATGCCGCGCAGGCCCAGGGCAGCCTCACCCCCGCCCTGCTGGAGGGCTGGCGCAAAGCCGCCCTGGCCGACGAACACGGCCACAAGCTGCGCGAGGCGCTGGCCGCCAGCGGCATCGCCATCGTCCAACCAGCGATCGAGGAGCACCACCATGCCTGATGTCACCCCACTGACGCTGCGGGTCGCGCACGCGCGCCAGCTCAGCCCGCTGATTCGCCTGCTCTGCCTGCAAGCACAAGACGGCGCGGCCCTGCCCGGCTACACGCCCGGCGCCCACATTCAGGTGCGCGTGCGCCTGGCCGATGGGCGTGAGGACTGGCGTCACTACTCGCTCATTGAACTCACCGGGCAGGAGCAGGCCCGCAAGACGCCCGCCAGCTACACCATTGCCGTGCGGCTGGAGGAAGCGGGCCGGGGCGGCTCGCGCTTCATGCACGAGGGCTTGCAGGAAGGCAGCGTGGTGCAGGCGCTGCCGCCGCGCAACGACTTTCCGATGCACGACGGAGCGCATGGCGCGGTGCTGGCGGCAGGCGGCATCGGCGTGACCCCGCTGGCCAGCATGGCCGCCGCGCGACGGGCGGCGGGCCAGCCCGTGCGCATGGTCTATGCGGGCCGCCAGCGCAGCCAAATGGCGTTTCTGGACGAGCTGCAAGCCCTGCTGGGCGATGCGCTGGAGGTGCATGCCGACGACGAGCGCGGCGCTGCGCTGGATGCGCAGGCGCTGGTGAGCGTGCCCGGCGGCTTCGGCAAGAGCAGCCAGTACCTGATGATGAACGAGCGCAAGTGGCAAAGCCTCTCGGAGGCCGACCGCGCGGCCATCGAGAAAGTCTCGGGCGAAGTCATTGCGCGCAACTTCGGCAGCAAATGGCAAACCGGCGAAGTGGCGGCCCAGCAGCGCCTGGCGCAGGCGGGCCTGAAGACTTTGCGCATTGAAGGTCAGGACTTGCAGCAACTCCAGGACAAGCTGGCCTTCGTCGAAAAAGACTGGCTGGCCGCTGCGGCCAAGAAAAACATCGATGGGCCTGCCGTGCTGGCCTATTTCCGCGAGCAGATCAAGACCTTGAGCGACCAATAAATTCCATCTGCCATCAACCACCAAGGAGACAAACACCATGAGCACTTCCACCGCCCTGGGCGCATTGCGCGCCGCCTTGCAAGAGCGCAGCGTGCGCGTGATCGATTTGACGCAAACGCTGTCTGAGTCCTTTCCCACGCTGCAACTGCCGCCGCAGTTCGGCCAGGTGCAGCCGTTTCGCATCGAGCGCATTTCGCGCTACGACGACAACGGCCCGGGCTGGTACTGGAACAACTTTTCCTGCGGCGAGCACACCGGCACGCATTTCGATGCGCCCGCGCACTGGATCACCGGGCGCGAATGCGAGAAAGGCACGGTGGACAGCATCCCGGTGGAGAACTTCATCGCCCCGGCCGTGGTGGTGGACGCCAGCGCCGAGGTCGCGGCCAACCCCGATTGGCTGCTGACGGTGGAGTTTCTCGAAGCCTGGGAGCAGCGCCACGGCCGCATCCCGCAAGGGGCCTGGGTGCTGTTTCGCACCGACTGGTCGCGCAAGGCAGGCGATGCCGATGCCTTCTTGAACATGCGCGAGGACGGCGCGCACACGCCCGGCCCGACGCAGGAAGCCGTGGAATGGATGATCCACCAGCGCCAGGTGCATGGCTTTGGCGTGGAGACCATCAACACCGATGCGGGCCAGTCCTACCAATGGCCTGTTGCCTACCCCTGCCACACGCTGATGCACGGGGCGGGCCGCTACGGCCTGCAATGCCTGAAGAACCTGGACCAGTTGCCGCCGCAAGGGGCGCTGATTCTGTCGGCGCCGCTGAAGATCGAGGATGGCTCGGGCAGCCCGCTGCGGGTGCTGGCGCTGGTCGAGGCTTGAGTGCCCCAAAAGGCGGAAGATCAGGAGAAGAGCATGAAGATCGTATGCATAGGCGGCGGCCCGGCGGGGCTGTATTTCGGTTTGCTGATGAAAAAGCTCGACGCGGCGCACGATGTGACGGTGGTCGAGCGCAACAAGCCCTACGACACCTTTGGCTGGGGCGTGGTGTTCTCCGACGCGACCATGGACAACATGCGCCAGTGGGATGCGCAATCGGCCGCCGAGATCGAGCAGGCCTTCAACCACTGGGACGACATCGAGCTGCTGTTCAAGGGCCGCGCCATCCGCTCGGGCGGGCATGGCTTTGTGGGCATCGGGCGCAAGAAGCTGCTCAACATCCTGCAAGAGCGCTGCGAGCAGCTGGGCGTGAAGCTGGTGTTCGAGACCGAGGTGCAATCCGATGAGGACTACGCCGATGCCGATCTGATCGTCGCCAGCGATGGCATCAACTCGCTGATGCGCAAGAAGTACGAGGCCACCTTCAAGCCCGACATCGTCACCCGCCCCAACCGCTATATCTGGCTGGGCACCAACAAGGTGTACGACGCCTTCACCTTCGACTTTCGCCGCACCGAGCACGGCTGGTTCCAGGCGCACATCTACAAGTTCGACGAGAACACCTCGACCTTCATCGTCGAGACCACGGAGCAGACCTGGCGCGCCCACGGGTTGGACAGCGCCGACCAGGACCAGTCCATCGTCTTTTGCGAGCAACTGTTTGCCCAGAACCTGGGCGGGGCCAAGCTGATGACCAATGCGCGGCATTTGCGCGGCTCGGCCTGGATCAACTTCCAGCGCGTGGTCTGCGAGCAGTGGTGGCTGCAAAACGCGCGCGGCAGCCACGTGGTGCTAATGGGCGATGCGGTGCACACGGCGCACTTTGCCATTGGCTCGGGCACCAAGCTGGCAATCGAGGACGCCATCGAGCTGACGCGCCAGTTCCAACTGCTGGGCGATAGCCCGGCCCAACTGCCCGAGGTGCTGGCCGCCTACCAGGAGGCGCGCCGCGTGGAGACGCTGCGCCTGCAAAACGCGGCCTGGAACGCCATGGAGTGGTTCGAGGTCTGCGGCCAGCGTTATTGCGATCAGCTCGAACCCGAGCAGTTCATGTACTCCATGCTCACGCGCAGCCAGCGCATCAGCCACGAGAACCTGCGCCTGCGCGACGCCGCCTGGCTGGAGGGCTACGAGCGCTGGTTTGCCCAGCGCGCCGCCGATGCGGCAGGGCGGCAACTGCCCGCGCAGGACAGGCCCACGCCGCCCATGTTCACGCCCTACAAGGTGCGCGGCCTGACGCTGAAAAACCGCATCGTCGTCTCGCCCATGGCGCAGTACTCGGCCCGCGACGGCCTGGTGGGCGACTACCACCTGATGCACCTGGGCGCGCGCGCCATGGGCGGCGCGGGCCTGGTGATGGTGGAGATGACCTGCGTCAGCCCCGAAGGGCGCATCACCCCCGGCTGCCCCGGCCTGTACCAGCCCGAGCACACGGCCGCCTTCAAGCGCATCATCGACTGGGTGCACAGCTACACGGACGCCAAGATCGGCATCCAGATCGGCCACGCCGGGGCCAAGGCCTCGACCCGCCTGGCTTGGGAGGGCATCGACCAGCCGCTGGCCGAGGGCAACTGGCCCATCGTCTCGGCCTCCGAGCAGCAATACCTGAGCGGCGTGAGCCAGACGGCCCGCGCCGTCACCGCCGAGGACATGGCGCAGATCAAGGCGCAGTTCGTGGCCGCCGCCCAGGCCGCCGACGAGGCCGGCGCGGACTGGCTGGAGCTGCACTGCGCGCACGGCTATTTGCTCTCCTCCTTCATCAGCCCGCTGACCAACCAGCGCACCGACGAATACGGCGGCAGCCTGGAAAACCGCCTGCGCTACCCGCTGGAGGTGTTCGCCGCCGTGCGCGCCGCCTGGCCAGAGCACAAGCCCATGTCGGTGCGCATCTCGGCGCACGACTGGGTCGATGGCGGCACCACGCCGGCCGATGCGGTGGAAATCGCCAAAGCCTTCAAGGCCGCTGGCGCGGACATGATCGACGTTTCCTCCGGCCAGGTCAGCAAGCAGGAAAAGCCCGTCTATGGCCGCATGTTCCAGACCCCGTTTGCCGACCGCATCCGCCAGGAGGCGGGCATTGCCACCATCGCCGTGGGCGCCATCAGCGAGGCCGACCACGCCAACAGCATCCTCGCTGCAGGCCGCGCCGATTTGTGCGCCGTGGCGCGCCCGCACCTGGCCAACCCGGCCTGGACGCTGACTGAAGCGGCGAAAATCGGCTACACCCCCATCGTCTGGCCGCCGCAGTACCGCTCGGGCAAGCCGCAGATGGAGGCCAACTTCGCGCGCGAACAGGCCGCCCAGCAGGCCGCATTGCAGGCCGCCAAGGCATCGGCCAGCGCGCCGGCCAGCGCCGACCCAGCCCAACCCTGAAAAAAAGGAACGTATCGACATGGCAGAACACGCTTTGCCCGCAGGCGATGGCCCGCCGCACGCCCTGGTCACGGGCGGTGGCAGCGGCATAGGCGCGGCCATTGCCCGCCGCCTGGCCGCCGATGGCTTGCGGGTGACGGTGCTGGGGCGGCGCCTGCCCGCCGTGCAAGCCATTGCCGCCGAACACCCGCAGCGCATGCAGGCCGTCAGCGCCGACGTCAGCAACCCGGCGCAGGTGCAGGCCGCGCTGGCGCAGGCGCGCCGGCGCTTTGGCCCCATCGCCATCCTGGTCAACAACGCCGGGCAGGCGCAAACGGCCCCGTTTGCCAGGATGGAGCTGGCGCTGTGGCAGAACATGCTGGCCGTCAACCTCACCGGCGCCATGCTGTGCACCCAGGCGGCGCTGCCGGACATGCTGGCCGCCGGCTGGGGCCGCATCGTCAACGTCGCCAGCACGGCCGGGCAGATCGGCTATGCCTACGTCAGCGCCTACTGCGCGGCCAAGCACGGCGTGATCGGCCTGACGCGCGCGCTGGCGCTGGAGCTGGCGCGCAAGGGCATCACCGTCAACGCCGTCTGCCCCGGCTACACCGAAACCGACATCGTGCGCGAGGCCATCGACAACGTGGTCGCCAAAACCGGCCGCAGCGCCGAGCAGGCGCGCGCCGAATTCGTCAAAAGCAACCCGCAAGGCCGCCTGGTGCAGCCCGCTGAAGTGGCTGACGCCGTGGCCTGGCTGTGCGGCGCGGGCGCGGCGGCCATCAACGGCCAGGCCATTGCCGTGGCCGGCGGGGAGGTGATGCCATGAGCCACAGCGCCGCAAGCGGCAGCGCGCAAGCGCGTTTCGGCCTGGGCCATGTGCTGGGCGAGCAGCACATCGGCCTGGAGGCGCGCGCCCAGCAGGACGACCACATGGACACGCGCCTGTGGCTGCGGCTGTTTTCGCTGACCGAGCAAATCGAGCAGCGCATCCGCCAGATGCTGCGCCAGCAGTTCGACACCACGCTGCCGCGCTTTGACTACCTGGCCCAGCTCGACCGCCACCCGCAGGGGCTGCGCATGAACACGCTCTCGCGCTATCTGATGGTCACCGGCGGCAGCGTCACCGGGCTGACCGACCAGCTCGTCAAGGATGGGCTGGTCGAGCGCATCCCCGATCCGCACGACCGCCGCTCGCTCTACGTCAAGCTCACGCCCAAGGGCCGCAGGCAGTTTCGCAAGATGGCCCAGGCCCACGAGCAATTGCTGGGCGCGCTGCTGGCGGGCCTGGGCAAGCGCGACAAGGATGCGCTCTACGAACAACTGGGCCAATTGCGCGTGCTGCTGGCCGCGCAGGAGGTTCGTGACTGAATGTTTTATTTCAAATCAAAAGGAAAAACTTCCTGCCGGTTTCGGCATGATGGAATTGAAGGCATGTTTCCTTGATTTGGAAAACGCGCTTTTCGTTGCAAAACACACACCAGGAGACTGTGGCATGAACACCCCCGACACCCGCATCGACCCCGCCTTGCTGGCGGGCAACCGCAAGCCCCTGGCGGGCTACCAGGCCCAGCATTTTCTGTGGCAGGCCGATGGCCCGGTGGCCACCATCACCCTCAACCGCCCCGACCGCAAGAACCCGCTGACCTTCGACAGCTACGCCGAGCTGCGCGATCTGTTTCACCAACTGCAATGGGCCAGCGACATCAAGGCCGTGGTCGTCACTGGCGCGGGCGGCAACTTCTGCTCCGGCGGCGACGTGCATGAAATCATTGGCCCGCTGGTGCAGCTCAAGGCCCCCGAGCTGCTGATGTTCACGCGCATGACCGGCGCGCTGGTCAAGACCATGCGCGCCTGCCCGCAGCCCATCGTGGCCGCCATCGACGGCGTGTGCGCGGGCGCGGGGGCCATCATCTCCATGGCATCCGATTTGCGCCTGGGCACGGCGCGCGCCAAGGTGGCGTTCCTGTTCAACCGCGTCGGCCTGGCCGGCTGCGACATGGGCGCTTGCGCCATGCTGCCGCGCATCATCGGCCAGGGCCGCGCCAGCGAGCTGCTCTACA
>JAUMYU010000119.1 GCA_030528485.1 Comamonadaceae bacterium
GCTTGCGCAAGATGTAGCCGTGGTAGTTTTCCTGAATGTCGTCGTGAGCGGCGGGCAAACGCTCAAGCGTGCCGGGGCCGATGCGCAAACGGGCGTTTTCATCTTTCGAGGCCAGCGTGATCACCGTGCGCGAGGCATCCCACTGAAAGCGGCCCTTGCTCGCGATGGTGTAAGGCTGGCCGCGGCGCTGCACGGTGGTTTCCAGCTCGTACTGATTGCCGGGCAGCAGGGTCAGCGTCACTTGCTGCGCCGTGCAGCCCGGCGTGGCCAACGATGCGCAGGGCACGGTGCCGCGGTAAGTGCCCATCCAGTTTTCAGCGCGAGGCACCACGGGTGGGCGGGGGCGCGGTTTTTGGGGCTTGGACGCAGGCTTGGGGCTGCTGCCGCAGCCAGCGATGAACAGGACTGTGATTGCACAGGCCGCCAGTGTGGGCCATTGGCGCAAGCGGGCAAACAAAGACGAAAAAGGCATGGGTCAAATCCACAGATGGATGCGAACAAGGACGAGAGAAAAGGGCAAGCGCCAAACGGGGTGCGGCGGCCAAGCCCGGTTGCAAGCGGTGCGGGTAAGTAGCGGTATTGGCCGTGCAGCCACCAACAAGCGCGCTGTTGCCGAGCCAGCAACGGCCGCACAGGCAGCGCACCGCCGCGGGCCGTGTGCTGCATGGGCCGCAAGATCACCGCAGAGCGGTGCGTATGCAGCTAGCCACCGTTTGCGCCCAGTTTGCGCGCATTCTAGGCCCCGGGCCTGTCAAGTGCCTGTCTTGCAGCGTGCGCATCAGATGTTGCTGCGAAGTTGCCCCAACTGCGCCAACTGGCGGGGGCATTGGATGGCACTGATTGGGCGGCCCTTTGGATGAAGGGGCTATATCCGCAACGCCGCATGCGGCTGTGTGGGGTGCCTAGCGCCTTGTGTTCAGTGCGCTTTCAATCCGCTGTCAGTCGTTTTTGCAAGGCTTCGTGCCGCATGCACGCGGGTACCGTCCAGACGCTGCCGCAGCCTCTGCCGTGCCTTGCTGGGCGGATAAGCCGTCGTCCTGGCCGCGCGGCACACAGCAGCGATGCCTGCCTGCACCGCCATGCCGCAAGGGCAGGCAATGCTTGGGCCTGTGCTGTGTTGATCCGGCGCTTTATTGCGCCGCTTCAGCCGCGGCTTTGAGTCGTGCCAGGGCCTGTTCCAGCGCCACACGATCGGCGATGGGGGCCAGGGCGTTTTGCAAATCGGCCAGGGCGGCAGGGCCTTCGCTTTGCAGGCGTTTCACGGCCTGGCCCGCTTCGCGCGGGTTGTCGAATCCTTGGCTTTGCAGCAGCACCGTGCCATCGGCTGCGGTGAGTTTGAAGTAGAAGCGGCCGTCGGCTTCGCGGTATTGCTTGAAGGTGGGCAATGTTTCTTTGCTGCTGGCAGATGCATGTGCAGCGGTGGCAGCGGTCGCCAGGTTGCGCAGCCCCACGGCCTCGCGCAGTTGGCGGATGTAGGGCGTGGCTTCGGCTCGCGCTTTTTCGGCGCCGCGCTGCAAGATGCGTTCCACTTCGGCTGGGTGGGCGATCAGCTCGGCATAGCGCGCGCGCATGGGGGCGATTTCGCGGTCGATGCGTTCAAACAGGGCCTGCTTGGCATCGCCCCAGGCAATGCCGTCGGCAAAGGCGCGTGCAAAGGCCGCGGTTTCTTCATCGCTGGCAAAGGCGCGGTAGATGGCGAACAGAGCCGAGCCTTCGGTGTCTTTGGGCTCGCCAGGCGCGCGCGAATCGGTGACGATGCCCATGATCTTCTTGCGCAGTTCATCAGCAGGCACGAAGAGCGGAATGGTGTTGTCGTAGCTCTTGCTCATCTTGCGCCCGTCCAGCC
>JAUMYU010000120.1 GCA_030528485.1 Comamonadaceae bacterium
GATCTGGCCGAGCTGATCGCGCGCGAGCTCAAAGACCCGCGCGTGGGCATGGTCACCATCCAAAGCGTGGAAGTCACGCCCGACTACGCCCATGCCAAGGTCTATGTCAGCCTGCTGGTGGGCGACCCGGAGGAATCCGTGGCCGCCCTCAACCAGGCGGCGGGCTTTTTGCGCAATGGCCTGTTCAAGCGCCTGCACATCCACACCGTGCCCACGCTGCACTTCATCTTCGACCGCACGCCCGAGCGCGCCGCCGACATGAACGCCTTGATCGCCAAGGCGGTCGAATCGCGCGGCAAGGAAGACCCCGCCGAATGACCGCGCCGCCATCCCGTGCCAGGGTGCAGCGCTGCCCTGTACACGGGGTGCTGCTGCTCGACAAGCCCCTGGGCCTGTCCAGCAACCAGGCTTTGCAAAAAGCCAAATGGTTGCTGCGCGCCGAAAAGGCCGGCCACACCGGCACGCTCGACCCGCTGGCCAGCGGCGTGCTGCCGCTGTGCTTTGGCGCGGCCACCAAGTTCAGCCAGCAACAGCTCGACGCCGACAAAACCTACGAAACCATCGTGCGCCTGGGCATCAACACCCGCACCGCCGACGCCGAAGGCGAAGTCGTGCAACAACGCCCCGTGAGCTGCACGCCAGGGCAGGTGGTGCAAACGCTGGACGACTTCACCGGCCCCATCCGCCAGGTGCCGCCCATGCACAGCGCGCTGAAAAAAGACGGCAAGGCGCTGTACGAATACGCCCGCGAGGGCCAAAGCGTGGAGCGCGAAGCGCGCGCAGTCACCATCCACGACTTGGAGCTGCTGGATTTCGCCCTGACGGGCGAGGGCGCCCAGCCGTATCCCTACCTGCACCTGCGCGTGCAATGCAGCAAAGGCACCTACATCCGCACCCTGGGCGAAGACATCGGCAACGCCCTGGGCTGCGGCGGCCACCTCACCATGCTGCGCCGCGTGGAAACCGGCGGCCTGCATGTGCAGGATGCCATCACGCTACAGCAGCTCGAAGCCCTGCCCGAAGACCAGCGCCTGCAAGCCCTGCACCCCGTTGAGACCCTGCTGCACGGCTGGCCGCAGATCACCCTGGGCCATGACGACGCTGGCCGGTTCTTGAGCGGCATGCGCCGCCGCGGCCCCTGGCCCGACGCGCCGCAGGTGGCCGTGTTCGGCGCGCAACCCCGCGCCCTGCTGGGCGCGGCGCAAGTCAAGGCGGGGGAGTTGATCCCGATGCGTTTGCTTAGCCCAGCGGAAATCGCTCAGATGCTGACGCAACAGGGCGCGAAGGGTGGGTCAGATGCTGCGTGAGGCCACTTTGGTGGAGCTGAAAACCGCCCGGCTCATGCTGCGCCCGCCGCAGCGGCAAGATTTTGAGCGTTATGCCGACCTGAGGGCCAATGAGGCAACGTGCCGTTTCATTGGCGGGCCGTGTGGGCGCCATGAAGCTTGGCGCACGTTTTTGCAACTGGGCGGAAGCTGGTTTCTGCAAGCTTTCGGGCCGTTTTCCGTGCTGGATCAAACCAGTGGGCGCTGGCTGGGCTATGCGGGGCCGTGGTATCCGCAAGGCTGGCCTTGCCCGGAAGTGATTTATGCCTTGCACCCTGATTGCCAGGGCCTGGGTCTGGCGCGCGAAGCCTTGGCTGTGGTCGCCGATTGGGTGTTCACGCAGCAGGGCTGGGAGAACATCAGCCATTTCATTCATCCAGACAACATCGCCTCGCAAAGACTGGCTGCCCACCTGGGGGCGCAAAACCAAGGCCCGGGGCAATTGCCCGAGCCGTGGCAGGCGATGCCGTTTGATATTTGGCGCTTGAGCCGTCAGCA
>JAUMYU010000121.1 GCA_030528485.1 Comamonadaceae bacterium
TGCTCGATGACATTGTGCGCAACGGCCACGTCACGCGCGGCTGGATCGGGGTGGAGCCTGGCGTCATCACCGCCGAAATTGCCGCCGCTTTCAACAGCCAGGAAAACGCCGGCGTGATCATCACCGGCGTGGTGCACGGCAGCCCTGCGGCACATGCGGGCGTGCAGCCCGGCGACATCATCACCCAGGTGAATGAACACGCCATCCGCAACCCGAGCGATTTGCTGGCAGCGGTATCGGCCCTCAAGCCCGGCACACCTGCCGATTTGCACATGGTGCGTAAGTCCGAACCGCTGAAGATTCAGGTCACGCCGCAGCAGCGGCCCAGGCCAGCCACGGCTCACCCCAAAGCCAGCGGCGCGCAATAAAAAACAGCGCAGTGCACAAACCAGTACACGCCACCACTAAACAGCCCTAGCACCCACAAGCCGGCCCAGAAACTTGCGTTCTGGCCGGTTTGTTTTTTTGCTCAGTCCAGCATCTGCAAACGGTTGCGCAGCCGGGCCACTTCTTCCATCAAATCCACCGTCAGCGCGGCCAGTTGCGGGTCGGCGTCGAAGCAGCGTTCCAGCTCGGACACACGGCGCGCCCGCACCACCGTGGCCGAAGAAAAGCGCCACTGCTCGCTGTGCACCACCTCCACGTCCACGCTGGCCGTGGGCGCAATCACACCCGCCTGCACCCGGCTGCTGAGCCATTGCGCCGGACGATTGCAGGCTTGCGCCAATTGTTCAAGGGTCAAGGCGTCGTCGCCCAACAGCTCGACCGATTCGGCGGCCACCATCAGGGCAGAAATGTCGGAATGCTTCATGTTCAACCTCTTGCTTGCGTCTTATCAGGCGTGATCAGGCACGGCGCGGATCAAAGCCCGGGTAAGCCTGCGCCAGCGTTTGCCAGGCGGCGCGCTGCTCATCCGTCACCGCGCCGGGTACGGCCGGTTCAATCTCCAGATACAGATCGCCGGGCTGCGCAGCCGGAATGCCGCGCCCTTTGAGCCGCAGCTTGCGCCCGCTGCCGCTGCCCGCCGGTACATTGACCTCGACCGTGCTGCCGCCCACCGTTTCGATCTGCACGCTACCGCCCAGCGCAATTTCCCACGGCGACAGGCGCAGGCGCTGGTACACGTCTTTGCCCTCGGCGCGCCAACGGCTATCGGGGCGCAGCCGCACTTGCAGCAGCAAATCGCCCGCCGCACCACCGCCGTAGCCGGAACCGCCCTGCCCGGCCAGACGAATCATCTGCCCTTCGTACACGCCTTTGGGGATCTTGACTTGCAAGGTGCGCTGCTCGGGCACGATGCGCCCTTGCGCGTCCACTTTGTGGCCTTGCAGGGTGAGGGTTCGCTCCACGCCGTGGTAGGTGTCGGGCACTTCCAATTCGATGCTGGCGTGTTGATCTTCGCCCCGCATGGCGCTGCTGCGGCCCGCGCCTGCACCGCTGCCTGCCCGACTGTGCGCATGCCGCGCACGGGCGGCCGCGCCAAACAGATGCTCGAAAAAATCGCTGTACTGGCCCTCGCCGCCAAAACCGGCAAAGCCGCCGTCCCCGTCAGAAAAAGAAAACCCCGCATCCCAATCCGGCGGCGGCTGGTAGTGGCCGCCCGCGCCCATGCCCTGGGCATAAGCCTGCGCGCCCAGCTGATCGTAGGCTTTGCGCTTTTCGGGGTCGGAAAGGACGGTGTTGGCCTCGTTGATCTCGGCCATGCGCTGCGCGGCATCGGCCTCTTTGCTCACATCCGGGTGGTATTGGCGCGCCAGCTTGCGATAGGCTTTTTTGATCTCGTCGGCGCTGGCGTTTTTGT
>JAUMYU010000055.1 GCA_030528485.1 Comamonadaceae bacterium
TCGGCGGCGGCTTTCTCGATGGCCTCCTTGTCGGCGGCGTCGAGCTTGTCGCCATGCTCGGCCAGGGACTTGCGCACGCCGTGCAGCGCGGCTTCGCCTTCATTCTTGGCCTGCACCAGTTCGAGTTTTTTCTTGTCCTCGGCGGCGTTGAGCTCGGCGTCTTTCACCATTTGCTGGATTTCGTCCTCGCTCAGGCCGGAGTTGGCCTTGATGGTGATCTTGTTTTCCTTGCCCGTGCCCTTGTCCTTGGCCGAGACGTGCAGGATGCCGTTGGCGTCGATGTCGAAGCTCACCTCGATTTGCGGCGTGCCGCGCGGCGCGGGGGCAATGCCCTCCAGGTTGAATTCGCCCAGCAGCTTGTTGCCTGCGGCCATCTCGCGCTCGCCCTGGTAGACCTTGATGGTCACGGCCGGCTGGTTGTCGTCGGCGGTGGAGAAGGTCTGCGCGTGCTTGGTCGGGATGGTGGTGTTCTTGGTGATCATCTTGGTCATCACGCCGCCCAGGGTTTCAATGCCCAGCGACAGCGGGGTGACGTCCAGCAGCAGCACGTCGGAGCGGTCGCCCGAGAGCACCTGGCCCTGGATGGCCGCGCCCACGGCCACGGCTTCGTCGGGGTTGACGTCGCGGCGCGGCTCCTTGCCGAAGAACTCCTTGACCTTCTCCTGCACCTTGGGCATGCGGGTCTGGCCGCCCACCAGGATCACGTCGTCGATGTCCGAGACCTTCACGCCCGCATCCTTGATGGCCACGCGGCAAGGCTCGATGGAGCGTTCGATCAGATCGTCCACCAGCGATTCCAGCTTGGCGCGCGTGAGCTTGATGTTCAGGTGCTTGGGGCCGGAGGCGTCTGCCGTGATGTAGGGCAGGTTGATGTCGGTCTGCGTGCTGTTGGACAGCTCGATCTTGGCCTTTTCGGCCGCTTCCTTCAGGCGTTGCAGGGCCAGCACGTCCTTGGAAAGATCGGCGCCTTGCTCCTTTTTGAACTCATCGATGATGTAGTTGATGATGCGCTGGTCGAAGTCCTCGCCGCCCAGGAAGGTGTCGCCGTTGGTGGAGAGCACTTCGAACTGCTTTTCGCCATCGACGTCGGCAATCTCGATGATGGACACGTCGAACGTGCCGCCGCCCAGGTCGTACACGGCGATCTTGCGGTCGCCCTTGCCGGCCTTGTCCAGGCCGAAGGCCAGGGCCGCAGCGGTGGGCTCGTTGATGATGCGCTTGACCTCCAGCCCGGCGATGCGGCCGGCGTCCTTGGTGGCCTGGCGCTGGGCGTCGTTGAAGTAGGCCGGCACGGTGATGACGGCTTCGGTCACGGGCTCGCCAAGAAAGTCCTCGGCGGTTTTCTTCATCTTGCGCAGGATTTCGGCGCTGACCTGCTGGGGCGCGAGTTTGTCGCCACGGGCTTCGACCCAGGCGTCGCCGTTGTCGGCCTTGATGATTTTGTAGGGCATCTTGTCGATGTCCTTTTGCACCTCGGCGTCGCCAAAGCGGCGGCCGATCAGGCGCTTGACGGCGTAGATGGTGTTGGCCGCGTTGGTCACGGCCTGGCGCTTGGCCGATGCGCCCACGAGGATTTCGCCGCCGTCCTGATAGGCCACGATGGAGGGCGTGGTGCGCGCGCCTTCGCTGTTCTCGATCACGCGGGTGCTGTTGCCTTCCATCACGGACACGCAGCTATTGGTCGTGCCCAGGTCGATGCCGATGATTTTTGCCATATTGCTTTACTCCGGTTGGATTTTGTGGTGATGGCCCGTGCAAGGCCATCGCATTGACCGCTATCTAAGGATGGCCTTGCGGCCTTCAAGAGGCCGTGCCGAAAAATTGTGGACAAACTGTGCGGGCTTTATTTTATAAATCAATAGGAAAACAAATTGCCTTGCTTTGGCTTGATATAAAACAATCGTGTTTTCCTTTGATTTGAAATAAATCAGGCTGCCACCATCACCAGCGCAGGGCGCAGGACGCGCTCGGCAATGCGGTAGCCTTTTTGCAGCACGGAGACGATGGCGCCGCTTTCCAGCTCCGAGGGCACGGCGCTGATGGCCTGGTGGATGTTGGGGTCGAACTTGCTGCCCACCTCTGGCGCAATGGGGCTGAGCTTGTGGCGCTCGAACACCGACAGCAACTGGTTTTGCATTGCGCGCGTGCCTTCGAGCAATTGCTCGGCGCTGGCTGCTTCGATGGCCAGCGCGGCGTCCAGGCTGTCGGCGACGGAGAGCAAATCCTGTGCAAAGGATTCGATGCCGAATTTGCGCGCCTTGGCCACATCCTCATCGGCGCGGCGGCGGGCGTTGTCGGCTTCGGCCTTGGCGCGCAGGTATTGGTCGGCCAGCTCGGCATTCTTGGCTTGCAGCGCCTGGGCCTCGGCGGCCTGGGCCTTGAGGCTTTCCACCTCGGCGTACAGACCGGCCAGCTCTTCGTTGACATCGAGCTGCTCGCCCTGGCTGGCGATGGATTGGCTGTCTGTGACGGGGTCGATAGGCTCGGGGTTGGGGTTGTGCTCAGATGCGGACATGGTGAATTCTTGAAAGGCCAAAGTGAAAAGCCAAATGGAAGCCGCCAACGGAAAGTGGCGGCGATTGGCGACGATAAGCGTTGGTGTAGGAGTCTGTTCAAAATCCCTGCACGAGACTCTGAACACGCTCCAGGAGCTAAGGCCGCTGCTGGAGATTTCAAGTGCCTGCAAGCGCCGCAAACGGGCGCGCTGGCGATTGCCCGCACCCACCCACAGCCCTTTTGAGGAAACCCGCCCATGCCCTGGCTTTTCGACCTTGCGCCGCCCGATCCGGCGGCCAACCTGCTGCCCTGCGATGGCATCGTCAACGATTACGGCCCGCTGTTTGCCCCGCCAGAGGCCGATGCGCATTTGGCCGCCTTGCTGGCGCACACGCCGTGGCGGCATGACGAGGTGGTGATCCATGGCAGGCGCATCACCACCGCGCGGCAAGTGGCCTGGGTGGGCGATGCGGCGTTTGCCTACACCTACTCCGGCGTCACGCGCACCGCCACGCCCTGGAGCGCGACGCTGCTGGCCATCAAGCGCCGGGTGGAAGCCGCCATCGCCCCCATCAGCCCCACCGTGTTCAACTCCTGCCTGCTCAACCTCTACCGCGACGGCTCGCAAGGCATGGCCTGGCATAGCGATGATGAAAAAGAATTGGGGCCAGAGACGGTGATTGCCTCCCTCAGCTTCGGGGCAGCGCGCACATTTGCCTTCAGGCACAAACGCAGCGGCGAGAAGCGCGAGATGCTGCTGCAACACGGCCAGCTCATCGTGATGCGCGGCGCCACGCAAAGCCACTGGCAGCACGCGCTCATGAAATCGGCGCGCGTGCATGCGCCAAGGGTGAATTTGACGTTTCGCACGTTACGCCCAGCCGGTTGAAGGTGCAGGCGTGCGTTGGCGATAAGGGGGGACACAACACACTTAGAATTTTTCCCCTGTCCACGCTCGTTGCCGACTCATGACCCCCGAAGCCCACGCCCGCCAACACATCGACCACAAACTCGAACAAGCCGGCTGGATCGTTCAGGACATGCGCGCGCTCAACCTGGGCGCTGGCCTTGGCGTGGCCGTGCGCGAATACCCTACCGACACCGGCCCGGCCGATTACGTGCTGTTCGTCAACCGTGAAGCCGTGGGGGTGATCGAGGCCAAGAAAGACAGCGTCGGCGCCGTTCTCACCGTGGCCGAGAGCCAAACCGCCCGTTACGCCAACGCCACGCTGAAATGGCGCAAGGACACCACTCCCTTGCGCTTTCTGTTCGAGGCCACCGGGCAGATCATCCGTTTTACCGACGGCGCCGACCCTGCACCGCGCTCGCGCGAAATCTTCCACTTCTTCCGCCCGCAAACCCTGGCCGACTGGCTGGCGCAACCTGCAACCCTGCGCCGCCGTCTGGCCGAACAGATCCCGCCCCTGCCTGAGAGCGGCTTGCGTGACTGCCAGATCAACGCCATTACCGGGCTGGAGGCCTCGCTGGCGCACAACAAGCCGCGGGCGCTGGTGCATATGGCCACCGGCTCGGGCAAAACCTATACCGCCATCACCGCCGTGTATCGCCTGCTCAAGTTCGGCGGCGCCAGGCGCGTACTGTTTCTGGTCGATACCCGCAACCTCGGCAAACAGGCGCATCAGGAATTCATGGCCTACACCCCGCCCGATGATGGCCGCAAATTCACCGAGCTCTACAACGTGCAGCGCCTGACGTCCTCGCATATCGACCCGCACGCGCAGGTGTGCATCAGCACCATCCAACGCATGTATTCCATCCTCTCGGGCGAGGCCATCGACGAATCGGCGGAGGACATCTCGCTCAACGAAGTGCAGCAAAGCGCCGGGCAGGAAAAATTCGTGCGCTACAACAGCGCCGTGCCGGTGGAAAGCTTTGACTTCATCGTCATCGACGAATGCCACCGCAGCATCTACAACCTGTGGAAGCAGGTGCTGGATTACTTCGACGCCAGCCTGATTGGCCTGACCGCCACGCCGGATAAGCGCACCTACGGCTTTTTCAACGAAAACATCGTCGCCGAATACAGCTACGAAGCGTCCGTGGCCGATGGCGTCAACGTCGGCTACGACGTGTACGAAATCGAAACCGAAATCACCCAAAAGGGCGCAGAACTCAAGGCCCAAGAGTGGGTGGATCACCGCGACCGCGACACCCGCAAAAAACGCTGGGCGCAAACCGAAGAAGACACCGCCTACAGCGCCAAGGCGCTGGATCGCTCCGTGGTCAACCCCAGCCAGATCCGGCAGGCGATTCAGGCCATGAAAACCGCGGTGGAAACGCAAATCTTTCCCGCCCGCAAGGAAACGCCCAAAACCCTGATCTTTGCCAAAACCGACAGCCACGCCGACGACATCATCCAGATCGTGCGCGAAGTCTATGGCCAGGGCAACGACTTCTGCCGCAAAGTCACTTATTCCGAAAAAGACGCCGACGGCATCCTCGCCAGCTTTCGCAACGACTACCACCCGCGCATCGCCGTCACCGTGGACATGATCGCCACCGGCACCGATGTCAAACCGCTGGAAGTGCTGCTGTTCATGCGCGATGTGCGCAGCCGTGGCTATTACGAGCAAATGAAAGGCCGCGGCGTGCGCAGCCTGGATGCCGATGGACTCAAGCGCGTCAGCGCCAGCGCCGAAGGCGCCAAGACCCACTTCGTGCTGATCGACGCCGTGGGCGTGGAAAAATCGCTCAAGACCGAAAGCCGCCCGCTGGAGAAAAAGCCCGGCATCGCCCTGAAAGACCTGCTGCAAGGCGTGGCGCTGGGCAGCCGCGACGACGACACCGTGCTCAGCCTGGGCAACCGCTTGGTGCGCCTGGCCAAACAGCTCGACGGCAAGGCCCAGGCACGCATTGAAAAGATCAGCGGCGGCACCCCCGTGGGCGAACTGGGCAAGGCGCTGATCACCGCGCTCGACCCCGACGCCATCGTGCAAACCGCGCTGGCCAGCGCCCGAACCCAAGGCATCACCCGCAGCGAAGACACCCTCGCGCCCGAAGAACTCGACGCCGCCCGCGCCCAGCGCGTGGCTGCCGCCTGCGCGCCTTTCGATAGCCCCGAACTGCGCGAAGCGCTCGAAACCGCCCGCCGCGAGCGCGAACAAATCATCGACCATATCAATCTGGATCAAGTCACCCACGCCGGCTTCAGCGAACAGGCCCAAGCTCAGGCCGAGGCCACCATCGCCCGCTTTGCCGACTACCTTGAGCAGCACAAAGACGACATTGCCGCGCTCGGCTTTTTCTACCAGCAGCCCTACCAGCGCCGCGCGCTGACCTTCGAGATGATCGAAGAACTGCACCAGCACCTCGCCCAGCCGCCGCTGCTGCTCACCACCGAAAAACTCTGGAGCGCCTATGCCCGCGTGCGCGGCAACCAGGTCAAAGGCATCAGCCGCCAGCGCCAGCTCACCGACCTCATTTCCCTGCTGCGCTTCGCCCTGGGGCTGGATGGCGAACTCAAACCCTTTGCCGACGAAGTGGACAAGCGCTTCCAGGCTTGGGTCTTCCGCCACAACGCCCAGCGCCGCAGCGCCTTCACCCCGGAACAAATGGACTGGCTGCGCCTGATGAAAGACCACATCGCCAGCAGTTGCAGCATCCAGCGCGACGACTTCGACTACGCCGAACTCGCCGGCCACGGCGGCCTGCAAAAAGCCTGGCAGGTCTTTGGCCCGGAACTGGACAGCCTGATGGATGAAATGAATGAGGAGCTGGTGGCGTGAGAGAGAAGGGAGAAAGGGGAAGGAAGAAGGAAGGAGAACAGCAGCCTGGAGTGGGTGTACTCTGGAGTCTTCCTGAAACATGGCAGTGGACAGCCATGGGAGAAATATCTGCCGTAGTAGGTGGTGGAACGCCAAGCACTGCCAATGAAAAGAACTTCGGCGGCGATGTTCCATGGATAACACCAGCAGATATGTCTACCCACACAGGGAAATACATATCGGCAGGCGGCAGATATTTGTCCCATCAGGGAATGGGTGTTTCGGGAGCGCAATGGCTTCCGAAAAATACAGTTTTGTTCAGCTCTCGCGCACCCATCGGCTATTGCGCAATCGCCAGCCAACCTGTGACCACGAATCAAGGCTTTAAGAGCTTTATTCCGATGGAGGGCATTGACTCTGAATACCTTTATTACTGGCTGATATCTGCAAAACGTCATGCCGAAGCTTTGGCTTCGGGCACAACATTTCTTGAGCTGTCTGCTAAAAAGGCAGCACAAATTCCCGTTCCCATTGCGCCCGCCGCCGAACAAACCCGCATCGTCGAAAAGCTCGAAGAACTGCTTGCCGACCTCGATGCTGGTGTGGCCGAACTCAAAGCCGCACAAAAAAAACTGGCGCAATACCGCCAATCCCTGCTCAAAGCCGCCGTGCAAGGCGATTTGACCGCCGACTGGCGCCGCGCCCAGGCAGCGGCGCGTACCGCGCCCCCTCTCTCCAACCCTTCTCCCCTCGCCGGAGAGAGACGTGCTTCTACCCCCCTCTCCCCTTGCGGGAGAGGGGACGGGGGAGAGGGGATAAGCACCGCTCTGGCACTCACCCGCGCCCGTGAGCTACGCCAAAAACAAACCCCGCACGAGCAGACCCTTTGGCGGCGCTTGCGCGCCAAGCGTTTTGACGGCTTCAAATTCCGCAGGCAACAGCCTATCGGGCATTTCATCGTCGACTTTGTTTGTTTTTCGCAGCGGCTGATTATTGAATTGGACGGCGGCGGCCATGCCGAGCGTCAAGACTATGACGCCAGGCGCGATGCTTGGCTGCGCTCGCAAGGCTTTCGTGTGCTGCGCTTCTGGAATAACCAGTTGGCCGAACAACCGGAGGCTGTGCTGGAAGCTATTTGGAATGCTTTGCATGATTTGCCTGCCCCCCTCTCCCCAACCCCTCTCCCGCAAGGGGAGAGGGGCTTAATGGCAGCCCAGCCTTCCCTCTCCCTTTGCAGGAGAAGCGCCGGGGAGGAAATGAAAGAACACCTCGCCTCTCAGCTCCCTTCTCCCTTCGGAGAAGAAGGACTACTCGCCAATCCCCCCTCTCCCCTTGCGGGAGAGGGGTCGGGGGAGAGGGGGCAAATAGAAACCGGCGCCGAACTGCTCTCGCGCATCCTCAAAGAACGCCGCGCCCGCTGGGAAGCCAAGCAACTGAAAAAATTCGCAAGCCAAGGCAAAATCCCGCCCAAAAACTGGCAAAGCAAATACCCCGAACCTGTTGCGCCAGATACCCGAAACCTGCCCGCGCTGCCTGAAGGCTGGGCGTGGGCGAGTGTGGATCAGTTTTCGGAGTTTGTTAGAAATGGCATTTCAAAAACTCCCAACACCCAATGCCTTGGGTTCCCGATACTGAAAATCAACGCTGTACGCCCAATGTCCGTGGATTTTGGGGCAATCAAACATATTCAAATCGATGAGTTTAGTGCTGATGGTTATTGGGTTGAGGAAGGCGACGTGCTAGTCACTCGTTACAACGGCAGCGTAGATTTGCTTGGCGTTTTCGGGCTGGTTCGACAAGTTTCTGTTCGCACATTGCACCCAGATAAACTTATAAGAATCAAACCAATAGCAGGGCTGACGCTTGGGCGATGGATTGAGATTTGTGGAAATATCGCCATATCACGAGAGCACATCGTTTCCCGCGTAAAAACAACAGCTGGACAAACAGGAATTTCTGGGGAAGATTTGAAAAAACCCCCAATTCCTTTGCCTCCGATTTTCGAACAAGAAGAAGCCCTCGATTCCTTGGAAAGTCGGCTGAAATCCATTTCAAGTCTTGTAGTTTTTGTTGAGCACGCCCTCAAACAATCCACCGCCCAACGCCAAAACATCCTGCGCGCCGCCTTTGCCGGTGAGTTGGCGCCGCAAGACCCCAACGACGAGCCCGCCAGCGTCCTGCTGGCACGCATCCGCGCCCAACGCGCCGCCCAAACCCCCACTAAAAAGCCGCGCGGGCGCAAGAAAAAGGAAACCGCATGATTACCTTGCAAGATGCCGATAACGAACTGAAAGACCTGATATTGAACTGGGCTTTGTCTCAGGCAGAAGCGGTCAACCTGGAAACCAAAAGAGTTTCCGGAAAAATGGTGGGCAAGGCGCTGGAAACCGTATGCGCATTTGCCAATACACAAGGTGGATGGTTATTGCTGGGCGTGGAAGATGCGGCCAAGGCGCAAGGGCAACAGCGGCTGTTTGGTATTGAAGAAAATCCGGAGGCAGTAGATGAGCTGCTGCGCAAACTGGGCACGCATCATTTGCCAGTTATTGAAAAGATAAGCGCGTTTCGCCTGCACACTTCTTTGCACGATGCTTCGCCTGGCGTAGTGGTTGCACTGCATGTGCCCGCCAGTGACAAGGTGCATTCGATTCTGGATGACGGCACCTGGACGCGAGGGCAAGCGAGCAACCGCGAAATGACTGCCACGGAAATTACGGAACTGAGCTATCGACGCGGCGTGCGTAGCGCAGAGTCAGAACCTGTAGACGTGGACTTTGAGCTGCTGGAAACGGAGACATGGCGCTTGTTTTTGAGTGCCAGGGGTCTATCTGCAACTGGCATCGCAGATCAGCTTTATCGCATTGGACTGGCAAAAAAAGTGGGTGGGGAACTGCGCCCTTTGCGAGCCGCCGTATTGCTGTTTGCCGATCATCCAGGCGCATTGTTGGCAGCCAGCGGAACAAGAGCGGATATTCGAGTTTTCCACTACAAGGGCATACAGATTGAAGCAGGCGAGGTTCCCAATCTGCGGAAACCTCCTAGAACCCTGTCAGGCCCCTTGTATCGACTGATTGAAAAGGCACACCAATATGTGCTGGATGAGCTGGCAGAAGGCTTGACGCTGGCGAAATCAGGCTTTCGCACGGTGCATCGCTACCCAGAACGGGTGATCAAAGAAGCCATCACCAACGCGGTGATTCATCGCGATTACCGGCTCAACCGCGATATCCAAGTACGTATCTTCGATAACCGTATTGAGGTGCTCAGCCCCGGCTTGTTTCCAGGACGGATTACAGCGGCGACGGTGCACCGTATGGGGTCATTTGCACGCAACGGCCTGATTGCCAGCAATTTGCGCGAGTTCCCTGAGCCGCCCAACGTAGATGCAGGCGAGGGGGTCAAGATGATGTTCAACCTGATGCGCGCCCAGAACCTGTACCCGCCTCAGTACCGCGAGTTGCGGCAACAAGCGCAGGAGGCGATTTCCGTCACCTTGCTGAATGAAGAAAGCCCCTCGATTTGGGAGCAGGTCAGTGACTGGGTGGATCGAAACGGTTCCATCAGCAATCGGGAGCTGTGCCAGATTGCAGACTTGGACACGCTCAAGGCATCCAAGCAACTCAAGCGCTGGGTGGAGCAGGGCTTGCTGGTCAGCAACCAGACGAGCGGAACCCGCAACAGGGAGTACTTCAAACCTGATGCGGAAAGTGGCGCTCAGAGTCCGCGTTTGCTTTCCGAGTCATCAGAAAGCAACTCAGAACGTGCGAAAAAACTTTTTTAGATCAATAGATTGTAGATTTTTTGTTTTCCATGCCGCGTGTTCTGCGATCCGGCTCTTGGTCATCCAAGCCACGCCTTGACACTGGCGTTTGCTTTCCAAAGCCTTGGAAAGCAAACAGCGAAATTCAAAAAAAACTAGAAAAATCAACATCATACAAGTTAAGTTGTTTTCTTCCCTGCCATGAACACCTCCACCCTCGTCCAAAAAGTCTGGAACTTCTGCCACACCCTGCGCGATGACGGCGTGGGCTATGGCGACTATCTGGAGCAGCTCACCTATCTGCTCTTTTTGAAGCTGGCGCATGAGTACGCGCAGGCACCGTACAACCGCGACACGCGCATCCCCAAGGGCTACGACTGGCCCAGCCTCAGGGCCAAGGTGGGCGAGCCGCTGGAGGCGCACTATCTGGCGGTGTTGCAGCGGCTGGGGCAGGAAGGGGGCATGTTGGGTGCCATCTTCTTCAAGGCACAGAACAAGATTCAGGATCCGGCCACCCGCCGCCTGTGCCTGATGAATTTGTTTTTGCACAACATCGGCGAACTGGACGGCGAGCCTGCGGTGGACCGCTCCGACGCACTGATTGCCGAGCCGCGCGTCAAGGTCGATTACGTGCTGGCCAACCCGCCCTTTGGCAAGAAAAGCAGCATGACCATCACCAATGCCGAGGGCGAGGAAGACCGCGAGGCGCTGACCTACGAGCGCCAGGACTTCTGGGAAACCACCTCCAACAAGCAGCTCAACTTCCTGCAACACATCGTCAACTTGCTGAAAGTGGATGGCCAGGCCGCCGTGGTGCTGCCGGACAACGTGCTGTTTGAAGGCGGCGCGGGCGAGCGCATCCGCCGCAAGCTGCTGCAAACCTGCGATGTGCACACCATCCTGCGCCTGCCTACCGGCATCTTCTACGCGCAAGGAGTCAAGGCCAATGTGCTGTTCTTCGACAACGCGCCCAAGGATGGCCGTATCCATACCCAGGGCGTATGGTTTTATGACCTGCGCACCAACCAGCGCTTCACCCTGAAAACCCGCCCGCTGAAACTGGATGATTTGCAGGACTTCATCGCCTGTTATCACCCGGAAAACCGCCACGAACGTAAAGAAACCGAACGCTTCAAATACTTCAGCTACGACGAGTTGATGGTGCGCGACAAGGCCAGCCTGGACATCTTCTGGCTGAAAGACGACAGCTTGGACAAACTGGATGACATGCCGTCGCCGGAGGTGCTGTAACAGGAGATCATCGAGCATCTGGAGGCAGCGCTGGCGGCATTCCGGGATGTGGCCGCAGCCTTGCCCGCCAATGGCAAATTCTTTTAGAGCCTGTTCAAAATCTCGGTGCGAGTGGGCAAGAAGCGGTTTGGGGTGGGCCGTAGGGCGCTACCTTGCACATATAGCGCTGGGGCTGTGGCAAGACTTTGCGGGCGCAAGCAGAGCGCCCTAAGCCACTCTCTTGACCGCCGTGTAGAGATTTTGAACAAGTGCAGCAACAGCCTGCATGGTTCTCCAAAAATAATGCGACGCCCGGTAGTATCGGGCAGGCCGCCCTCCCGTCCTTGCGCTGTGGCGTTGGAGCGGCGTTTGAACACCCCTGCCATGACATCGACTTTGTGGCATGGCTTCCCTCCATTTTCAGACACCATGCACTACCTCTCCACCCGTGGCGACGCCACCCCCCGCCAGTTCTGCGACATCCTGCTCGAAGGGCTGGCGCCCGATGGCGGCCTGTACCTGCCCGAGCGTTATCCGCAACTGGCCGCCGCCGATCTGGCCCGCCTGCGCAGCGTGTACCAGCAGCAAGGCTATGCCGCGCTGGCCTTCGAGATCTTGAGCCTCTACATCGACGACATCCCCGCCGCCGATCTGCGCGCCATTTGCGACAAGACCTACACGCCGCAGGTTTTCGGCACGGCTGAAATCACGCCGTTGAAGAAGTTGAGCGACGGCTTTTATCTGGAGGCCCTCTCCAACGGCCCCACGCTGGCCTTCAAGGACATGGCCATGCAACTGCTGGGCAATCTGTTCGAGTACGAACTGGCGCGGCGCGGCCAGCAGCTCAACATCCTGGGCGCCACCAGCGGCGACACCGGCAGCGCCGCCGAATACGCCATGCGCGGCAAGCAGGGCATCCGCGTCTTCATGCTCAGCCCGCACGGGCGCATGAGCGCCTTCCAGCAGGCGCAGATGTTCAGCCTGCAAGACGACAACATCCACAACATCGCCATCGAGGGCGTGTTTGACGACTGCCAGGACATCGTCAAGGCCGTCAGTGGGGACCTGGCCTTCAAGCGCCAGCACCAGATCGGCACCGTCAACTCCATCAACTGGGCGCGGCTGCTGGCGCAGGTGGTTTACTACTTCGCGGGCTACTTCCAGACCACGCAGGCCGATGGCGAGCACGTTGATTTCACCGTGCCCAGCGGCAACTTCGGCAACGTCTGCGCCGGCCACGTGGCGCGCATGATGGGCCTGCCCATCGGCCAGCTCGTCGTCGCCACCAACGAAAACGACGTGCTCGACGAATTCTTCCGCACCGGCCGCTACCGCGTGCGCGGCAGCGCCGACACGTTCGAGACCAGCAGCCCCAGCATGGACATCAGCAAGGCCAGCAATTTCGAGCGTTTCGTCGCTGACGTGCTGAACCGTGACGGCGCGCGCGTCCAAGCCCTGTTTGCCGACGCGCTGGCGCGCGATGGCGAATTCAGCCTGCCCGCCGAGCTGCAAGCCTGGCGCGACAAAGGTCAGCGTTGGGCCAGCGGCAAAAGCACCCACGCCGACCGCTTGGCGACCATTCGCAACGTGTACGAACAGCACGGCGTAATGATCGACACCCACACCGCCGACGGCGTGAAGGTCGCGCGCCAACACCAGCGCCCCGGCGCGCCCATGATCGTGCTGGAAACCGCCCTGCCCATCAAATTCGCCGCCACCATTCGCGAAGCCCTGGGCCGCGAGCCCGAGCGCCCCGCGGGCCTGGAAGGCATCGAAGACCTGCCGCGCCGCGTGCAGGTGCTGCCGGCCGATGCAGCGCAGGTCAAGGCGCTGATCGCCCGGCACTGCGCGTAACGCCGCAGTTCAGACGCTGCAACAGCCAAGGATTGCCCCATGTTCGCCACCCTTAGTCTGCTCGCCGGCGGCATTGGCCTGTTCCTGCTGGGCATGGTGTTGATGTCCGACAGCCTCAAGGCCATGGCTGGCGAATCGCTGCGCACCGGCCTGGCGCGGCTGACGGGCCGGCCCTTCAAGGCCATGCTCGCCGGCATGGGGGCCACGGCCGCCGTGCAATCTTCCACCGCCACGACCATGGCCACCATCGGCTTCGTCAGCGCGGGCCTGCTGAGCTTTCAAAATGCCATCGGCGTCATCATCGGCGCCAACATCGGCTCCACCAGCACGGGCTGGATCGTGGCGCTGCTGGGCATGAAGTTCTCCATCTCCAGCCTGGCCATGCCGCTGCTGGGCCTGGGCGCGATCATGAAACTGCTGGGCAAGCACCGCATGGCCCTGGTGGGGCTGGCGATGGCGGGCTTCGGGCTGATCTTCGTGGGCATCGACTTCTTGCAGCAGGCCATGGCCGACATGGCTCAGAGGGTGGATTTCACCCAGTTTTCCGACTCTAGCTGGCGCACGCGCCTGATGCTGGTGGCCATCGGCATTGTCATGACGATTCTGTTGCAGGCATCCAGCGCCGCGCTGGCCACCACGCTGGCGGCGCTCTCCAGCGGCGCCATCGACTTGGCCCAGGCCACCTCGCTGGTCATCGGGCAGAACATCGGCACCACCGCCACTGCGCTGCTGGCAGCCACCGGCGGCAGCGCCAGCGCCAAGCGCACCGCGCTGGTGCATTTGCTGTTCAACCTGTGCTCGGCCGTGCTGGCCCTGCTGGCGCTGCAACCGCTGTTTTTGTACGCCATGCAGACCTGGGCGCCCGCCACGGGCGGCGTCAACACCGCCATGGCGCTGGCGGCCTTTCACACCGCCTTCAGTGTGCTGGGCGCGCTGGTGTTCTTGCCGCAAACCTCGCTGCTGGCGGGCATGGCCAGCCGCTTGGTCAAAGAGTCGGCCCCGCCGGCGCTGCGCTATCTGGACAACTCCCTGCAATCGGTGCCTGCGCTGGCCATTGCGGCGGCGGAAAAAACCCTCTGCCTGGGCCTGGCCGACAGCTGCACGCTGCTGGCGCACCGCCTGCAAGGCCAGCCGCTGACGGCCAGCAAAAGCGGCATGCCACTGGACAAGCTGCTCATCGCCGTCGATTCCTACCTGGCCACGCTGCCCGTGCCGCAATCGAGCAGCGACCAGCAGCGCCTGATCCACCTGCTGTTCCTGATGGACCAGACCCGTGTGCTGCGCGACGATTTGGACGGCATGGCGCATGCCGACGTGCTGCGCGAGCACCCCTCGCTGGCTGAGCTGGCCCAGCGCCTGGCCTCCGCGCTGGAGCGCAGCGCCGACTGGTTGGGCGATGAGGGCCTGGCGTTGCGCGAGGACGTGACCGAGGAGCTGCGCCAGATCAGCGGCTGGGTACACGAGCAACAGGGCACGGCCCGCCGCGCGGTTGTTGAAGGAGCGGCGAACTACCGCATCAGCGCCGCCGCCGCGCTGGAGCAATTGACCGCGCAGCGCTGGCTGGAGCGGGTGAGCAAGCACATGGCGCGCATCGCCGAAACCCTGGGTGAAACCCGGGCGCTGTACCGCGCATGAGGCCCGGCTTGAAACACCCGAGGCAGGGAAGTTTGCCAATCAAGTTATTTGCATATCAAAAAGAAACAAAATATCCTTGTTTTGGCATGCTGATTATAGAATTGTTTTTACTTTGATTGGATATTTGGATGCGCTGTGACGGGTCTCTGGCGCGGGGGGGGCTGCTGCGCGGCTACATCGCATCCGAAGGCGGCTCGGGCCGCAGCCACAGCCAAATGGCCACGCAGGCCAGGCACACGGCGGTGAAGGCGATGGCAGGCCTGGGCATATTGGTCAGCAACATCACCCCCACGCTGGCGGCCATCACCAGGCTGGCGGTGTATTTGGATTTGCGGCTGACCAGGCCGCCTTCCTCCCAATTGCGCAGGATGGGGCCAAACGTTTTATGCCCCAGCAGCCAAGCGTGCGTGCGCGGCGAGCTGCGCGCCGCGGCCCAGGCGGCGATGAGGATGAATACCGTTGTGGGCAGGCCGGGCACAAAAACGCCCACGATGCCCAGCGCCAGGCACAGCAGCGCCAGCAGGTGCAGCAGCGCGCGCATGACGGGGTTGGCGTGGGGCAGGGCGCGCGGCTTGCGCACCGGAGTTTGGGCGGTGGCAGGCGTCTGGGCGGGTGCTGGCGGCGCTGTACGCGGAGTTTTCGGGGCCTGGGGAGGCGCGGCGGTCATGGCGATAGGGCGAGAGGGGCGAGAGGGGCGAGGGTAAGGCGATTGTAGGGAGCGTGCCGGACTGCTGCTGCTCAGGCGCTGGCCTGATGCGCCTGTTGCGTCTTTGTTGCAAAGGGCGGCGCAAAGCGCATGCACGCTTTTCCTCCTGCACGCGCCAAGGTTTTGAGCAGGCGCTTGCAGGGCGGGCAATACGTTAAGTGATTGCGAATGGTTTTGAATAGTATCCTCTTGCTCCGCCGGCGATGGCCGGTTTTTTCACTCTTGGCGGCCTGTGGGCCGCTTTTTTGAAAGTCCTTTTATGCATTTGCATTTCCGTACCCGTTCCCCATTGGCAGGTCGCTGGGCTATGGGCATTGTGGTGGTGGCTGCGTTGGGCGCTTGTGGCTCGCAAACGGTGCCTGTGGCGCAAGCGCCTCAACAGGCGCGAGTGGAGGCTCCCCAGGCTGCGCCCGCTGAGCAACCGCGCACGCTGGTGCAGTTCGCGGCTGTCGATAACCGCTTCGCCGGCCAGGCGCGCGCGGGTGCGCCAGTGGTGTATGCAGGCGATGTGGTGCCCATCAATGGCAGCCAGTTCAAACCCGGCCAGATGGTGACGCTCATTTACGAGGGCCAGCCTTTGGCCGCGCCAGTGGCAGTGGATGCCCAGGGCAAGTTCAGCGTGCCGGTGCAAATCCCCGCGCAGGCGCAGCCTGGCCGCCATCCGGTGGTGGTCAGCGCCACCGGCCCGAATGCGGCGATGGTGGTTGCGCTCAAGGTTTCGCCCAGGCTGGCGGCCAGTGGGCAGGAGCGTTTTGCCCTGCAAAGCGCCAAGGTGGCCGAAGGCGGGCTGTACCAGTCGGCCTATAGCGCCAAAAGTGGTGCGGTGTTTGTCACGCGCGCGGCAGGTCGCCCGCCGGTAGCGCAGTCGGAGCTGGTCAAGCTCGATGCCCAAAGCCTGCAAGTGCTGGCGCGCATCACGCCCGCGCAAGCGCCTGAGCGCAAAGACCGGGAGGGCAAGATGCAACCCGGTGGCGTGTTTGCGGTGTATGGCGTGGGGGTGGACGATGCGCGCGGCACGGTGTGGGTGACCAACACGCGCCAGAACACGGTGGCGGTGTACCGCCAGTCCGATTTGCGCTTGCTCAAACAACTGCCGCCGCAATCGGTGGGGCATCCGCGCGATGTGGTGATCGATGGGCGCTTGGGCAAGGCGTTTGTTTCCACCGTTTCACCCAGGATCGAGGTGTTTGATACGCGCACGATGCAAAAGGCGGGGACGATAGAAATCCAGAGCGCGTTGCGCGGCGCGGCTGCGCGCGGCTTTGCGTCCATGAGCCTGGCGCTGGATGCGGCCTCGGGCAAGCTGTTTGCCGTCAGCAGCACGGGCGAGGTGGCGGTGATCGATGCCAGGAGCCAGCGCGTGGAGCGCGTGTTTGCCATCGAAGGCGTTACCGGCAGCTCGGGTGTGGCGTATGACGCGCGCAGTGGCCGCCTGTTTGTGGCTTCGCAAGGTTCGGACGATGTGGTCATCGTGGATGCCGCCACGGGCCGCCTGCTGCACCGTGCGCTGGTGGGCGCCAGCCCGTTGAACGTGGCGTTTGATCCGGCCAGCGGCCTGGCGTATGTGGTCAACCGCGCGGGCAGCACGATTGCGGCGGTGAATGCAGAGGGCCAGGTGGTGGGCAACTGGGCCAGCGGCCCGCAACCCAACCACATCAGCGTGGGCGGGCAGGGCGTGTACGTGGTCAACAGCGGCCCGGCCAGCCACCCCGGCAGTGGGCAGATCACGCGCATCCAGGCGCGCTGAAAATAGCCGTTGCTGCACTCCGGCGTGGTGCAGCAACGGCCACCACAACCGCTGCGCTCCTGCGGGCTACAGCGTTTGTGCGATGACGGTAATTTTATAAATCAAAAGAAACAAAAACGCCTATATTTGGCTTGATATGAAATAATCAAATTTTACTTTTGATTTGTAATTTCAGGTGTGCCCAATTTGGCGACCAGCGCCCCGTTGTGGACATACACCTTGCGCAGCAGCATGCGTGTGGCACGCCCTTTGGCAGTCGGCTCAAGCACATGCACCGGGCGCAAGGCATAAAACCGTTGCAGCGCCGAAGAGGCGGCCTGCCCTGCCAGCGTGGCGTAGCGCACGGGCATGCCTGGCGCGTTGATGCGCTCAATGGCCGGGGCGTTGAGGTAAAAGGCGCCCTCGGCGGCCTCGTAGCGCAGCCCGCTGGAAGCCTCCACATCGCCTTGCCAGGAGCGGCCCAGCGACGGCACGGCGACGCTGACGCGCAGGCGGGCGCGGATGCGGGCGCTGCGCTCGCTCAAGCTCACGCGCGGATCTTGCAGCGTCAGCTCCAGCGGCCCGTAGGCTTTGTGAATGGGCGGGCG